>NZ_JBHXNK010000018.1:0-153762 GCF_042719755.1 Nocardia sp. NPDC058519 | reverse complement strand
CGGGCAGGAAGGAGACTCGGTTGAAGCTTTGACCGCCTGACCAACTGCGGTCACGCGGGGATCATCCCGTTACACCACGCATTTGGACTTGACCCCTCGGGCAGTGCTGCCGAGACCATTCGGAAGTCAGTCTCTGCCATGGTCTTTGCGATCTGGGTAACCGTGTACGGTGCGACTACTGTCACCGGGTGCACCAATATCGTGTTCGGGTGGCCCCGGTACTCGAGATTGAGCTCCTCGTGTCCGTCGAGCGCGTGCCGCATTGTGGCCAGGGTTTCGGCGTCGACTCCTGACAGTTCGAATACGCGTAACAGAGGAGCCCCTGCCCAATCGAGGTCTCGATAGTCCGACGCAGGTGCGCCCTCGAAGGAGCACAGTCGGTCGACCTCGTCGACCGATGACTGGCATAGAGCCAGCTGCCCGGTGGAAACCCGAACGAACTGTTGCGTCAGCGCCACACTCTTATCCTGTCTCAACGTCTTCGGCCAGTCTGAATGGCGCGCCGCGCCCATCTTGCCCGTCGCATTTCCGAGTAGGCCGCGCTGAATCGATGTTGATAACTCGGCGTCGGCGGGCTAGGAAGACGCACTCGCTCGGCAGAAGAGTGCGTTGGGTGACTGGTGCCGCGGCCCTCGGGATCGCGCGGGTCGCGGCAGATGCGGACGTTCGTGACCGCGCGCCCAGCAACAATGTAGCGCCTTGCCATCAGCCACTAGGTTTCCTGTTCTGTGGCAATCTGGCGGCGTGGGTGAGAGTGAACAGGTCGGGCATGGAGGCGGAACCGAAGCGATCCTCGTGAGGATTGCGGCCAGCAAGGTGGGTGTCGTCGAGCTAGAGGTTGCCCCCGGCAGGAAGGATGGGGTTCGACCAGCAGCGCATGGCAAGGCTCGGTTTGTTTGGGTGCTCTTCTGCTGCTCGGTGTTCGTCAGTACTTTGTTGCTGGTTCTGCTTTGCGCAGGAGTGGCTTGCTTCGGGTTCTTGATTTTCCTCTTTTAGTGGTGCTGCGACGCCACCGAGCATCCCCATCGATCAGGACTCGACGGTGACACAACAGGGGCAGGTCCAGGCGCACAGAAGCAGACATAGGCGACCAGTGCTTCGCGACAGAACCCGGAATATGCTCCTGAACTGGCTTAATGTGCCTCGTGGCCTGGCGGCAGTTCGGGGCACCGCATGTCGTCGCGTAGTTCAGCGGTCAGAAGCCCGAAACCGGTATGAGTCGCGAACAGTCCCGCGTCTTCCAGATAGAGAACGGGCACCGGTGCTTCCAACAACGGACGCGGTTCAAGTTCTATGCCGTACTGAACCTCGACGGCTTGCGGGATCTCATCGCCCGCGACGATCTTGCCGTCTTCTTCCAGAAGAGTCCGGTACGGCTGGAGCAATACCCGAGTCGGTCGAGTTCTCGACCAACGGAACAAGATCCAGTCGGAGAAGTCGGGCCGCATGTACTCGACTGTCCCGGTTCCATCGGGCCAGAAGGTGACTACCTCGTCTTCCATGGACGAGTAGTACCCGACCTCGACGCTCCACTGACCGACGAGGTCGTTACGACACATGAATCCCACTCAACCACCCAACCCGAGTACACGCCATACCATCGGGCATCAGAGAGTTGTTGGCGGACAAACATTTTGCGGCAAAGTGCCCCGTGCAGCGGGGACAGCGAAGCGCATCCCACCATCCTCGCGACTGTTGCTCGGTCAGCACGCGAATTTCTTAGTCGGCTCAGTCATCACATGTCCGACACCTCTGTCAAGATTCCTGCGGGGTCCGGCGATCCCCGTCGGACGTTGCGGGAGAAGAGCATGACAGTTCAGACATTGCACGCAATCGGTGAGCTACTCGGGGCGGTGGGTCAGACCGGATCGTTCGCGGTACGTGACACGGTTCCCGGTGGCAATCCGGCACTGAAGGTCGACGGGATCGGTGCGGTGACCTTGCCGGTCAGTGCCGAGCAGGCGCGGGCGCTGTGCGAAATCGCGCACCCCGCTCATTACGGGCGGGGGGAGCAGACGCTGCTCGACCCCAGTGTCCGTGATACGTGGCAGATTCCGCGCGAACTCGTCACCGTCGATGACCAGAGAATGCTCACGCCGCTGCTCGACTCGCTGCGGGACCGCCTGGGGTTGGCGCCGGAGCGCACACTCTCGGCGGAACTGCACTCGGTACTGGTCTACGAGAAGGGCCAGTTCTTCCGACCGCATCAGGATTCGGAGAAGGCAGACGGGATGATCGCCACGCTGGTGGTGACGCTGCCATCCGCGTTCTCGGGCGGTGAGTTCGTGGTCGAGCACCAGGGACAGCGGGTCATCGATCAGGGCTCGCCCACCGAGCTCGGGATAGTAGCGTTCTATGCCGACTGCACGCACGAGGTCTTGCCCGTCACCGAGGGCTATCGGATCTCACTGACCTACAACCTGATCACCAGCACGTCAGCGCCCCGGGGCGGGGATCCTAGCGCCGCGGACTCGGTCGAGGCACTCGCCGGGCAGCTGCGCGAGCATTTCACCGTCCCGATCCCGGTCCCCCAGTGGAAGCGCAACGGCGGACCCGACCATCGCGCCCCCGAACGAATGGTTTATCTGCTCGACCACCAGTACTCCCGGCTGGGATTGAACTGGTGGCAGCTCAAAGGCGCCGACTCGGTCCGCGCGGACATGCTGTTCTCCGCCGCCGACACGGCTGGTTTGGAGGTGGCACTGGCACTCACCGAGATCCAGCAAAGCCAGGCATACGGACGATTCGAGGATGAGGGGTGGCTGGTCGGCAGACACCGCCGATGGGAACGCACGGGCGACCAGTGGGAACTGGTGGACGAGACCTGGGATCCAGTCGACGGCGAGGACGAGCCCTTCGAGGACGCCCCAACAGGGGTCCTGCCCGCCGACCATCCTGCCCTGATCGAGCAGGTGGACCCAGAAGCCGGCCACGACCCCACCACCATGACCTGGTTGGTCGGTACCGACGACCACACTGGCGAACCTGAGCGCAACTATGTCGACCGCGACGAACTATGCACCGCGCCGAAGGCACCGGATCTGCGGCCGTTCGCGCTGGAATCGGAAGGCTTCATGGGCAACGAGGGCAATACCGTCGACCGCTGGTACAGCCGAGCAGCGATCGTGGTGTCACCGCGACACTGATCGCCTCCTGGTTTCTCGGCCGTGTGGATCAGCCGCACGGCCGAGCGGGCCCGAATCCGGCGCTACCCCCACCGAGCCTCCACTATTGGCCCTTCAACGCTCGATCGGCACGGTTGACGAAGGTCGCGGTAGTGAAAGTGCCGATGGCGAGAACGACCATCAGAATCTTCGCGGGCCAAGGCCCTTCGATGATGGCGCCCACCGCTCCGAGCAGGACGAGGCCGCCCGTGGTGACCAACATCGTGGTCGCCCTGGTCGTTCCGTTGATCTCGCCACGCAGAATCCGCCGCGACGCCGTGAGCAGGCTGAGGGCGGGGATCCCGGGCAACAGCGCGACCACGCAGACGACGATCAGGTACTCAGGATTGACCAGCCCGGACACCACGAGTCCGACAGCGCAGGCCACAAGCGCGATACCCAGCGCAATTCCGGCGGATCCGGCAAGGCGGGTCAATCGCCGAACCGCGGGCTCGTTCGCGTAGGGCGACTGCACGCCCGGCTGCATCGCATCGATCTGAGACATTCGAAAACCCCCGTGTGACAGTTGAAATGGCGGGCGAGGACGGCTTTCTGCATCTCATGCCGACTGCCCGAACACCCCCCGGCCCGTACGCTACCGCCCACCATCTCCCGCGAACAACCCGACAGCGAATACTTTGTCCGAGTGATCAACTCAGCACCACTGGCGGATTCGCGGCCGCACGCCTGTCTAACCGATCAACCACGATCCGCGCTCTCTCCGCGCCGAATCACGGGGCTGCTGTAGGGAGTAGGGAGAGGTCGTCCTGGCTGGTACCTATGGGTTCGGTATCGGCGTCGGCGTCGGCGGCCGCGGTGAGTCGGCGGGCCAGGGCGCGTACGGCGTCGTTGAGGGTGTCGGGGTGCTCGATGATGAACGGGCGGTTCAGGCCGGCGAGCAGGGCGGGAATCCAGTCGAGTTGTTCGGCGCGGATTCGGATCCGGACCCACGGGGTGGTGTCAGGGGGCTGCGAGTCGATCTCGTGCACGGTCGCGATCGTCGCGGGGAGCAGCGGGCGGACCTGGGTGAGTGTGCCCTGGACTCGGATCGATACCTCGTGCCGATAGGGTGCGTTGGCAAATGCGGACAGCAGGTGAGCGGCCGGCTCGAATTCGGTGGGCGGAGCGAACGTTCCGGGCTGTGTGCTCACCGTGGTGATGCGGTCCAGCCGGAACTGGCGTAGTTCGGCACTGTTGCTGTCCATCCCTGTCAGATACCACCGGCCGGAGTGGTCGACGAGCCCGTAGGGGTGCACGGTCCGTTGGCTGGACCGCCCGTTTCGGTCGGTGTACCCGATTGCGACCGGTCGGTGCTCGCGGGTGGCCTCGGCGAGCCGGAGCAGGACGGCGGTCTCGACAGCCGCTTCCGGGCGCGTGTCGGCGGTGAATTCGACGGTGTTGATCAGTGCGTCCAGCCGGGCCGTCAGACGTGGGGGTAGGACGCGGCGGAGTTTGGCCGTCGCGCTGTCGGCTGAGCGGGCGGCCGCTGTCGGCCGGTCGGCGCCGCGGCTGGTGAGGAGCCCGAGTAGCACGGCCACCGCCTCGTCGTCGGTCAGCATCAGCGGTGGCATTCGGTATCCGGGAGCGAGCCGGTATCCCCCGTAGCGGCCCCGCACCGATCGGACCGGGATATCCAGGTCGGTGAGATGGGTGACGTATCGCCTGACGGTGCGTTCGTCGACGCCGAGCCGTCCGGCGAGTTCGCCGACGGTATGAGTACCGCCGGTCTGCAACAGCTCGAGCAGGGCCAGCACTCGGGCGGTGGGGCGCGTCATCGGGAAATTCTCGCATCCATACCGGGCGGAAACTGTCCGGTATCGGCTCTACCGTGGCGTGCGGCGGTGGAACCTCCGCCTCATCCGACAGCAGGAGCACACAATGAAGCTCGTCTCGATCCGTCTGATCACCGACGACATCCAGCGGCTGGTCAGTTTCTATCAGCACGTGACCGGCGTCGAAGCGAACTGGGCTACACCGGATTTCGCCGAAATCGTCACACCGGTCGGCACCCTCGCGATCGGAAGCACCCGCACTGTGGCTCTGTTCGCTGCGGGCAGCGCGCACCCAGCCGACAATCACACGGCGATCATCGAATTCCTGGTCCCCGATGCCGATGCCGATTACCGGCGGTTGCGAGATACGGTCGAGGATCTCGTCAAGGAGCCCACGACGATGCCGTGGGGAAACCGGTCGTTGCTGCTTCGCGATCCCGACGGCAACCTGATCAACCTCTTCACTCCTGTCACCGCGCAGGCCGCCGCGAAGTTCGCCGGTTGATATCCGCTCGTCGGCATTTCAGGATGCTTATACGGACTTGGTGGTAGCAATGTGTTCGAAGACTGATCTGGGGACATCCGTCCGCGCCGGACCCCGTGTCCCGGGTTCGCGGACCGATGTTGGCGGTTGGATGTTCTGGGCAGCGGATCGACAATCCTGAACAGCTTTGGTTTCACTGGGCTGGGCGGCCGAACCAGTGTGTGGCGGCCCGCGCGAAACCGTCGCGATCGGGGGCGGCGTCATCTACCCATGCCACGATGCCGTCGGGGCGGATGAGCAGGGCGCGGAATCCGAGGTCGTTGCGCACCTGGCCTGCGGCGTACCGGATTCGGCCCGCCCATCCCTTGGCAGTGACCTGCAGCGCGCGGTCACTGCTGAAGTCGAGCGCGACGCCCTGGCCTCCGCGCAGCAGGTCGCCGAGGCGGGTGCCGTCCTCGAAGCGGAAGTCCGGCGCGGTCCGGCCGACGAGCGGGTGCTCGTTGCCGAGGTCGTAGCGGTCGAACAGGCCCGATGTCGTCCGGTATGTGTGTGTTGTTCCGTCGGCGGTGTTCATCAGATCGTGGACCAGCTGCCGCAGCGCGGGGGCGTTGGGGCCCGGCTTCATGGTGGCCACCTGGGCGCGTGACCAGTCGAGCACCGAGGCGCCGACCGGGTGGCGCTCGCTGGTGTAGGTGTCGAGCAGGCCCTCGGGTGCGTGCCCGTGGACGGTGGCGGCGAGCTTCCAGCCGAGATTCACGGCGTCGCCGATGCCGAGGTTGAGCCCACGGCCGCCGAGGGGGGAGTGGATGTGCGCGGCGTCGCCGGCCAGCAGCACCCGGCCCTTGCGGTAGGTGGTCGCCTGCATGGCTCGATCGGTGAAGCTGGAGGCCAGATGGACCTCGGTCAGCTTCACGTCGGTACCGGAGATGTGGCGCAGGACCGTCTGAAGATGCTCGCGGGTCAGCGGTTTGGAGCGGTCGTACGCGCCGCCGTCGAAGTCCATCATGCCCAGGTGGCCTTCGAACGGTGTGCGCAGGTACATGCCAGTGGGCGTCAAGGTGAACCCGAGGGGCAGCTGCTGCGGGTCGGCGAACGTGACGCGTGCGATGTAGCCGGTGAACAGCGGGTCGGTGCCGACGAAGTCGAAGCCGACGAGCTCGCGAACCGTACTGCGCCCGCCATCGCATCCCACCAGCCAGCGGGCCCGGTATTCATGCCCGCCTGCGATGGCAACCACGGCCTCGTCATCCTGGGTCACGGCGGTGACGGGAACACCTCGGACGATCTCGACGCCGAGGTCGCCCGCCCACTGGGTCAGCACCGCCGAGACTGCTTCGAGATTGGTGATGAAGGCTTCCATCGCCGGGCTCGGCAGCCGGAACGGGAGCGCCGATGTGTCGATGTTGGCCGCGTCGAGGCCGATGCCCGCGAAATGGCTCACGCCACGCGGATCCGGCGCGTCGACCGCTTCTGGATCCGCGCCGATCTCGTTCTCGTCGGCGCCCGAAGCGGTCACTATCGCTTCGAGCAGGCCGCGGCGGTAGAACGCCTCGGCTGACCCGGCGCTCAGGCCCCGCATCCCGAGCGGGAGGGCCTGCAACGGTGAGCCGGGTTCCTGGTCCCGCTCGAGGACCAGTACCGAGCAGCCGGACAGGGCGAGCTCGCCTGCCAGGAACAGGCCGACCGGACCGCCGCCGGCGATCAGTACGTCATGCATGAGAGATCCCTTTCGTAGCTACCGGAGATGGGTCAGACCGGCGAGGACGATGGCGATGCCGGTGAGGAACTGTTCGCGGTCGTCGTGCTCCCTTGCCTGCCCCGCGATGGCGTGCATGAACGGGTAGTCGTCCGGATCGAGCTCCTGCCACGCCGTCGACGTCGCGTCGAAGAACTCTTCGCGATCCACATCCGGCTGGATGGCTGAGGTGTCGCCGACGATGCGTGCGTTCTGGCTGACGGCGCCGAGGATGTAGTGCACGAGCGTCGATGTCGCATGGAACCAGGAGGCTCGCGGCACGCCCAAGGCGCCCACCTGTCGGCCGATCCTTTCGAAGATCCCCACCGTCACCGGTCCGGCCGGGTTCCGGATGATCTGCAGGGTCAGCCGCGTGGCCAGCCACTGGTGTTCGGCTATGGCGTCGAACAGTGCCAGCGCGGCACCGCGAATCTCTTCCTCGGGCGTGGCCACCGCGGGGGAGGGCTCGGTCGCCAGCGCCGAGGTGATGACCTTTTCCGTTGCCGCATCCAGCAGTTCGTCCCTGGCTCCTACGTGGTAGTAGATCGCGCCGGACCCGGTGGCCAGGCGCTCGGTCAGCGCCCGGACTGTCAGCGCACCCTCGCCACCCGCGTCGAGCAGCTCGATCGCGGTATCGATGATCTGCTCCCGGGCGAGCACCTGGTTACGTCGCCGAGGTGGGTGGGCTCGCGCTGTCATGCCTCCACGGTATCAAGGTTTGGAGCGCTGTACCAATTTGGTGCAGTGTTCCAACTGGCGAGCCTTCGCGCAGTCTTATGTTCCTGGGTGTGCGGCGCGTGCGGCGCGCCTGGACAACGCGGCGAAGGCCTCACGCAGTGCGTCCGGGCCCACGACTTCGATCTCGGTGTCGAAACGCGCCAGTGTCGCGGCGAGTGCGGGCCAGGACCAGGAGCCGGTCAGGAGTCTGGTTCGCGCGGGGCCGAGTTCCTCGACGATTCCGTCGCCGGCGAACGGTGCCACCTGTGCGGCGGGCAGGTCGAGGATCACCTCGCCGCGACAGGGCCAGATGTTCGCGGTGTCGGAGCCTTTGAACCGGGCCGAAAGGAACGCGGCGACGTCACCACCCGGCACTTCGCGTGGGGTGAAGCGCGGCCCGTTGGGGACGCGCAATGTCAGCCGGTCGGCACGATGAATCCGCCAATCCTGCCGCTCGGGATCCCACCCGATCAGGTACCAGCGCCCACCCCGGACCACGAGGTGGCGCGGCTGCACCCGCCGCGCCGGGAGCAACCCCGGATCGTGCTGCCCTGCTGCCGACCGGTAGTCGAACCGCAACTCCTCGGCGGACCGGATGGCGGCGCTGAGTGCGAGCAGCACGGCGGTGTCGACTTGGGGATCCGCGCCGCGCCCGGCCGATTCGACGGCGGTCACGTCGAGGGCGTCGACGCGTTGGCGCAGGCGGGACGGCAGGACCTGCCGCACCGTCGCCAAAGCGCGTGCGGCGGCCTCTTCGATACCCGCTCCTGTCCCGACCGCGATCCGCAATGCCACCGCGAGCGCGACCGCCTGCTCGTCGTCGAACAGCAGCGGGGGCAGCTCGCTGCCCGCCTCGAGCCGATAACCACCCTCGGGTCCCTTCACCGCGTGAATGGGATAGCCGAGCTCGCGCAGCCGCTCGACGTCGCGGCGAACCGTGCGTTCGCTCACCGCCAGCCGCTGGGCGAGCAGCATGCCCGGCCAGTCACGGCGGACCTGCAGCAACGACAACAGCGAGAGCAGACGGCGGGAGGTCACCTTAGAAGACGCGATCGGCATGGTGACCAGGCTGCCATCAATAGCGGACATTCCCTGTCCTGTACCGCTGACAGGGTGGCATTTGTCGCCGGAACCTCCGGTGACGAGATCACCGCTGAAAGGACCTCGTCATCATGTCGGTAAACACAGTCGCCCACTTGAACTTCCACGGTCAGGCTCGCGCGGCCCTCGAGTTCTATCAGTCGGTGTTCGGCGGGCAGACCACCATCGCCACCTACGGCGATTTCGGGCTGCCCGCCGAGTTGCCCGACGCCACGAAGGTGGTGTTCGGCCAGGTCATCGCCGACAACGGCTTCCGGGTGATGGCCTACGACGTGCCTGGTGCGAACGCACCGGTCGCTCAGGGCGCGCCCACTACCCGTCGCGAGAACGGCACAACGCTCACCTCGGAATCGTTCTTCCTCTCCGTCCGTGGCGACACCGTCGATGAGGTCGGCGCACTGTGGGAACGCCTCGCGGACGGCGCGAGCGTCATCGAGGAATTCGGCCCGGCGCAGTGGGCGCCCGGGTTCGGGATGCTGCGCGATCGCTTCGGCGTCACCTGGATCCTCGACGTCGCAGCCGAGTACGCGCAGGCCTGACGTCTTTCACCGGTGCACGGCCGACCAGATCGCTGGGCGGCCAGCGCCGGTGATCGGTCGTGCCGTCGGCCCGTGGTCAGCCGCCGAATCCACCGTCGATGTTCAGACTGGAGCCGGTGATGTAGGCGGCGTCCGGCCCGGCGAGGAAGGACACGAAAGCCCCGACCTCCGACGAGGTCCCGAACCGGTCGACTGCCATCACGCCGAGCATGGCCGACGCGGCGGGGCCGTCGGCCGGGTTGGCGTCGGTGTCGACCGGGCCGGGCTGAATGTTGTTGATGGTGATGCCTTTCGGGGCCAGCTCGCGTGCGAGGCCACGGGTCAGGCTGGCCAGCGCGCCCTTGGTCATGGCGTAGATCGACCCACCGGGGAAGGGCATGCGATCGGCGTTGATGCTGCCGATATTGATGATCCGCCCGCCGTCGCCCAAGTGCGCCAGCGACTCTCGGATCGCCACGATGGCCGACCGCACGTTCACCGTCAGCATCGCGTCGATCTCTGCCATCGTCAGGTCGGTGATCTCGGTGAAACTACCGACACCGGCGTTGTTGACCAGGATGTCGAGGCCACCGAACCGGTCGACAGTGCGCGCGACCGCGGAGACGACTTCTTCCTCGGCCATGCTGTCCGCGCGGATCGCGTAGGCGACGCCTTCCGTCGCGGCAGCAGCGGCGGCCACCGCCTGCGCGCGCTCGGTGGAACTCGCGTAGGTGAATGCCACCCGTGCGCCGTCGGCCGCCAATCGTGCGACGATGCCGGCGCCGACGCCCCTGGATCCCCCTGTCACCAGGGCGGTCTTGCCTGCGAGCGGTCCTGTCACCATGTGCGTCGTCCTTGCTGTCGAGTTATGGAGTGATCGATCAACAATTGCAAGGGCGGCACGTTCTGTCAATTATTGAGTGTTTCCTCCATAACTGGTAGGTTCGAGACATGGCCAGGCCGAGGAAGTTCGACGAGCAGGCTGTGCTCACCGCCGCGAGAGGCAGGTTCTGGCGCGATGGCTACGCGGCCACGTCGGTCCAGGACCTCACCGACGCGACCGGAGTCGGAACCCAGAGCCTGTACGGAGCATTCGGCAACAAGCACGACTTGTTCGTCCGGATTCTGGAGGACTACTGCGCCCGCCAGTCCGCTGGGCTCGAGGCGGCGGTCGCCGCTGATCCGAGCCCATGGCACGGACTCACCTCGGCGGTCACGTTCGACGACGGCGGCCGCCTGGATCTGCCGCCGCAAGGCTGCCTGATGGCCAATAGTGCTGCGGCGCTGAGCTCCCAGGACGAGCAGGTCCGCGCCCTGGCCTGCCAGGCGTACGCCGGAACGCTCGAATTGTTCGTTCGGCAGATCGACCAGGCCAAGGAATCCGGTGAAATCGACGCCGACATCGATGCCGAGCAGACCGCCCGTGCGCTGATCACCGTCATGCAGGGAATCGAATTCCTGCACAAGTCGGGCATCGGCGAAGACGAGCTGTTGCGCGCCAAGAGCGCCGTGTTGCACATGATCGAAAGCGCCTTCGCGCGCTGACAACTCACGTCGCCGCCACCACAGGGAAGACACCAATGACAGCAATCGGCATCATCGGCGCGGGCGAAATCGGTAGCCAGATCGCCCGTGCGGCCATCGCGAACGGCTACGACGTCGTCATCGCCAATTCGCGAGGACCAGAGACTCTCCATGACCTGATCGCTGAACTCGGCCCATCAGCGCGCGCCGCGACCGCCGCCGGAGCCGCTGCCGCCGGTGAATTCGTCGTGGTGGCAGTGCCACTCAGGATGGTCAACGATATGCCCGTCGATCAGCTCGCGGGAAAAATCGTGCTGGACACGAACAACTACATGGCCTGGCGCGACGGCCGGTTCCCGGTTGTCGAATCAGGGGAGAAGACCGTCCACGAGCTGCGGCAGGATCATCTACCCACCTCCAAAGTGGTCAAGGCTTTCACCCACATCCAGGCTCCCCGCATCACCACTGCGGGTCGACCAGCGGGAACTACGGGCCGGCTGGCGTTGTCGGCGTCGAGCGACTTTCCCGAGGCGGTGGATCTCGTGACCCGACTGTATGACCAGTTCGGCTTCGACACCGTCGACAACAGTCCGCTGAACGAATCCTGGCGCAGCGGTCCCGGCCAGCCCGCCTGGGTCGCGCACGAGTCCCAGACCCGTGCGGAGCTGATCGCCAACCTCGCCAACGCGCGGCGAAATATCATGGCCTGAAGGCTGATTCGGGCATTGCGGGGACGAGCCGGATCCTGCGGCTCATGCGCCAAAAGGGCTATCACTGGCGTGAACTCGCTCAACAGGCGCGTGAGGGGTGTTCGCACCGGTGTGCCCGTCACCAGGGCACTGTTCCGGCGTCGTCGAAGAAGCCACCGGTCGGTCCGTCATCGGGCAGGGTCGCGAGGTGAATCGCGATCGCCGCACCCTGTTGCGGTGTGCGGACGCCCCGGAAGCCATTGAGGTCGGTGGCGGTGAAACCGGGGCAGCCGGAGTTGATCAGGATGTTGGTGTCGCGCAGTTCCTTGACGTATTGGATGGTGACGGCGTTGAGGAAGGTCTTCGACGACGAGTACGCAGCGGGAACCGGGCCCATATCGACGCCGGGCGCCGTCTGCAGGGCGAGCGAGCCCACGCTGCTCGACATGTTGACGATTCGCGGTGACGCCGAGCCGCGCAGCATGGGCAGCATCGCGTTGGTGACCCGGATGACGCCGATCACGTTGGTTTCCACGACAGCTCGCACGGTCGCGGGGTCGACCGTCGTGGGTGTCTGTGGCATACCGCCGGTGATCGCGGCATTGTTGACCAGGACGTCGAGCCCTCCGGTACGGTCGGCGATCAGCTCGGCCGCGGCGACGGCACTCGCGTCGTCGTCCACGTCGAGCGGCACATCGAACGCATCGATCCCGGCCGCGCGCAGCTTCTCCACCGCGGTCTCGCGGCGTTGTCGATCCCTCGCGCCCACACCGATTCGCCAGCCGAGGGCGCCGAGCCCCGCCGCGATCTCGTATCCGATTCCTTTGTTCGCGCCGGTCACCAGCGCGATCGTCGGTTCACTCATGCCGTTGATCATGTTGCGGACCCGGGTGGTGCGTCCAAGACCGATTGGGTGAGCGGCGATACCGCACGGGTATTGGTCGTGGTGAGCGCCGGATACGATCACAGGGTGGAGACTCGGGAGTTGCGATACTTCGTCGCGGTCGCCGAGGAGCTGCACTTCGGGCGGGCGGCACAACGGCTCGCGATGGCGCAACCACCGCTGTCGCGGGCGATCCAGCAGCTCGAACGGCGACTCGGAGTCGTTCTGCTGCACCGCAATACCCGCGCGATCACGTTGACCGAGGCAGGGTCGGTGCTTCTGCGGGAGGCCCGGACAGCGCTCGAAGCGGTCGAAGCCGCCGAGCGCCGCACTCGCCGCGCCGCTGCCGACCTGCCCGGTGTCGTGCTGGCCACCAAGGCAGGAGCCTCCAGCGAACTGCTGTCGAAGCTGCTGGACGCCTATGCCGCAGATCCCTGCGCTGTCGCAGTCGAGGTGGTGCTCTGCGGACCCGGCGAACCGGAAAGACTGCTACGCAACGGGAGTGCCGACGTTGCTCTGCTCCACCGGCCCTACGACACGACGACCGGATTCGACACCGAGGACCTGCACACCGAGCAGCAGATCGTGGTCCTGCCCGCGGGGCACCACCTCGCCAACCGACCCCACATATCGATGGCCGAGGTCAACGCCCTTACCGACCTGCCCCTGCCGCGCTGGCCCCGACGGGACGGAAGCTATCCGGACGGCCCCGGCCCGCAGGTTCGCGACCACACCCAGTTGACCCAGCTGATCACGCTCGGACGGGCCTGCGCGGTCGTGCCCGAGTCGCTCCGCGCCCAGCTACGCGACGATCACGCCACCGTGCCGGTGCCGGACGCACCGGCCGTCACGACCGTCATCGCCTGGCCACCACACAGCAGATCCAAAGCCATCGCCGACCTCGTCCGTACGGCGATCCGCCTCTAGCGATTACATCCGCAAATGCCGCTGGGCGCGCGATCTGCGAACGTCCGCATCCGTGTGTAGCCACGGGCGGTATCCGTCCGTCAGCTGCTCATAGTCTGCTCTGGGCGAACAGCAGAGAACATGTCGGTGCGGCGGCCGTAGCGGCACCGACTGGTTGCGGCGCAGAACATCCGGTGGTGCCGATCAGCGGATCTCGACCACCACTTTGCCCAGGGCGCGTCCCGCACCGACGTGGGCCAGCGCGTTCGCGGTCTCGTCGAGGGGGAAACTGCGGTCGATGTGGATACCGATCCGTCCCGCGACACACAACTCCGCGAGGGGTGTGAAGTGCGCGGGCCCTTCCTTCACCGCGAGGACCCCGAGCCCGCGGCCGGTCACCATTCCGGCGACCACGCCGACCGTCGCCAACCGCACCACCGCGCGCGTGGTGCCGCCGACGCAGCGGTACCGGCCGCCACGCGCGACCGACCTGCGATAGGCGAAGACCGACCGGTGGGCGACGAGGTCGAGTACCCGGTCGTACGGTCCGGTTCGGGTGAAGTCCTCAGCGCGATAGTCGATGACCTCGTCGGCGCCGAGCGTGCGCATGAACGCCAGTTTGGCGGCGTTGTCCACCCCGGTTACGTGAGCCCCGGCTCTCTTGGCCAGCTGGATCGCAAACGCTCCGGACCCGCCGCCGGCTCCGTTGATCAACACCGACATACCGGCTGCGATGCCGGCCGTGCCCTGCAGTGCTATCGCCCCCGACTGTGGCAGCGTCGACGCCTCGGCGAAGCTCAGCGACACCGGTTTGTGGGCCAGCGCCGATTCGGGAACCACGGCATATTCCGCGAACCCGCCCTTGAGCATGAGATTGTCGCCGTAGACCTCGTCACCCGGTTTGAACAGTGTGACCTCCGAGCCGACGACTTCGACCCGTCCGGCGATATCGGATCCGAGAACCGGGCGCCTAGGTGCCCGGAGCCCGCCGATGCGCGAATACAGCGGCGTCCCCCGCAATGTCTCCCAGTCGGAGAGGTTGATCGACGTCGCATGCACCTGGACGAGCACCTGTTTCGGCCCTGGGGAAGGCGCTGGGACCTCCACGACCGACAGCACCTCGGGGCCGCCGTAGCGGTCGTACACGACGGCCCTCATGCGAATCCAGCACGGCGCATCCAGCGACAGCCTGACACACGACAAACTCTAGTCGGCGGGGTTGGACAACTCTTGGTAGCGCCGGTGCCTATGCGAGCGTTGGAGCCGTTGTTCGCAGGGCGTCGGGGATGGCGGCGAAGGCTTCGTGCAGGCGGGTGATGAGCGCGGATCGGCCGCCGGCGCCGTCGGCGGCGACCCAGCCACGCCCGGCGATGCTCCAGGCCGTAGTGGTCAGCTCGGCGAGGATGCGGAGGCGCAGATCGCCGGGGGGAAGGGCCAGTTTGCCCGAAAGGTGTGCTGTCACTTCGGTTTCCACATCCGAGCGGGCGTATTCGACGTAGCCGAGCAGGCTGGGGGCGGTCAGGATCAGGCTGCGTGTGGCGATGTAGCGCTCATCCCAGTCGTCGGGAAGCGCGGTCGCCGTGTCGGTGAGGACGTCGCGTAACGCGGTGAGGATCGGCCCGGTGAGTTCACTCGCGGCGAGGGCTTGGAGATAGCCGGTCCAGAGCTCGGTCTCGGCCTCGACGGCCACTGCCTCCTTGGTGGGGAATGCCCGGAAGAACGTGCTGCGCGAGACCTCTGCTGCCTCGACCAGTTCCTCCACGGTGGTGGAGGCGAAACCCTTCTCGGTGAACAGCGCCAGGGCGGCGTCGGCAAGGGCGCGGCGGGTGCGGATCCGCTTGCGTTCCCGCAGCGGCAGGGCGCGGTCGTCTGAAGGCATATCGAGATCCTAGCGCGCGAAGAACCTCAGGCCCAAAAGAACCGCAGTTTGAATTGGTACTTGCGCACGTATGACACTTAGTGTCAGAATCGTTCACGACGCCGAGCACCATCCGAACCAGGAGATCGCAATGAGCACCGCTACCGCCCCGACCACCCTGAACCCCTCGATCATTGGTCAGGCCGAGAAGCACCACACCGCGGTCCTGACCCGCGCACTGGCCGGCACCACCCTGGATGAGAAGCAGTGGATCGTGCTGAATCAAGCCCTTGCCGCTGGCGAGCCGGTCGATCCGGGCGCCCACATCGCCCGGATCGCCGCAATGACTCAGTGGGCCCGCACCGAGGTCGAGACCGCCGTGAACGCACTGCTCGCCAGTGCTCTGCTGGCCACCACACCCCACGGCCTGCTCGAGCCCGCCGACACCGGCAAGGCCGTGGTGAGCAGAGTTCGCGCCGAATCCGGCGCGATCGTGGCCGCCGCCTACGGCGCGGTCCCGGCTGAAGATCTGGCCACCGCGGCTCGAGTCCTGGCCACCATCACCACCCGCATGGCCCAGGAATTGGCCAACGCCTGAACCGAATTCGCCACCGGACCATTGCTTTCGCGAGCGTGGGCCGGTGGCGCATGAGCACCGTTGCGGGTTCGTCCATCCATATAGAAGAGGTTTCACGAAATGAACAGCAGAATTACGGTTGTCGGCGTAGCGGTCTCGGCCATCGGTGCGACATTGCTGCTTACCGGTTGCGGTGGAACGACCGCCGAGGCCGGACCGCCCGCGAGCAGCACCGTCGCCGCCGTGACCACGACCCGATCAGCTCCGGCCCCCGCCACCTTGACTCCATCGATCATCGGCCAGGCCGAGAAGCACCACACCGCGGTGCTGGTCCGCGCACTGACCGGCACCACTTTGGATGAGAAGCAGTGGATCGTGCTGAATCAAGCCACTGGCGAGCCGGTCGAGCGGGCCGCTCACATCAACCGGATCGCCGGATTGACCCAGTGGGCCCCCGCCGAGGTCGAAACTGCCCTGAATGCGCTACTCGCCAAGGGTCTACTGGCGAACACACCCCACGGCAGACTCGAGCCCACCACCGCAGGCAACGCCGTAGTGGGCGAGGTTCGCGCCGAATCCGGCGCGATCGTGGCCGCCGCCTACGGCGTGGTCCCGGCCGAAGATCTGGCCACCACGGCTCGAGTCCTAGCCGCCATCACCGCCCGCATGACCGAGGAATTGACCCACGGCTGAACCGAATAGCCGCAGGCCCAAGGGCAGCGACGGGTTGCGCGCAGTGCGGGCGCCGCTCAATCAATTTGGTTCCTCTGCGGACCCGGCCCATCCCGTAAGCAGAATTCCGTGTCGTCGCGCACATCCTGCTCCTCGAACGCCCGGAAATGCCGCGTGACGCGCTGACCGAACCGGCCGGCGCGCCCTCTCGAAAGGCCAAGTGGCCGTGCCGGTCCGAGGTCGGCGGGACGCACCGAAAGGCCGAGTGCTGGTTATGAGGTCCGTACCGAAGTTGTTGTCGTGCGGGAGTGGTCGGTGTGCGGTCCGCTCTTGACGTCAGCCGACCGGGTGCTGCTCATGTCACCTTTATGACGACCTTGCCCGAGATGTGGCCGTTTTCGACGGTAGCGAGGGCGGCCGGGGCGTCGGAGAGTGGATGGACTGCGGTGATCACGGGTGCGAGGATTCCGTCGCGGGCCAGCCGGGCCGATCGCTCCAGGTTCTCGCGGCCGAGGCGGCGTTCGATGAAGCGCCCGCCGAGATCGGGTACGGACCCATCACTCACGGCGATGATGTTGCGGGGGTTCCGAGCCAGCGGAGCGACCGTCCGCAGTGCGGTGCCTCCGACCAGGTCGACGATTCCGTCGACGCCGTCCGGAGCGAGATCGCGCGCCGCGGCGGCGACGTCTCCAGCGGCGTAGTCGATGAACCGCATCCCGATGGCGTCGGCGTGCTCGCGTTTGGCGGCGCTCCCGGTGCCGATCACACTCAGCTCGCGGGCGAGAGCCAGCTGGGCGACGGCGAGACCGACGCCACCTCCGACCCCGTTGACCAGGATCGTGGCACCGGCCGGGAGGCCGAGCTGGTCGAGAGCATCCACCGCGGTCGTCCCGGCCACCGGCAGCGTTGCCGCCACCGTCGCGGACAGACCGGCCGGGATGCGCGCGGTGTTCGGTGCGGACAGCACGGTCGTCTCGGCGTAGGTGCCGCCACCGGTGAGTGCGAGACCGAAGACCGCGTCACCCACCTCGAGCCCGTCGACCTCATCGCCCAGTGCGAGAACGGTTCCCGCTGCCTCCATGCCCAGCACGAGCGGAAACGGACGGCCGCCGTCGAGCCCGGGGACCAGACCCGAGCGCAGCGCGTGATCGAGCGGGTTCACGCCGGCGACGTCGACCCGGATCAGAACCTCGCCGCGACCGGGAACGGGATCGGGACGATCGAAGAACTCCTGCACCTCGGGCCCGCCATACCTGCTGAAACCCCATGCCTGCCCCATTTTCTGCTGCCTCTCGTCCGACCGGCCCGGTGGTTCCGGGCGCTGAGGCAATCCTCACCCCTCACATAGATGTAAGGGGCAACCGGTTGAGAGGCAGGTCACAGCATCAGGCAGACCGAGCCGCCGGCTCCGCGGTGCCGGCCAACTCCGCCTGGTGCCGGGCGTTTATCCCGCAATCGGCACAAACACATAGCACTGTGAGCGGATGGTGGTGTCGCCGAGTCGCGACCCGAAGTCGCAAAGGTTGTGGTGACGGATCCCTGTTGGCGATTCTGGCCCGAAACAGTGCGACCGGTCTTGCCGGTGTCGACGCTGGGCACCACGATCGCCTCCGAATGTCGGCCTGGCGCAACCGGATCGGGGCGATGAGCGTGTTCCTGTGTCGGTGTGGCCTGTTATGTTCCGGTGGTGCAGGCGATCGAGCTATTCGAAGATTATGTGAGTTGGCTGCGAGTCAACGTTCCGCGGGCGTATGAGAACCTCGCCCCGCCCGCTGCCCGCGATGACATCGACAGGCTCGAATGCGTACTCGGCCAACGTCTTCCGGACGATGTGAAAGCCGTGCTGATGAGGCACAACGGTCAGCGGCTGACCGATACCGCCACGCATGACGAGGATGGCGCGGTGCCGTGCATTCCGACCCTTTCCTTCTTGTCGACGGTGCTGATCGAAGCGTGCTGGTCGGAATGGGTTGACCTACGCGAGATGGACGATATCGAAGACCTGCAGGATGACTGTGAGGCTATGCCGGGTGCGGAGGGGCGAGTGCGGCCGTTGTACACCTCGCCCGGTTGGATTCCGTTGTGGTCGGATCCGGCCAGAAGTGACTACATCGGTCTCGACTTCGATCCGGACTCGGACGGGATTCGTGGACAGATCATCAATTTCGGGCGAAACGAAGACCGACACTTCGTGTGTGCGGACAACTTCACCGAACTGCTGCAGATCCTTCTCGACGAGGTTCGGTCGGGACAGTGGCCAGCATCGACCCTCGTCTTCGACGAGGAAAAAGGCAGCGAAATCGCTGTGTTCGGTGACGTCGAGGACGGGGTGGGGCACCCATTCTTCGGCGATGTCGATGAGCACTTCTTCAACGCCTTGTGCAGCCGCGCCATGGCCCGCAGCGGCATTGATTTGTCCGACTGGGAGAACTCCTGATGATCTCGAAAAGCCCCGCTGATCGCTCATCGTCGGCTCGCTTGCCGGATGAAGTCATCACCGCCAGGTGATGCATGAAGGTCAGGCCAGGGTGCCTTCAGCGGTGCGCTGGTGTGCAGGGACGTCGAGCAGCAGCTGTTGCCTATGGTCGAATGAAAATCGTTCGGGTGCAAGGCTATTCGAGCATCGAGGGAACTTACGACAACAGGGCCGGGCCCGTCGCCTGTATGTCATGCGGCTCCACGAGCCGGTGGGCTCGTACTGGATGAGCCGAACCGCCGAACAGAGCGCGGCGCTGTACGGGGGCGAGATCGACGCATACCAGTTCACGGTCGTGTGCGGTCAGGGCTGACGAAGCTCGTCGACTACCCGACTTCCCGCTGTACTCACGGAAACCTACAGACGAAAGGCCCGCTATGCGAGCAGATATCGAACGCGCGGCCCGGGCGGTGCGCGTGGCCACCGAGTTCGAATGGACGTGGACGACCGATGATCTGCGACCGTTCTGCGACCAAGTCGGTTGGCAGCTCAGTGGTCTCGATGAGCGGTACCCGATAGTCACCGATCTCGAGGTGAACCGCCCCGATGCAGTGCTGTACGTCGGGGACACACCAGCAACGGAGGTGTTTCGCCCGATCGATCAGATCTGCTTTCGTGCCAGTGATGTGGTTCTCGATCGCGACGACCTGAAGCAGGAACTGGACGAGATTTTCGATGCGCTCGTGCAGCGGATCTTCGAACTGATCGGGCAGCGACCGACCGGCTGGTGGGTCGAACCAGCGATGGTCGGAAGAAATTGAGCGCCAGGCTGCCGAGGATGAGTAGCCGAGTTGCTGACGGAGCCGGCTCGGCCGTGCCGCTGAGCGCGCGGGGATGGCGCCCGCGAACACGCGATGATGCCGCGACCCGCGCGATCCCGAGAGCCGCGGCGTCGAGCATTACCGGCCCCTTTCGGGTTGCCCTGTGATCTTGACCCAGTCTGCGGCCCGCCGATAGCCTCATGAGTGATCTGCCTCACATGCCATGTGCACTACGAGTGACAGGAGCTGCTGACATGGGCGCATTCAGCGAGAAGTGGGACAAAGTGGACTTCAGCGGGAAGTTCCAGATCAGCGACGACCTCAACGACGAGGACGACCACGAGGTCGAGGACACCGACAACGAGGCCGATCCCGCGATCGCCGCCATTATCGAGGAGGAGTTGAAGCGCGGGCGGTCTTGATCAGGTAAGCGATGTTCAGTTGAGGATTTCGTAGCGGTCATGGCGGGCGCCGAAATAGCTCCCTGACGCCGAACAGCTCCGTCGATACCGGCGAAACAACAGCTGAGAGCAGTACCGTTGAACCCGGAAGGTCAGCGAACGGTGACAAGGAGGCTACTCATGCGGGCATCAAAGGGCGACCGGCTGGTCACGCATGGCCGGGTTGTCGGTGCACAGGATCACGTTGTCGAAATCGTCGAAGTGCTCGGCCCCGACGGCACGCCTCCCTACCGGGTACGGGCCGAGAACGGCCAGGAGTCCATCATGTCGCCCGGGCCGGACTCAGTAGTGGACCATCGCAAGGGATCGGACCTCTGACTGCCTGCCGCATCACTTGGTGCCTCCGCGCAGCCGGCAACGTGAAGAAGGACCTGGTCTGCTTCTGGTCCGGCTAGACCGCGCTGTTCGAACCGGTCATTCCGCAGGCCCGAAAATCAACGGCCCGACATGATCTCGTGCCGTTGGAGTGCACGGTGATGCCGATGTGCGGCCATTCCCAGCAGCCATGCGGGGTCGAGTCATTCAGGGCTGCGGACTCACGGCTGGGGGGTTGTCGGGGCTGTCGCCGGGGCCGCTCACGCGCCAAGTTGCCCAGCGGCAGCCGAGGTTCACCGCGTGCGTGTACCAGGCATCTGCCATACCCGACCATTTCTTGGACTCTTCGATGTTGCCTGCGGCGTACTCGTCGGAGGCTCGGTCCGAAGCGGCGTTGCTCATCCTTCGGTAGTCCTCGCACTTCTGCTCTTTGGATTGTTCGGACGGTGATACCGGCTTTGCCTGAGCCGAAGTCGGCACGGCTGCCGAGATACTGAGCGCCGCGAAAATGGCAATGATGGGAACTGCAAAGGTGGTTCGGGTGTTACGCATGAATCGAGTTCCTTGGAATCGGTCAGATTGACTTACATGACCAGCATCTATTGGAGCTGGCTGCCCGACTAGGCACCCCACGGTCGAGATCAACCACCCTCGAGTCTCCGCACCGTTCCGTCCCCACACGGTCACCTGTTTTCAAGTGAGACAACCCGATCGGTGTCGGGCGAGCACGCAAGCGTTCGGTCGCCCGCACGAATACCGAGGGTTGCGATCAGCTCGTCGCGGGTGACCGCGTCTTCGGATGCGCCCAGGACCTCGGCGGCGATGGCGCCGTCGGTGAGGTGGGTTTCGGCGACGGTTTGCACGAGTGCGAACAGGTGGGCGACGTCCTCGCCCACGAGGCGCTGAACCGATATCCATTGCAAGGGAACCGAATCCACCTGCGCGACGTCTAAGCAGTTGAAGGGACTTCCACGTTGATGGCGCGGAAGAACGGTGGGGAGAGGCAATGCACATCATGAACTGGCCGCGACCGCTGTCATCGGGCAAATCGCGGCGTCGTGTCGACAGGATGGAACTCACCGGCGGTGCAAGGGGACTCAGCGCGGCCGAGCAGCTCAGCTGAATCGCTGGCTCGACAGCCGCGATCAAACGGAGATCAGCATCATTCCACCGAATGTCGAATCCATTGCCCTGCAACAAAGTTCGTCATCGATGCCAGACGCGGTAGGAGCCTGCACTGACCACCACCGACCCGTCCGCACTGATCGACCCGTACCGGACCACCCCCGCACGCCTCCACAACGCGATCCTCGGCGGGAAGGACCACTACACCGCCGACTACGCGCTGGCCACCACCCTGGCAACGAACACGATCACGCCCGCGATCACCGAATCGCACCGTTTCACCCTGCGTGCGGTCGAGTACCTGATCGACCGTCACGGGGTGTCGCAGTTCGTCGACATCGGGTGCGGCTACCCGCACGCGCCGAACATCCACGACATCGCCGGACGCCGGAGCGGCACCACCCGGACCCTGTATATCGACAACGACCCCGTCGTCGCCACGTATGGTCGTGCCCTGCTGACCGGGCCGAACCGGTTCTTCACCGATACCGACGTGACCGACACTGCGACCGTCCTCGCCGATATCACCGCCGTGATGGACACGGCCAGGCCGATCGCGGTGTGCGTGTCGGGTACCGCGGAACTGATCAGCGATGCCCCCGCCGTGGTCGCGGCGTTGACCGACCGACTTCCGGCAGGGACGTGGATGGTGTTCACCCATATCACCGACGATGTGTACGGCCACCAGATCCATTCAGCCGTCCGAACTTTGCGCGGTGCTGGGATCAACTACCACCCACGCGGGCGCGAAGAGATCACGGCCATGCTCACCGGGTACCGACTCGTCACGCCGGGCCTGGTCGCCCCACACCGGTGGCCGCTCGTCCCCAGTGCCGGTGACGGGGTACGTGCACTGTTCGCTATGCCACGCCACCGTGCGGCGTGGGATCTGAGTGCTTACGCCGCCGTGGGCCAACTCCACCGGTGACCCCCGCGGTAACCGCAGCGGCCATCCCGTCGTGCCGAGCGTCAACGCTGAGTGAGCCGTGACAGGAGTGCATCCAGCGCGAGGTTCATTGCGAATTCGTACTCTTCGGCACCGTCGAATCGGGCGAGATGCTCTGCGGCGGCGGCAACCGCCGGGAGCTCGCTGCCCTCGAGAGTTGCCTGGCGCCGGGCGATGGCGGTGGTGTCGGTGGTGCCGTACGTGGGCCCGGCATCGACCTCTCTGAGCAGGGTTCCGATGAGGGTGGCGACGAACGTTCGGAGCAGGTGGACGGATTCGCGGGGAGTGCACCCTGCGTTGTGGAGAATGTTCAGAACCGCCTCGAGGGGGGCCAGCCCCTCGAACGACGCGAGCTGGCGGGTGAGCACGAGCGACGCTGCTTGCGGGTGAGCCAAGGCGCGTTCACGAAACGCCATGGCGATCGCCCAGAGGTCGGCTCGCAGGTCGCCGGTCGCATCCGGCAGGGCGATGGATCCCAGCAGGTGCTCGGCTACCGCATCGAGTAGCCCGTCCTTGCCGTCGACGTGGTGGTAAAGGCTTTTCGCGTCGACTCCGAGGACTCGCCCGACCGCGCGCATGCTCACCGCCGCGACGCCCTCGGCATCGATCACCTTCAACGTCGCCTCGACGATCGCCGCTCGGGAGAGCTGCTGCTCGTTCTTGGGCGGACGTCCTCGGCGTGGCGCGCTGGCGGTCATGGACCTCATCTTGCCCGAACCCATTGCAAAAATCCACACCGTGGGTATAGCCTGATCCGCAATAAACCCACACTGTGGATAAAGGGGCTGACGATGCGATTTCCGTGGAGTTCGGCCGACGTGGTGGATCTGCCGGGCATCGGCACCCCGATCGATACGTTGGCCCTCCCGGCCGACGCTGACGGCGGGCCGGGCACGCGGTTACGCCTGCTCAGGGAGCAGGGCTCGGCATTCCGGCGCGAATTCCCCTCGACGGGCATGCCGGACAGCGTGACGACCTGCGATCTGATCACGCTGCCGTACCCGACCCGGTTCGGGCTGTTCCGGGCATCGCGGGCACTGGCGCCGTTCCTCTCGATCACCAACCGGATGCTGGTGATCCGGTGGACCGAATCCGACGGCACGCCGCGAGTGCTGCTGTTCGAGCCCTCCGATCACGAACTCGGCAGGTACACCCCGTATTTCGACAACCTCACCCAGCGCACGCCGAAGCTCGTTCAACGACAGATGGTCCGCGAACACGGCACTGTCCTCGACCATCTTGCTCGTCTCGGCATCGCGCCCGACGCCGTCGACTACCTGATGTTCGATCACCTGCACACCCAGGACCTGCGGCGCTGGGTCGGAACCACCGCGTACCAGGACGACCTGGGTGCGCATCCGAAGCCGAGTTTCCCGAACGCGAAAGTGATCGTGCAGCGCGACGAGCTCGCCGGCATGGCCGAACTCCATCCGCTGCAGCGGCCCTGGTACCAGCCAGCCACCTACCGCGACGTCCCACCGGAGGCGTTCCTGCCCATTGACGGTTCGGTGCTGCTCGGGCCCGGCGTCGCCGTAGTCAAGACGCCCGGTCATGTGTTCGGCAATCAGAGTCTGCTGCTGAACACCTCGACCGGCATCTGGGCGAGCAGCGAGAACGTCATCGCCGCCGAGGCGCTCACTCCCGAACATTCCGAGCTGCCCGGTCTGGCGTCGTGGGCGAGGTCATGGCAGCAGGAGGTCGTGCTCAACGCCAACACCATCGAAACCACTGCCGATCAATACAACTCGATCGTCCTGGAGAAGACCCTCGTCGACCACAGCCAGCGGGACGGGCGGTTCCTGCAGTTCTTCCCGTCCAGTGAACTCACGGCCTCCTGGACCAACCCGGGCACGGCGCCGACGTTCGCCCATCGCCAACTCATCCACGGCTGAAGGAGTTTCGCCATGTCACGCTTCACCCTGCCGCCCGAACACGTGCTGCGCGCACGCGAGAAGCTCGTCCTCGATCACTTCCACGACGAGGTCCGCCAGGACTGGGACGCGACCCTGTCGACGTTTCCGCATCCGCACTACGAACTCATCGCCCAGATGACCGTCCACGACGGCGACGCGGAGGTGCGCGAGTACTACCAGGACACCCGGGTCGCCTTCCCCGACCAGGACCACGAGATCATCGCCTTCCGTCACGCCCACGACGCGGTGATCGCCGAATTCTGGTTGCTGGGAACACATCTGGGCCCGCTGGGCAAGATTCCACCGACCGGCTCCCGGCACCGCACCCGGATGACCGCGTACTTCCTCTTCGACGCCGACGAGCACCTCGTCGTCGAACGCATCTACTTCGACCAGCTCACCATTCTCAAACAACTCGTCGCCGGTTTGGACAAGAAGAACCCGGCCGACCTGCTCAAGCTCGCCCGCGTCGTGGCGGGGGCGCTCGCCATGACGGGTGCAGAGCCGGACCCGCGCCTGACTCACACCGTTGCCCCCGATCTCGACAACTGACCGACCCAGGAGAAACACAACCATGACTATGCGTGCGCTGATCGGCGGCAACGGCCCCGAATGGACTGTCGAGGAGATCGAACGTCCGGAGCAATTGGGGGCGGTCCGAGTTCAGGTGATGGCCGCCGGTCTCAATCGTGCGGATCTGTACGCTCTCGACGGCACCTATACCGCTGCCGGTCAGACCGCGGGCACCTTCACCGCGGGCATGGAGGTTGCCGGCATCGTCGAACGGTCCAGCCTGCTCGCCCCCGGTCTTCCGGTGGGGACCCGGGTCATGGGCATCACCGCGGGCGCGTTCGCCGACTACGCCCTGTGCCACCCCCGAATGCTCGTCCCGATTCCGGATCGCCTCAGCTTCGACGAGGCCGCTACTTTGCCGGTCGGGCTCATCACCGAGCACGATGCCCTGGTCACCCAGGCCGGATTCGAGCCGGGCGATACCGTTCTGATCGTCGGCGGCACCAGCTCGATCGGACTCGTGGGAATCCAGCTCGCCAAGGCTCTCGGCGCGGGAACAGTGATCGCCACGACGACCACCGAGGACAAGCGGGGCGCCTTGGTGGCCGCCGGGGCGGACGTCGCCGTCGATACCACGACGGGCAACCTTGTCGAATCCGTTCTCGCGGCGACGAACGGCCGAGGCGCCGACATCACCCTCGACCATGTCGGTGGCGATCTGTTCGCCCGGCTGCCCGCGGCCACCGCCGTCGGCGGACGGATCGTCAGCATCGGCCGTCTCGCAGGCGCGGCGACCGAGCTGAATCTGGACACCATCGCCTTCCGGCGGCAGAAACTCATCGGCACCACCTTCAGCATCCGCACCAGGTCAGAGCTCGGCGACGTTGTCCAGGCGCTCGTCCCGGAAGTGCTCCCGGCGGTCCGGGACGGTCGGATCACTGCGCATCTCGACAGTGTTCACACTGCCGCAGAGGCGAAGACCGCGGCAGACCGACTCCGGGCGAACGCGGCCACCGGAAAAGTCGTGCTGTCCTTCGCCGACGCCCACACCAGCACCCCACCCGGCCCCAGCGCTACGGCGAATATGTGGGGGAGCATTGCCCAGATCGGCTACGTCGTGCGTGACATCGAAGCCTCGATGCGGCAATTCGCCGCCTGCGGCATCGGTCCCTGGTTCTACCTCAAGGGAGTTACGCCCACGAACTTCACCTACCGTGGTGAACCCGCCGACATGGCGATGGATGTGGCAGTCGCCAACAGCGGAGACATCCAGATCGAGCTCATCACCCCGGTCAACGACGCCCCATCGATGTATCGCGACTTCCTCGACGCAGGCCACGAGGGCGTCCAGCACGTCGCCTACTGGTCCGAGAACTTCCAGGAGCTCTACGACCGGGCACTCGCCGCCGGTTTCACCGTCGGCCAGGAAGGCCAGATCGGTGGTGCGGACGGACGGTTCGCGTACCTGCAGACCGAGCATCATCCGGGCACGGTCATCGAGATCTCAGACCTCGGCGGCTCGAAGAAGTTCATCTTCGACCTGATCAAACTCGCCGCCGCGAACTGGGACGGCAGCAACCCGATCCAGGAGATCGACGCGGCACTCATCGGCGGGGACCCCGCCGCGCAGGCCGCTATGCTCGAGGCGCTCGGATGAAGATCCACCATCTCAATTGCGGCACCATGCGGCCCTGGGCAACCCCTGCCGGACTGGTCTGCCATGTCCTACTAGTCGAAACCCCCAACGGCCTCGTCCTGGTCGACACCGGGTTCGGCCTCCGAGATATCGCCGACCCGGCCGCGCGGTTCGGCCCAGCCCGGTTCTATGTCCGGCCGGTTTTCGACGAGGCGGAAGCGGCCATCGCCCAGATTCGGCGACTGGGCTTCGACCCGCACGACGTTCGCCACGTCGTGCTCACCCATTTCGACGCCGATCACACCGGAGGGCTGTCGGACTTCCCTTGGGCGAGGGTTCATCTCACCGCCGCTGAGAACGCGGCAGCCGTCCACCCCACGGGAGTTGTCGAGCGCGGGCGGTATCTGTCGTCGCATCGGGTGCACCGCCCGAGCATCGTCGAACACACCCCTGCCCGAAGCGAGACCTGGCGCGGTTTTCCCGGGGCCGAGGAGCTCACCGAAATTGCACCCGGCATCGTCCTGATCAGCTTGCCCGGACATTCGCGCGGCCACGCCGCGGTCGCTGTCGACGCAGGCGACCACTGGGTCTTTCACGTCGGCGACGCCTTCTATCATCCCGGCCAGATCGACGGAACCGGGAAAGTGCCCACCGCTCTCACCACGATGGAACGCTTCATCGCTCACGATTGGAACCGGGTTAAGGCCAACCACCAGCGACTCTCCGAACTATGGCAGCAGCCCGATTCGGGCCTGCTCCTCGTCAACGCCCACGACCCGAGCCTGCTTCAGCTCGCCCGGAAACGCGGCTGACGCGGTCGGTCAGCCGAGCTGGATGGAGCGTTTGGACAAACCCAGCCAGAAGTCATCGATGACGGTGCGCTGGGTGGCGATGTCGTCGGCGCCCGCGCCCAGCGTGACGAACAGCGGAGCGAAGTGCTCGGTGCGCGGATGCGCCAATCGTGATGCGGGGGCTTTGTCTTCGAAGTCGAGCAGCGTATCGATGTCGCCCGCGGCCAGGGCGCGGTTGCCCCAGTCGTCGAACTCGGTCATCACCGGATGCACCGAGCCGTCATGGGTCAGCGCGCGCAGATTGTGGGTGAAGAACCCGCTCCCGACGATCAGTACGCCCTCGTCTCGTAGTGGCGCCAGTTTCCGGCCGATTTCCATGAGTCCGACGGGGTCCAGTGTCGGCATCGACATCTGCAGCACCGGTACCTGTGCGTCCGGGTACATCTCCACCAGTGGCACGTAGGCGCCGTGATCGAGTCCTCGGTGCGCGGCGTCCTGCACCGATCGGCCGGGGCCGCGCAGGAGTTTGCGCACCTTCTCGGCCAGTTCCGGCGCTCCGGGCGCGGGATAGGTGACCTCGTAATAGTGCTGCGGGAAGCCGCCGAAGTCGTACACGAGCGGCACGGTGGTGGTGGCGCCGAGAGTGATCGGCGCGTCCTCCCAATGGGCCGAGATCATGAGGACGGCGGTGGGTTCGGGTAGCTGGGCGGACCAGGCGGCGAGCTGGCCCGGCCAGATCGGATCGTCGGCCAGCGGCGGCGCACCGTGGGAGAGGTAGAGCACCGGCATCCGGGTGGCGTTGTCTGCGTTCATGTTCTTCTCTCACCCTCCGGTCATATTATTCGAATTTGAACTACATAGTCGAAGGTACATCATTATTCGAATTTGAACAATGTGGGTTACGCTGGGGTAATGGATCAACCGAGGTGGCTTAACGAGGACGAGAGCCGCGCCTGGCATGCCCTCATCGCCGGGTGGTCGTTGCTGAACCGGCAGATCGAGGCTCAGCTCAAGAACGACGCCGGGCTCTCCCACGTCCAGTACGAGGTGCTCGTCCGTCTCGACGCGGCACCGGGCGGGCTACTGCGCATGAGCGAACTCGCCGATGCCCTGTTCAACTCCAAGAGCGGGCTGACCTATCAGATCGGCCAGCTGGAGAAGGCCGGGCTGGTCCAGCGCGAGTTGTGTCCCACCGATATCCGGGGCGTCAATGCCAGGCTCACCGATGCCGGTCGCGATGCCCTGCGGCACGCGGCCCCTGGCCATGTCGGTCTCGTCCGCGAGGCCTTCATCGATGTGCTGACCCCCGAGCAGCTCACCGCCATCGCGGAGGGTTTGGGGAAGGTAGCTCACCGAATGCGTAGCGTCTAGCGGTATGGCCGCGAGACCCAAGCACACCCCGCCCTCGGCGGGCACCAGGGAGTTGGTGGCCGCGTGCCGAACCGAGATTCCCGGGCTGACCCGGCAGCTGATCGCCGCGATCTTCACCGACATTCCTGAGTGGACCGACTATTCGCCGGTCAGCCGGGACGACCTGCGCCATGCGTGCTGCCGCTATCTGACCAGGGTGCTCGATATTGTCGCCGGCGATGTGACCGGCCCGAACCGCGACGATGTCGCCGCCGCCATCGGCCGCAATCGCGCGGCGCAGGGCGTGCCGCTGGAGGTCATGTTGCGGACGTTCCGGCTCGGCGGTCAGATCGTGTGGGAGGCGCTACTCGACAGGGCGGGCGAGCTCCCGCCGGGCGAGGTTCGCAAGATCGGGGTGGCCACCTGGTCGGCGATCGACGGCATGTCGTCGGCGCTGGTCACCTCCTATCGCAGCACCGAACTGGAGCAGGTACGTCGCGACGAGCGTCGTCGGCACGGGTTGATCGAGGATCTGCTGGCAGGCAGTGCGCGCGACGCGACGTTCGCCGCGCGTGCGGCGCGCGAGCTGAACTTGCCCGCGCACGGCGGGTACCTGGTGGTCGCGGTGCGCGGCGACCGTCCGAATGTGGAGATCGGTACCGAGACCGCGTTGGCGGCCTTGGGGATTCGGTCGGTCTGGCACGATCGCGTCGACACCGTGGTGGGGCTGGTCTCGCTCGAGCAGCGGGACGGCTCCGCTGTGCTCGACCAGGTGCGGAGCCGGATCCGGGGCCGGGCAGCGGCATCGCCGGTGGTGCAGGGATTGGCGCACGTCGAGACGGGGCATGCGCTGGCGATGCTCGGCTTGGAGACCTTGCCGGGGGAAGCCCGGGGTTTGGTGTCGTTGGAGCAGCGCTACCCGGAGGCACTGTTGCTGCGCTCGCCCGACCTGACCGCGCTGATGGTCGCGCGCACCCTCGGCCCGGTGCTGGAACTGCCGGCGAAGGAGCACGAGATCTTGTTGCGCACCCTGGCGGTCTGGCTGGAGGAGAACTGCTCGGCGGCCAATGCCGCGCCGCGGCTGCACTGCCATCGCAACACCGTGATCAACCGGCTACAGCGGATCTCCTCGTTGCTGGGTCGGCGGCTGGAAGGACAGCGGTCCTACCTGGAGCTTTCCCTCGCCTTGGCCGCGCTGGAGCTGGGCGTGAGTACGCCCGGCTGAGTGCCACATCACCGCAACCGATTGGGCGCTGCGCCCACTTTCGAGCCTCGAATTCTGGGCTGTCGGCTGGTTGTTTGTGCATTTGTGGACCGTGAGACTCGACAGATGATCCAAGCCACGACCGTGGATGGGTTTGATCGTTCGAGCTGAGGAGCACCACGAGTGCCGGAATTCGATCTATTGGTGATCGGTGGTGGACCGGGCGGATACGTGGCCGCCATCCGTGCCGCGCAACGCGGCCTGCAGGTCTGTGTTGTGGAGAAGGAGCGCCCCGGCGGTGTGTGCCTGAACTGGGGTTGCATCCCCACCAAAGCGATGCTCCGCTCGGCAGAGGTCTTCCAGACCCTCACCACCGCAGCGGAATTCGGTGTCCTTGCCGATAATGTGCGCTACGACTTCGCCGCGGTGCGGCAACGCAAAGACGGCATCGTCAAAGAGCTGACCGATGGTGTCGCGGGCCTGTTGAAGGCCAACGGGGTCACGGTGATCGAGGGCCATGCCCGCTTCGTCGAACCGACCGTCGTGGAGGTACACGAGGTCGGGGCCTCACCGATCTTCGACGGCGGCCCCCGCTACGCCGCCCCCGCGGGAAACGCGGTGCGCCGGGTGAGCGCGCGCGACGTGATCGTCGCGACCGGCTCGGTGCCCGCACAGCTGCCGATCCCGGGCGCGGGATTGCCCGGCGTCGTCACCTCCGATGGCGCGTTCGGGCTGACCGAGGTGCCGCGACGGTTGGTGATCATCGGCGGCAGCGCGGTCGGGGCGGAATGGGCCAGCCTGTTCGCCACGTTCGGCAGCCAGGTCACGGTCGTGGAGATGCAGGACCGCCTGGTTCCGTTGGAGGACAAGGAGATCGGTGACGCGCTCGGCCGGTCGTTCCGCAAACGTGGCATCACCGTCCTTACCGGCGCCACGGTCACCGCCATCACCGAGGGCGACGCGCTGCGGGTGTCGGTCGGCGGTCCGGCGGCACAGGACCTCGACGCTGACGTCGTGCTGGTCGGCGTCGGGCGACGGCCGAACACCGCTGAACTCGGCCTCGATGTGGCCGGAATCGCCACGGACGCACGCGGTTTCATCGAGGTCGACGATCGACTGCGGACCGGGGTCGAGCACGTATACGCGATCGGTGATGTGACCGGGCGGGCCTTGCTCGCCCACGTCGCCTCACATCAGGGCATCACCGCGGCCGAGGTGATCGCCGGGCACGACGCCCACATCGACTACGCGGTCATTCCGGCCGCGACGTTCACCCACCCGGAGATCGCCAGCGTCGGTCTCACCGAGGACGCCGCCCGCGCGGTCGGCCACGAGGTGATCACCGCCAAGTTCCCGTTCGCGGCACTGGGCCGGGCCAAGACCTTCGGCGAGGCCGAGGGGTTCATCAAAATCGTTGCGGGGCAGGCACATCAGGAAGTGCTCGGCGTGCACATCATCGGCCCCTCTGCCAGCGATCTGATCGCCGAGGGCGCGCTCGCGATCTCGCTGGAAGCCACACTCGACGAGCTGGCCGACACCATTCACGCCCACCCCACTCTCGGCGAGATCGGTATGGAGGCGGCCATGGCCGGACTCGGACTGCCGGTACACATCGCGCCACGCAAGCGTTGAGGAGCTCGACCATGACCACGACCACCGCGCGGAGCACGCCGACCCGCAAGCCGACGAAGACCACCGATCCCGCGACGGACGTCGAATCCGCTGTCGCGGTGGAAGATCCCGACACCCTTCGTGGTCTCTACCGCGACATGCTGTTCGTGCGACGCTTCGAGGAGCGCACCGCGCAGAGCTACCAGCAGGCCAAGATCGGCGGCTACTGCCATCTCAATCTCGGTGAAGAAGCCACCGTTGTCGGCCTTGGTGCCGCGATGCGCCCCACCGACTACCTGTTCACCAACTATCGCGAACACGGATACGCACTGGCCAAGGGCATCGAGCCGGGTCGCGTGATGGCCGAACTCTACGGCCGCACCACCGGTACCTCGAAGGGCTGGGGTGGCTCGATGCACATGTACGACACCGCGACCCGCCTCCTCGGCGGCTACGCCATCGTGGGCGGACAGGTTCCCCTGGCAATCGGCGCGGCGCTGGCCATCGACTACAACGACGGCGACGACGTAGTGGTGTGCCAGATGGGGGAGGGCACCACCAACATCGGCGCCTTCCACGAGTCGCTCAATATCGCGGCGCTGTGGCGGCTGCCGGTGGTGTTCCTGGTGATCAACAACCAGACCGGCATGGGCACCACCGTCGAGAAGTCCTCGGCCGAACCGGATCTGTGGAAGCGCGCCGCCGCCTATCGCATGCGTGGCGAGCGGGTCGACGGCACCGATGTGCTCGCCGTGCGCGACCTGGCGAGCGAACTCATCGAAGACGCCCGCCGCGAAGGCAAACCCGCACTGCTCGAAGCGGTGAGCTATCGACTCAAGGGCCACTCGGTCGTCGACCCGGCCAAGTACCGCAGCACCGACACGGCCGCCACGGCTCGCGAGCACGATCCGATCGTGCTGTGGGAGCAGCGTCTGCTCGCCGCCGGGGTGCTGACCGAACAGTCGCTGGCCGATCTCGACCGGGAGGTGGCCGACGGGGTCGCCGCCGCCGTCGAATTCGCGGACTCGAGCCCGCATCCGGAGCCGTCGAGCCTGTTCGACTACACCTACGCCACCCCCGTGCCGGGCGATTCCCGCCGTCTGCCCGCCGATCCGCTCTTCACCCACTGAGGACTCCCACTGTGCCTGTCATGACCTATCGCGAAGCGCTGCGCGAGACCCTGCGCGAAGAGATGCGACGCGATGACGACGTTTTTCTGATCGGTGAGGAGATCGGCGTCTTCGAAGGCTCTTACAAGATCACCGCCGGTCTGCTCGAGGAGTTCGGTGAGAAGCGGGTGCGCGATACGCCCATCGCCGAGGAAGGTTTCGTCGGTGCCGCGATCGGTGCCGCGATGCTGGGGTTGCGTCCGGTCGTGGAGATCATGACGATCAACTTCTCGCTGCTGGCGCTGGACCAGATCGTCAACCACGCCGCGAAGATCTACGGCATGTTCGGCGGGCAGACCAATGTGCCCATGGTGATCCGGACGCCCGGTGGCGGCGGCCAGCAACTCGGGGCGACGCATTCGCAGAATATCGAGCTGTACTACGCCTTCGTGCCCGGTCTGAAGGTCGTGGCGCCCAGCACTCCCGCTGATGCGCGGGCGTTGCTCAAGGCCGCGATCTCCGACGACGATCCGGTGCTGTTCCTGGAGAACCTGTCGCTGTACAACACCAAAGGTGAAGTTCCCGAGGATCTTCCACCTGTTCAGATCGGTAAGGCGGCGGTCACCCGAGAGGGCACCGACATCACGCTGATCGGCTATTCCCGCATGGCCACCGTCGCCACCGAGGTCGCGCAACGCCTTGCCGCCGAGGGTGTTTCGGTGGAGGTGATCGACCTGCGCAGCCTGCGTCCGCTGGACCGCGACACCATCGTGGCCTCGGTCCGCAAGACCGGTTGCGCGGTCATCGGCGAGGACGACTGGCTCACCTACGGTATCGGCGCGGAGATCGCGGCATCGATCTCCGATGGCGCGTTCGACTATCTCGACGCCCCGGTTCGCCGCGTCGCGATGGCCGAAGTCCCGCTGCCCTATGCCAAGCCGCTGGAGAAGCTGGCCCTGCCGTCCGCGGAATCGCTCTACACCGCGGTGACGGAAACCCTGGCGGCCGTCGGTCGTCGGCGCTGAGAACTGGGAAGACGAAGGACACACGTAATGCCCGACATCATCATGCCCCGGCTCTCCGACACCATGGAAGACGGCGTGGTCTCCGCCTGGCTCAAGAAGGTGGGTGACCAGATCACCCGTGGCGAGATCGTCGCCGAAATCGAGACCGACAAAGCTCTGATGGAGCTCGAAGCCTACGACGACGGCGTCCTCGAGAAGATCCTCGCCGAGCCGGGCGTTCGTGTGCCGATCGGCGAACCGATCGCGATCGTTGGGGACGGCAGCACTTCGGGTGTGGTATCTGCGGATTCCGCGATCGGGGGTGGGACGTCGATCGGCGCATCCGGCGCAGCCCTGTCCGAGACCGGCTCGACTGCACCGGTCGTTGCGCCACAGCGCGGTTCGAGCAGTGACAACGCGTCAGGCCTTGGCCGGACCGCGGTGGTCAAGTCCTCGCCGCTCGCCCGCAAGATCGCACGCGAGTTGCAGATCGATATCGCCGCTGTCGTCGGCACCGGTCCAGGCGGGCGGATCACGAGAAACGACGTGGAGGCGGCTCACCGTGTCAGCGCCGCCGAGGCTGCCGTCATCACTGCGTCCTCAGCTGACGCGAATGTGGTTTCGCCGCAACATGTTCCGGCATCAGGGGGGTTCGAGGAGGTCGCGCTGACGAACATCCAGCGTGTCTCCGCGATTCGGCTCACCGAGAGTAAGCAGCAGGCACCGCACTTCTACGTGACCAGCGCGATCGACGTGACCGAGCTGTTCGCCTTCCGGGCGCGCATCAACGCGACGCTGGACGCGGCGGGCGACAGCAAGGTCAGTGTGAACGATCTGCTCGTCAAGGCCGTCGCGGTCGCGCTGCGAAAGAACAGCTCGATCAACGTCAGCTTCGCGGGTGACAAGCTGTTGCGTCACAAGGGAATCCACCTCGGCGTCGCGGTCGCCACCCCGGCCGGTCTGCTCGTTCCGGTGATCCGTGACGCGGACCGCAAGAGTGTTTCCGAGATCGCGACCGAGAGCCGTGACAAGGCCACCCGCGCCCGCGATCGCAAGCTCCGGGCTGAGGAGATGTCGGGTGGCACCTTCACCATCTCCAACCTCGGCATGTTCGGCATCGAGCAATTCACCGCGGTCATCAACTCGCCCGAGTCCGCGATCCTCGCGGTCGGGGCGGCGGCCGACGAACTACGCCTCGATGGCGGCGAAGTGGTCGCCCGCAAGATCCTTCGCGTGACCCTGTCCGCGGACCACCGCGCGATCGACGGCGCCGTGGCGGCCCAATTCCTGGCAAGTCTGAAGGAACTGATCGAAAACCCGCTGCGGATTGTGACGTAACGTCATGCAACCTAATCAACGACCTCAGACAGTGTCGCCGCGGTGCCGTCGCATAACGAGGTAGATGAGATAGGGGGCGCCGAGTACCGCGGTGACGATGCCGACCGGCAATTCCGCGGTACCGAATGCGGTGCGGGAGATCATGTCCGCGGCCAGCACGAGTATCGCGGCGAGCAACATCGACAGCACGAGCGGTGGGCGCGGTAGCCGGGCCAGGCGCAGCGAAATCTGGGGCGCGCACAGCGCGACGAACTGGATCGGTCCGGCGACCGCTGTCGCGACCGCGGCGAAGACCACGGCGGCCGAGAGCAACACAGCGCGTGCGGGTGTCAGGCGCACGCCGATGGCACGGACGGTGTCGTCGGTGAATTGCAGGGCGTCGAGGGTGCGTGACCCGATCAGCGTCGGTGGCACGAGGATCGCGAGGGTGATCGCGAGGGGGAGGGCGTCGTCCCAGCCGCGGCCGTTGAGGCTGCCGGTCAGCCAGATGAGGGCCCGGCTGGCGTCCTCCACCTCGCCGGCGCTGAGCAGCCACACGGTGATGCTCGAGGCGATCGCCATGACTCCCACGCCCACCAGGAGCAGCCGCAGCGAGTCCAGTCCGTCACGGTAGGTGAGCCCGAACACGACCAGCCCGGCGAGCAGGCCGCCTGCCAACGCCACCGCGGGAAGTCCGGTCGTGCCGAGCAGGCCACCCGCGGTGCCGCCGAAGACGATGGCCGCGGTGACCGCCGCGCCCGCGCCCCAGGTGACACCGAGGATGTCGGGGCTGGCCAGTGGATTCCGCGCGACCGTCTGCACGATCGCGCCGGACAGGCCGAGTGCCGCGCCCACCAGCAGGGCCGCGACCGCCCGCGGCAGGCGTAGTTCCAGGACCGCGAGCCGATCAGCCGGATGGCCGCCGCCGAGCAGGACCGCCACGACCTCGGCCGGGGACAGCGTGAACGCGCCGACGCCGAGGTTGACCACGAACAGGACTACGAGCACGAGCGCGGCGACGAGCACGAGCAGCAGTGGCCGCAGGCGAAAAGCCATGGAGAGCGCGCCGATTCGTAGCGCGGGCCGTGGGGGAACGAGCCGCGCCTGCGCGGCGACACCGGTTTGTGGGGGCTGCTTCACAGTCGGACCAGCTTTCGCCGACGCACCAGGACGATGAAGAACGGTGCGCCGATCAGCGCCAACATGACCCCGACCTCGATCTCTCCCGGTCGCGCGACGACGCGCCCCACGGTGTCGGCCAGCAGCACCAGCACGGCACCGGCCAGGGCCGAAAAGGGCAGCAGCCAGCGATGGTCCGGACCGGTGAACACGCGGACCACGTGCGGAACGATGAGGCCGACGAAGCCGATCGGGCCGCAGACGGCGACGCTCGCACCGACCAGGATCGTGATCGCGAGGATGCCGAGAACGCGCACGCCCTGCACATGGTGGCCGAGGGAGCGGGCCACGTCGTCGCCGAGAACCAGCGCGTTCAATCCGGACGCGCCTGCGAGGCCGAGCGCCAGGCCGATCACCAGGAACGGCAGTACCTGGAGCACCAGGGGGAACCCGGCGACCGCGATCGATCCCACCTTCCAGAACCGGAACGCGTCCAGGCTGCGCTGATCGAGCAGGACGACCGCGAAGGTGATCGCTTGCAGCAGTGCGCTGATCGCGGCGCCCGCCAGAACCAGCGTCAGCGGTGTCGGCCCGCCCCTGCCCGCCGAACCGACGGCGAACACCGTGACCGCGCCGAGGGCGGCTCCCGCGAAGCCGAACCAGATGAAGCTGTGCAGGCTGGTGATCTCGAGCGCGTAGGTCGCCAGCACGATGGCCAGGCCCGCGCCGTGGGTGATTCCCAGGATTCCGGGATCGGCGATCGGGTTGCGCGTATGTCCCTGGGTGAGCGCTCCCGCCAAGCCCAGGGCCGCGCCGACCAGTGCGCCGATCGCCGTACGGGGGGCACGCAGCTCCCGCACGATCATGTCGTCCTCGATGCCGGTCGGCGCGACCAGCGCGTTCCATACCGCGTCGAGCGGAATCGGTTTGGCGCCGATGCACAGGCTCAGCACGCAGCTCGAACCGAGCAGAACCACGAGCGCGATGATCTGGAGCGTGCGGGTGTGTCGGCGAGGGGTGGCCGCGGCGCGCTCCACCTGCGTGGGCGCGGTGCCGGAATCGGCCGTCGCGGCCTGGGCGCTCGACTCACTGCGCCGCATCCGTGTATTCCTCTCGTACGCATCCGGATTCCGCCGGACTCGAAGCCGATCTGCCCAACGATGTCGATGCGGCGGATCGAGAACCCTTTGCTACCACAGAATTTAGGTTAGGCTCACCACACCGTATCTCGAGTGCTGGAGGTGCCTGTGCGGTTGGGGGATGTGGTCATCGATGTGGGACCGCTGCGTGCGGCACCCGAATTCCGGTTCGTCCTTGCGGCGCAGGCGATTTCGATGCTGGGCACGCACCTCACCGTAGTGGCTGTGAACGTGCAGGTCTATCAGCTCACCGGCTCCTCGGTCCAGGTCGGTGCGGTGGGATTGGTCTTCGGGGTGGCGCTGCTCGTCGGCATGCTGACCGGCGGCGTGGTCGCCGACCTGGCCGATCGGCGCACGATCGCCGTCGCCACGCGTGCGGCGGTGGTGGCCGTCTTCGTCGGGCTCGCTGTCAACGCGGCCCTGCCCGCTCCGCACCTGTGGGTCGTCTATGTGGCGGCCGTGCTGGCGGGTGGAATCAACGGTCTCGGTGGTCCCGCGCTGATGGCCCTTGTGCCCGCCCTGGTCGGCCCCGAGCGGTTGGCCGCCGCGGCCGCGTTGACCGCCCTCTCGATCCAATTCGGCGCGGTGATCGGACCGGTGCTGGCCGGGGTGATCGCCGCCGGACCGGGGTTGGCGGTGTGTTTCGCTCTCGATGCCCTCTGCTTCGTGATCAGCGCGGTGCTGCTGTGTTTCCTCGCTCCGGTGCCGCCGCCGGAGGCCGCGGGGGAACGGCGTCCGATCCGCTCGATCGCCGAGGGGATCTCGTTCGTCCGACGTGATCGGGTACTCAGCGGCATTCTGCTGATCGATACCCTGGCAATGGTTTTCGCCATGCCGTACGCCTTGTTCCCGGAGCTGGCGACCGAACACTTCGGTGGTGGTCCGCAAACGGTGGGGTTGCTGTACTCCGCGCCCGCCGCCGGTGCGCTGCTGGCGGCGTTCGTCAGCGGTTGGGCCGGGCGGGTTCGCGCGACGGGGGTGGTGCTCACCGGTGTGGTCGTGGTCTGGGGTGTGGCTATCGCCTGCGTCGGCCTCACGGCATCGCTGTGGGTTGCCTTGGTGGCCTTGGTCTTCGCGGGTCTGGCGGACACCACGTCGGAGATTCTGCGTCGAGCGCTGATGCAGCAGCGCACGCCGGATCGATTACAGGGCAGGGTCGGCAGCCTGTGGCTGGCGCAGGGAACCGTCGCTCCCAGTGTGGGGAACATGGCCGCGGGGGTGCTCTCGCGTGTTCTGCCGACGGCCGCGGTGCCCGTGGTCGGCGGCCTGGTCTGTGTTGTCGCGGTGGTTGCCCTGACGCTGCGCAGGCCGGATCTGCGTCGGGCGAGCCTGTCCGGTCCGGTCGGAGCGCGACCTGTCGATGCCGATCCGCAAGCGGTCGAGTGACCCGAAAAGGCCGGATCACGTTGGTGGCGAACGCATTTGCTCGCGCTGCGAGAAAGATTAGTTCGGTCGGCAACCCCTTGCCATGATTAGGCAAGGCTTGCTTTACTTCTGGGGCCCGGTGTTCATCGGATCGAGGAGATGGCATGTCCCACAGTCCATTCGACGATGACAGCGGTGAGTTCCACGCCGTGACACCCGCGCACGCCTGAAGTCCGATGACCATCTCGGGGGAGCCGATCGCCCAGCCGAATTCGGTTGCCCCGGAAGCGAAAGGCGGTCCCGCATGAGTGCGGACAGATCTGCGAACCTGGCCGAACGTCGTCGTGAACTGCTCCATCGCCGCCTGGCCGAGGCCGCACTGCTCAAAGCTCCCGCAGTGGAGCCGACCGATTCGGCGCCCCCCTCCGATGCTCCACGCCCGCTCTCGCCGGGCCAGCAGCGCATGTGGTCGATTCAGCAGCTCGATCCGGGGACGGTCGGTTACAACGTCACGATCTGCGTGGACGTTGTCGGCGCGCTCGATCCGGACCTGCTCGAGCGCGCTGTGCACGCGGTGGTCGCCCGGCACGACATCCTGCGCACGACCTATCGCATCGACGACGACCGGCCCGTGCAAGTGGTGGCCGAGGATCTGCCCGCTGTCTACGACAAGTTCGACGTCGGCGAGCTGGTCGACGGGGAGCGTGCCGTGCGCGTCGACGAACTCGCCAGGGCTGTCGCCGGGCGTCCGTTCGACCTGTCGAAGGATTCGCCGCTGCGGGTCCGGGTGATCCGAACCGGCGACGCGACGAGCACAGTGGTCGTGGTCGCTCATCACATCGTGTGGGACGACGCGACGACGGCGGTGTTCTTCGGCGAGCTGATGGACGGCTACCGGCGCCTGCTCGGCGGCGCGTCGCTGCCGCACGATCGAGCGGCCAGGCAGTTCGCCGACGCCGCACTCGGGGCGAGCGCTGCCGACGAAGCCGGGCTCGCGTACTGGCGCGGCAAGCTCGCGTCCTTGCCCGCGGTGCTGGATCTGCCCGGTATCTCCGGCGGAGCGGGCGGGCCGGGACAGGAGCGGGCCCAGCCGATGCGACAGGGCACCGGGCGGCGCGTCAGGGAGCTCGCCAGGCGCGAAGGCGCGTCGACCTTCATGGTGCTGTTCGCCGCGTTTTCCGCGCTGGTGCACAACTACACCGGCGCACGCGAATTCCTCGTGGGCGCACCGGTTGTCAATCGTGACTTCGCCGGCGCCGAGTCGGTCATCGGCTACCTGGGCAATACGATCCCGCTGCGCGCCGAGGTCGATCCCGCCGACGATTTCGCCACGCTGCTGGCTCGGTGCCGGACAACCTGCCTGGACGGCTACATCCACCAGCACGTCGAGCTCGACGACATCGCCAGAACCGCCGACGCGCAACGGCCGCGCGGTGACGGGCGCCTTTTCAATGTCGTGCTGTCGCTGCGCGCACCGATGCTGGAACCGCTGCGCGCCGCCGGTTTCCAGGTGAGCAGGCGACATGTCCCCGGCAGCGATGCCCGCTTCGATCTGACACTCGCGGTCGAGACCGACGGTGACGAGATGTCCGTCGAGGCCAACTATCCGGCGGGCGAGGGCGCCGACGACCAGGTCGCGCGGCTGCTCGGTCAGCTCGATCGGCTGCTCGACGCCGTACTCACCGAGCCCACCGCACCGATCGGCGAGCTCGTCCTGCTCACACCGGGCGAACGTGAGCGGGTCGTGCGCGAATGGAACGACACCGCGGCACCGGCCGACGCCCGCCCGCTGCCGGACCGCTTCGCCGAACAAGCCGCCAGTACGCCGACGGCGACCGCGCTCATCGAACCCGGAAATGGTTCGGCCACAGTCGAAGTGAGCTACGCCGAGCTGCATGCGCGCGCCAACCGGCTCGCCCGGTATCTGGTCGGCCGAGGCATCGGACCGGAGAACACCGTCGCGCTGGCCGTCCCGCGATCCGCCGAGATGGTGGTCGCGGCGCTGGGAACCCTCGCGGCGGGCGCGGCGTACGTTCCGGTCGATCCGTCCTATCCCGCCGATCGGGTGCGCCTGATGCTCGACGACGCACGCGCCGATCTCGTGCTCACCACGAGCGCGGTGGCCGCGGAGCTCCCGGACGCGGGCGTGCCCCGCGGGTTGCTGGACGCGCCGGACTTCGCGGCGCGGCTGGCGTCCCTGTCGGGCGAGGCCCTGTCCGATCGGGACCGAACCACCCCGCTGCGACCGGACAACCCCGCCTACGTCATCTACACATCCGGGTCGACCGGCGTGCCCAAAGGCGTTGTCGTCTCGCACCGCGCGATGAGCAACCACCTGGACTGGGCCATCCGCCGATTCACCGGACTGGCCGGACGCACGTTGCTGCACTCGTCGATATCCTTCGACTTCACCGTGACGCCGCTCTACGGGCCGCTGCTCTGCGGTGGCGTGGTGGAGCTGTGCGCGGAGGGACCGGACGCGATCGCGACGGCTACCGGGCCCGCGTCGTTCCTCAAGGTCACGCCGAGTCATCTGCCGCTGTTGCCGTCGGAGCTCTTCGCCGCGGATGGTCCGCGCACACTCGTGATCGCCGGAGAAGCGCTGCGCGGGGAAGCGCTGACCGGATGGCAGCCCCCGGCCACCGGCACGATCGAGGTGATCAACGAGTACGGGCCCACCGAGACCACCGTCGGCAGCACGCTGTACGACATCGGCATCGGCGATGACGCGGCGCGACCAGCGGGTTCGATCCCGATCGGCCGCCCGGTCGCCAATACTCGGTGCTATGTGCTGGACCGATCGTTGCGTCCGGTTCCGGTCGGCGCCACCGGCGAGCTCTACCTCGGCGGGGTGCAGCTGGCTCGCGGATATCTGCGTCGGCCGGGTCTGACCGCGGGGCGGTTCATCGCCGACCCGTTCGTCCCCGCCGGTTCCGAGTCGGGCGGGCGGCTCTACCGCACCGGCGACCAGGTGCGATGGAACTCGGGTGGCGCGCTCGAATTCGTGGGCAGGGTCGACGAACAGGTGAAGATCCGCGGATACCGGGTGGAGCCGGGAGAGATCGAAGCCGTGCTCGAGCGGCATCCCGCCGTCGCCCGCGCGGTCGTGGTCGGCCGCTCCGATGGACCCGGCGGACTGTATCTGGCGGCCTATGCCGTTCTCGCCGAGCAGGAGGGCTCCGCCGACGGTGCCGCGCTGCGCGAGTATCTCGCCCGCGAACTGCCCGAACACATGGTCCCGGCGGCCGTGGTCGTGCTGGCGGAATTACCGCTGTCACCGTCGGGCAAGACCGACCGCCGCGCACTGCCCGCACCGGAATTCGTGATCGGCGCGAACACTTCCCGGCCGCCGTCCGGTGTCGCGGAGGAAACGCTGGCCAGGATCTTCGCCGAGGTTCTGCACAACGAGAGCATCGGCGTGACCGACTCGTTCCTCGAAGTCGGCGGGGACAGCATCCTCGCGATCGGCCTCGTCAGCCGGGCACGGAAGGCCGGCCTGAAGATCCTGCCCAAGGACGTTTTCGAACATCGCACGATCGCAGCGCTGGCCGCCTACGCGACCCGCGACGACGAACCGCGGCCCGCTGCCGCGCCCGACGATCCGGTCGGAACGGTCGAGGCGTCGCCGATCATGCGGTCCTTCGCCGAGCGCGGTCTGCTCGGTGACCGGCACCGCATGTGGGTGCTCGTCGACGTTCCGCCCCTCGACCTCGGCACGCTCGTGCCCGCGCTGGCCGCGGTGCTCGACACCCACGATGTCCTGCGCGCCCGGCTGGTGCGCGCGGTGCAGCCACACCTGGATGTCCGCCCGCGCGGCGCGATTCGCGTGGAATCGCTCGTCCGTAGGGTCCAAGTCGCCGAGGCGATCACGGCCGACCTCGTCGCCGACGAACGCGAGGCCGCCGCGGACCGCCTCGATCCCGTGAACGGGGTGATGGCGCAAGTGGTGTGGTTCGACACGGGGTCGAGCCCGGGACAGCTGCTGCTCGTGGCCCATCACCTGGTGGTCGACGGGGTGTCGCTGCGCATTCTCGTGGAGGACCTGGCGGGCGCGTGGCGCGCGGCCGCCGCCGGTGCGGACCCGGCGCCGCCCCCTGTGGGCAGCTCCGTGCGGACCTGGTCGCGGGGATCGGTGGAGCAGGCCGCGTCGCGGGCCGGGGAGCTCGACTACTGGCAGACCGTCTTGCACGGCCCCGACGATCTGCTGGGATCGCGCCGACCGGACCCCGTTCGGGACACGTGGTCGAGCGTCGAATCGGTGACCGTGGAACTGGACGCCGAGACGACCGAAGCTCTCCACACCTCGGTGCCCCAGGCCTTCTTCGGCACCGTCGAGGACGCGTTGCTGGCGGCTTTCGGCCTCGCCGTCGCCGGCTGGCGACGCGACAGCGGATCCGACGCCGAGTCGGTGCTGGTGCTCATGGAGGGACACGGCCGCGAGGAGTCCGCGGTACCGGGCGCGGATCTGTCGCGCACGGTCGGCTGGTTCACCACGCAATATCCGGTCCGCCTCGATCTGGCGGGAATCGACCTCGACGACGCATTCGCGGCCGGACCGGCCGCCGGGGTCGCCGTCAAGCGCGTCAAAGAGCACCTGCGTGCGACGCCGGACCACGGCATCGGTTACGGGATGCTGCGCTATCTGGACTCCGCCGCACAGGCGCGACTTCGTGAATTCGCTGGTCCGCAACTGGGTTTCAACTATCTGGGCAGGGTGGACGCCGGGGCGGGCGAGTGGTCGATCAGCCGCGGTGGGCTCGGTGCCGCCTACGATCCGGCGATGCCGGTGCCGACCGCGCTGGTCGTCAACGCCGTCACCGAGGTCGGACCGGACGGGGCGCGGATGACCGCGCACTGGATGTACGCGAGCGGAATCCTCACCGACGCCGACGTGCACGCCATGACCGAGCGGTGGCGTGCCGCGCTCACGGCCTTGATCCGGTACGCGGCCGGGCCCGGAGTAGGCGGCCACACGCCGTCGGACCTTTCCCTGGTGTCGCTGAACCAATCCCAGCTCGACGCCCTCGAAGCGAAATGGAGGAAGTCGTGACCGCCCCAGGATCAGGGATCGAGGACATCCTGCCGCTGTCCCCGCTCCAGCAGGGACTGCTGTTCCACGCGACGTGGGACGAGCACGATCCCGCGACGATCGACGTCTACGTCGCGCAACTCGTCCTCGACCTCGAAGGACCGTTCGACCAGGACCGGATGCGCGCGGCCATGGCCGCGCTGGTCGCACGGCACGCGGTGCTGCGCGCCGCGATCGTCCGGGATTTCGACGAGCCGATGCAGGTCGTGCTGCGCACCGTCGAGGTCCCATGGACGCACGTCGATCTGTCCGATCACCCCGAAGCCGAGACCGAGGCCCGCCGACTTGTCGAGCGGGACCGGCGCACCCGGTTCGACCTGGAGCAGCCGCCGCTGCTGCGACTGCTCGTGATCCGCCTCGGCGACCGGTCGCACCGCCTGGTGCTGGCCAACCACCACATCATCAGCGACGGCTGGTCCACGCCCTTGCTGATGCGCGACCTGTTCACCCTCTACGCCACCGCGGGAACGGCGGGCAACGGTACTGCACCGCGGCCCTACCGCGACTACCTCGCCTGGCTGCGGCAGCGCGACAGCGCCGCCTCGACGGCGGCGTGGACCGCTGCCCTGGACGGGATTCGGGAGCCGACGCTGCTCGCCCCCCAGGTGCGGGGGACATCGGCGTCGCTGCCGGACAAGGTCGGCCGGGCCGTGGAACCGGAGCTGGTCGCGGGGCTCAACCGGTTGGGGCAGCGCCTCGGCGTCACCGTCAACACCGTGCTCCAGAGCGCATGGGGTGTGCTCGCGGGACGGCTCACCGGTCGCGACGATGTGGTATTCGGGGCGACTGTCTCGGGCCGACCCGCCGACCTGCCCGGCGTCGAATCGATGATCGGGTTGTTCATCAACACCGTGCCGGTCCGGGTTCGTCTTCCCGCCGGTGAGCGACTGGCCGATCTGCTCACCAGGATGCAGGCCGAGCAGGTGGCGTTGCTCGACCACCATCACGTCGGGCTCGCCGACATCCAGCAGGCGATCGGCACCGGCGTGGGGGAGATGTTCGACTCCCTGGTGGTGTTCGAGTCGTTCCCGTTCGACGCCGACGCGATCACCCGGGTGCAGCGCGACGCCGGTCTGCGCTGTAGCGCCGTCGACCGCCCGATCGCCACGCACTACCCGCTGACGCTCATGGCCGTGCCTGCGCCCGGTGCCCTCGAACTCACTCTGCAATATCGGCCTGACGCGTTCGATGACGTCGCGGCGGGAACGCTGCTCGACCGGCTCGTCGCGACCCTCGCCGAGATCGTCGCGCATCCGGACGCGCCCGTGGCGGCGATCGACCCGTTCACCGTCGCCGAACGCGCTGCCTTCCTGCGGGCCGGGCACGGTGACCCCGTAGCTGTCCCCGCCGCGACCCTGCCGGAACTCTTCCTCGCTCGAGCGCGCCGCGCGCCCGACACGGTCGCGGTCGTGAGCGGGCCGGTGGCACTGACGTACGCGGAACTCGACGCCAGGGCACAGCGGCTCGCGGGCAAGCTGATTCGGGCGGGCATCGGCCCGGAGGACCGGGTGGCGATCCTGCTCGGCCGCTCCGCCGATCTCGTGGTCGCGATCCTCGGTGTCCTCCAGTCCGGCGCGGCCTATGTGCCGATCGATCCCGACTACCCGGCCGACCGCATCCGATTCGTCCTCGGCGACGCCACGCCCGCCGCCGTGATCACCGGCGACAATCAGGCGGTCCCGGGAGATCTCGGGCTCCGCTGCTTCGCCGTCGACGATGAGCCCGAGTCCGGGGGCGCTCCGCTCGATCGGCACGAGCCGATCGCGAGACCGCACCCGGACCACCCCGCGCACGTCATCTACACCTCCGGTTCCTCCGGAACGCCGAAGGGCGTCGTGGTCTCCCATCACAGTGTTGTGGCCTTGTTCGCCGCCGCACGGCCACTGCTTGATCTCGGCCCCGACGACGTGTGGACGCTGTTCCACTCCGCGGCATTCGACTTCTCGGTGTGGGAGCTGTGGGGGCCGCTGCTGCACGGTGGGCGGTTGATCGTCGTGCCGCGCGAGGTGACCCGGTCGCCCGGCGATTTCCTCGACCTGCTGGCCGAACATCAGGTCACCGTCCTCAACCAGACACCGTCGGCCTTCGACGAACTCGCGCGAGCCGACGCCGAACGCACCGGTGCCCCACTCGCCCTGCGCCTCATCGTGTTCGGCGGCGAGGCGCTCGAACCGACGCGCCTGGCCGAGTGGTACCGGCGCCACGCCGACGACGCGCCCCGCCTGGTCAACATGTACGGCATCACCGAAACCACGGTGCATGTCACCCATCTGACGCTCGGTGCCGCGCACACGGTCTCGGCGGCGAGCGCCGTCGGCCGGGGGCTGCCCGGCCTGGACGTGTCCGTGCTCGACCCCGCGCTGCGCCCGGTCCCCGTCGGCGTCGACGGGGAGATCTACGTCGGCGGAACACAACTCGCGCGTGGCTACCTCGGCCGACCCGGCCTCACTGCGACCAGGTTCGTGGCGGACCCGTTCGGTGCGCCCGGACAGCGTCGGTACCGATCCGGTGACCTGGCCCGACGGTCGGCGGACGGACAGCTCGACTACATCGGCCGCGCCGACGACCAGGTGAAGATCCGCGGTTTCCGCATCGAACCCGGCGAGATCACCTCGGCCCTGGCCACCCACCCGGACGTGGCTCAGTGCGCGGTAGTGGCCCGCGACGACCGGCCAGGCAGCACCTACCTCGTCGCATACGTCGTCGGCAGTTCCCCGGATCCGGTCGCGTTGCGCTCCCACCTGCGTGACCGACTGCCCGAGTACATGATTCCCACGGCGTTCGTCGAGGTGGACCGGCTCCCACTGACCGCGAACGGCAAGCTCGACCGGCGCGCGTTGCCCGCTCCCGACTTCGGTGACGGCACCGGCAGCCGACCTCCGGTTACCGACACCGAACGGGTACTCGCCGCGCTGTTCGCCGAGGTCCTCGGCCACGACCCGTCCCGGATCGGCGCCGACGACTCGTTCTTCGCGCTGGGCGGGCACTCCCTGCTCGCCACGCGACTCGTCTCGCGGGTCCGGACCCGCCTGGGGCGCGAGATCAGCGCACGCTCGATCTTCGACCAGCCGACGGTCGCGGGCCTGGCCGCCACGATCGAGCACACCGCGACCGGCACCCGTCCGTCACCGCGACCGCAGGCCGGCCACGCCCGCATTCCCCTGTCGTTCGCACAGCAGCGGCTGTGGTTCCTGTACTGCTTCGAAGGTCCGACGCCGCACTACAACATCCCCTTCGCCCTGCGCATCACCGGTCCGCTCGACGTGGCGGCCTTGCGCGAGGCCCTCGCCGACGTGCTCGCGCGGCACGACAGTCTGCGCACCGTCATCGGTGCCGACGCCGAAGGACCTCGGCAGCGGATCCTGGACGCGGCCGAGTGCCGACCGGAACTCGAGGTGCGCGACATCGCCGCGGATCGGTGGGACATCGAGCTGAGCGAGGCCGCCGGGCACTCGTTCGAGCTGGACCGCCACCTCCCCATCCGATTCCGGTTGTGGCACTGCGAGAACGAGGATGCCGAAGACGAGCACGTGCTGTCGGTGGTGCTGCACCACATCGCGGGCGACGGCTGGTCGACCGGTGTGCTGCTCGACGACATCGGCACCGCCTATCGCGCCCGCCGCGCGGGCGGTGCGCCGCGATGGTCGCCGTTGCCGGTGCAGTACGCCGACTACACACTGTGGCAACGCGATCTTCTCGGCGCCGCCGACGATCCCGCCGGTCTCGCCGCCACCCAGATCAGCTACTGGCAGGACACTCTCGACGGCATCGGCGACGAACTCGCCCTGCCCACCGACCGGCCGCGTCCCCGGCAGCCGTCCTACCGCGGCCGTGCCGTGCGCGCATCCGTACCGGCGTCCACGGCGAGCGGATTGCGCGAACTCGCGCGCGACCTCGGCGCGAGCGAGTTCATGATCGTTCAGGCGGCGGTGGCGGTGACCTTGGCCAAACTCGGTGCGGGAACCGATATTCCGCTCGGCACACCGATCGCGGGCCGCACCGACGACGCGCTGACCGGCCTCGTCGGCTTCTTCGTCAACACCCTGGTGGTGCGCAACGACGTCGCAGGCAATCCGACCCTGCGAGAGATCGCCGCCCGCAGCCGAGACGCGGTCCTCGGCGGCCTCGAACACCAGGATGTGCCGTTCGAGCGACTGGTCGAGGCGCTGAATCCGGAACGGTCGCCTGCCCGGCATCCGCTGTTCCAGGCGATGGTGACCTACGACGACGCACCGGGGCAGGTCGACCTGGACGGTCTGCGGACCTTGCTCGTCGTCCCTGAACTGCCGGTCGCGAAATTCGACCTGTCGTTCCGGTTCACCGATCGACCGGGCCGAGCCGGGCTCGACCTCGAAATCGGTTACAGCACAGATCTGTTCGATGCGACGACGGCGATGTCGATGCTGGCCAAGCTGCTCCGGGTACTCGAAATCATGGCCGCCGCACCGGAAACGAGGCTCGCCGAGCTGGACGTGCTCGACGCCGCCGAACGCCGCAGGCTGCTCTACGAGTTCAACGACACCGCGGCGCCCGAACCGGAGGTCACTCTGCCAGAGCTGTTCGCCGCGCAGGTTCGGCGGGCGCCGGAGGCCGTCGCGGTGGTCGGTGCGGGCGCCCGGCTCACCTACGCCGAACTCGACTGCCGGGCAGCGGCATTGGCCACCAGGATCGCCGCGTACGGGATCGGGCCCGAGCAGATCGTGGCGATTCATCTCGACCGCGGCGCCGAACTCGTCGTCGCGCTGCTGGCCGTCCTGCGTTGCGGCGCGGCGTTCGCGCCCGCGGAACCGTCGCTGCCCGCGGCGCGGATCGCCGAGATCTGCCGGAGCTCGGCCGCGCGACTGGTGCTGACCACCGCGAGCAACCGCGCGGATCTACCGGATCTGGCCGGTATCGACGTGCTGGCCGTGGATCCCGTCACCACCCCGCTGCCGCCGGCCGCACCCGCGAGCCCCGCACCGGCGCTCACCGGCGACAGCCTCGCCTACGTCATCTACACCTCGGGCACGACCGGCCGCCCGAAGGGCGCGATGATCCGGCACCGGCCGATCTGCTTCCGCCTGCTCTGGCAGGCCGACCTCCTCGGATTCGGACCCGGTGACGCGACCCTGTTCAAAGCCCCGCTCGGGTTCGACATCTCGATCAACGAGATATTCCTGCCGCTGGTCACCGGAGCCCGGCTGGTGATCGCCGAACCCGGCGCCGAACGGGATTCCGCCAGGCTGCTCGACATCATCGCCGAACACCGGGTCAGCTTCGCCTACCTGGTGTCCTCGGTGCTGGACGTGATGCTCGGGCTGCCGAGCATCGAGGACGTGTCCGGCACGCTCCACCATGTGTGGTGCGGTGGTGAGGCGCTCACTCCCGAGTTGTTCACCCGGTTCCGGGACCGGCTGGGCGATGCGATCATGTACCACGGTTACGGTCCGGCGGAGGCGACGATCGGGGTCAGCCACCTGATCTACCAGCCCGGCACCGAACGTGGCTCGGTGAGCATCGGCAGGCCGAATCCCAACACCCGCATCTATGTGCTCGACGAGCTGCTCCAGCCGGTCCCGATCGGCGTTCAGGGCGAGTTGTACGTGGCGGGGCTGCCCCTCGGCCGCGGATACGCCAACGATCCCGCGGCGACGGCGGCACGGTTCGTCATCGACCCGTTCGGCCCGCCGGGCGAGCGCATGTACCGGACCGGCGACCTCGGCTACTGGACCCCGGAGGGGACCCTCGAGTTCCGTGGCCGAGCCGACGACCAGGTCAAGATCCGCGGGATGCGGGTCGAATTGCAGGAGATCGAATCCGTACTGGCCGAACACCGTTCGGTCCGCAATGCCGTGGTCGTCACGACCCGGTCCTCGACCAAGGTGGCGGTGCTCGTCGGCTACTGCGCCACCAGCGGGGACGACCCGGTCACCGGCGAGGAGCTGCGCGGGTTCCTGCGCAGCCGGCTGCCCGAACACATGATTCCCGCCGCGGTCGTCTGCCTTCGCGAGCTACCACTTCGCCCGTCGGGCAAGGTGGACCGCCGGGCGCTGCCGATACCGGAGCTCGGCGCGTCCGCACCGCACCGCGCGCCGACGACCTCGACCGAGGAAACGCTGTGCGCGCTGTTCACCGAGATCCTCGGCGTGGAACGGGTCGGCGCGGACGACTCCTTCTTCGAGCTCGGTGGCTATTCGCTGCTGGCGACCAGGCTGGTGGCCAGGGTGCAGGCCGAACTCGGTGTGGAGGTCGCGCTGCGGACCGTCTTCGATGCCCCGACTGTCGCCGCGCTGGCGCGCATCGTCGATATCGGCGATGTGGCGGCACTGCCGACCGGTACCAGGGAGGAGGGAGCGTTCGCGCCGCTGTTGCCGATCCGCCGCACCGGCGACAAGCCCGCCCTGTTCTGCGTGCACCCCAAACTCGGTCTGGCGTGGATGTATTCGGGCCTGCTCCCGCATCTGGATCGGGACCGGCCGGTCTACGGGCTCCAGGCCACGGCCATCGACGCCGACCACCTGGCCGCCCCCGGCATTCCCTACCTGGCGCGCAGCTACGCCGCCCGGATCGTCGCGCTCCAGCCGCAGGGGCCGTACTACCTGCTCGGCTGGTCGTTGGGCGGGCGGATCGCCCAGATGGTGGGCACCGTGCTCGAGAGCTGGGGGCACGAGGTACCGCTGCTCGTGCTGTTGGACGCCTACGCGGACGTGGATCCGCCTGGGGCAGTGGGTGATCCACCGCCGGACCTGTCGACGCTGTACTACCGCTGGCTCGAACGAGCGGGCTACGACGTGAGCGGTCTGGATCCGGTGACCGTCACCGCGGCGACCGTGCGCGGCTACGCCGCCGAATTCGGTGGGGTGTTCGGTGGTCTGGCGGAGGGCGAGATCGGCGAGCTGGTCGACAGCTTGCTCGCGATCACCCGGATCGACCGCACCGCGGCGCCGTCGAGATTCACCGGTGACGTGGTGTTCTTCGCGGCCGAAGACGGCGAAGGCGCGGCACTGGCCGGCTGGCGTCCCTACCTGTCCGGCCGGATCGACGACTACCCGGTGAACTTCGACCACGACGAGCTGATGGCTCCGCATTCACTGAAGCAGATCGGTCCGATCGTCGCGGACCATCTGCGCGGGAGATGACGGCGCCCCTGCCCGGCCGCGACGCTGGGACGCGCGGCCGGGCAAGCGACAACGCCGGATCAGGCGAAGCGGCGCGCCAGCAGCGGCACAAGACCGTCGACGGCATACGGCACGCTCAGCACCGAACCGGCGGCCAGCGCCAACGAGATGTTGAAGTCTTCGACGACGACGAGACGGTTCTCCTGCGCGGCCCGCGACGCCGCCAGCGCCGGGTACTGCGCGAGGGTGTCGGTGCGGCTGAGCCCCTCCCTGGTCAACACCACCACGACGTCGGCGTCGGCCTGGTTGACCAGTTCCGAGGACATCTCCACGAAGAACTTCGAGGAGTCCAGCCCGGCCACGTACGCCGTGGGCACCAGGCCCAGTGCGGTGGCGATCTTCATCCGCGTGTCGTTGACGGTGTACACGCCCAGTTGCCGCGCACTGCCGAGCAGAATCGACACGGTCTTGCCGTGGAAGGCCGGATTCGTGGCCTTCGCCCGGTCCAGGACGGCCTGGGTGTCGCTGATCAGCTTCTCGCCGTCCGCTTTTCGTCCCACCGCCGCGGAGATGATCCGCGTGGAGTCCTGCCAGGTCACCGTGTTCGGCGCGGTGTTCGGCGGCAGCCCGAGCGTGGGTGCGATCTTGGTCAGCGCCCGGTACTCGGTCTCGTCGCCCGCGGACTGCACATTGAGGACGAGGTCGGGCCGCACGGCCAGTACCTGCTCGATATTGATCGGGTTGGTCAGGATCGTCGGATTCGCCGAACCGAGTTTCGATTCGGCCCAGACGCCGACGCCTTTCGTCATGGGCGGGACGAAGCGGTACACCGTGGCCGGGGTGATGCCGAGTGCGAGCAGCACATCGTGGTCGGTGCGGCCCACGGAGGCGATCGTCGCGGGCGCCCGGTCGATGGTGACGGGGCCGAATTTGTCGGTGGCGGTCACCGGGAAGGAGTCTGCCGAATCAGGCTGCACCGCATCGTTGTCGGATCCACCGCTGGTGCCGCAGGCCGCGAGCAGCGCCGCCGACCCGACGGTCACGGCGCCGAACCCGAAGAACTGGCGACGGTTCAAGGACCGCCGCGAAACGGGTTGTTGATTCATGGATGAGTGCTCCTTCGCAGGGCTGCGCGACCGGTCTCGGCACAGATGCCGCGGCTGTCGGTAAGGGGTTCAACGGTTTTCGTCGAAATCGACGGAAACTGAGCGTCAAAATAGCATAGGCTAACCTAATCATTCAGAGGTTCTGGAGGATGGATGACCATCGATACGCCATCGGCGCCACTGGCAATGCCCTTCGTTGTCGACGGAACAGGCCCAGCGGTGAAACAACTGCGCAACGACCGCGCCTCGATTCGTGCTCGGCTCACCGAACACGGCGCGGTGCTGCTGCGCGGATTCGACATCGGGGGAGCCGACGGGTTCGCGAATTGTGTGCGCGCCGTATCGGGGGAACTGCTGACCTACGTCGAGCAGTCCTCGCCGCGGACCCGGATCAAGGGCAATGTCTACACCTCCACCGAATACCCCCAGCACGCCGAGATCCCCCTCCACAACGAGATGTCCTATCAGGCGATCTGGCCGCTGACCCTGTTCTTCCACTGCGTCGAACCGCCGCAGACCCAGGGCGCCACACCGCTGGCCTCGACGCGGAAGGTCTACGAACTGATCGATCCGGCCGTCCGGGCCGAGTTCGAGCGACGACGCTGGATGGTCGTGCGCAACTACGGCGAGGACATCGGTCTGCGGTGGTGGACCGCCTTCGGCACCGAGGACCGCCGCGAGGTGGAGCGACTGTGCGCGGCGGGCGGCGTCGAACCCGAGTGGCGCGCGGGTAATGCCCTGCGGACCAAGGCTGTTCGAGATGTCGTCCACCCCCATCCGGTGACCGGAGAACCGTTGTGGTTCAACCACATCGTGCTCTTCCACGAGAGCAGCCTCGATCCGTCGGTGCGCGAGGGGCTGCTCGACATCTACGGATGGGACGGACTGCCGAACAACACCTACTACGGCGACGGCGCGCCGATTCCCGACGACGTCGTCGGCCATCTGCGCCAGTGCTACCGCGAGGCCTCGACGCGATTCGACTACCGGCGCGACGATCTGCTGATCGTCGACAACATGGCGACGGCGCACGGCCGTGAGCCGTTCGCCGGACCGCGCAAGATCGCCGTCGCCATGTCCGAGCCGTCGAGTGGCGGCTGAGCGCCTACCTGCCGAGGTAGCCGCCCATGGTGCGGAAGTGGTCACGGGCGGCGACCTCGGTGCCGTCCTCGGTCCGGACGCGTTCGATCACCAGCCCGTGGCTGCGTCCGCGCCGCGCGTCCGCACCGGCGACGATCACCACGCCCTCGCCTTCGGGAATGAAGATGCGGCCGGGCGTGCCGCCGTAGGCGCGCTGGGAGACCGAGGCGCGCACGATTCGCAGCGGTCGGCCCTGGTGGAGCGTGAAAGCATTGGGATAGGGGTCGGATTGGGCGCGGATCAGTCGCTCGATGTCCTCGGCCGGCCAGGTCCAATCGATGCGGCTGTCCTCGAGCGACCGCTTGTGGAAGAAGCTGGCCATGGCGGGATCCTGCTCGGTCGCCGTGACCTGTCCGTCGGCGAGCAGCGCCAGGGCTTCGGTCACGACCGGTTCGATGAGATCGACGGTCTTGTGGAACAGGTCGGCTCCGGTGTCTCGCGGGCCGACCGGCACCGAGTGCTGCACCACGACGGCGCCTGCGTCGAGGTCCTCGTTCATCATGTGCGCGGTGACGCCGACTTCCTTCTCCCCGTTGATGAGTGCCCAGATCACCGGCGAGAAGCCCGCGTAGGCCGGCAGCAGGGAGTCGTGCACATTGAGGGTGCCGTATCGCGGCAGCGCGAAGATCTCCGGCGGCAGCCAGGTGCGCCAGTTGTTGGCGACGATGATGTCGGGCTCGGCCTCCTTGACCGCTCTGGCCATGTCGTCGTCGGGCCGGTTGGCGATCACCACCGGTACGCCGTTCTCGGTGGCGAGATCTGCGACGGAGTCGGCCCAGATCCGTTCGTAGACGTGCTCGCTCCTGGGGTGGGTAACGACCAGCGCCACCTCGTGGCCCGCGTTCAGTAGTGCCTCGAGGGTGCGGTGACCCCAGGTCTGGTACCCGAACATCGCGACTCGCATGCTTCCTCCTCGCGCCGGATCACTTTGTCCGACAACGTAATAAGCCAATCCTGACCTAACTTAGGCTAGGCTAGCTTTGCGCTTTCATCGAGTGGATGGGACAAAAATGCCGGTATGTCACGATGCTCCGGTCCATGACCTGATCGGGGTCGGCTTCGGCCCCTCGAACCTCGCATTGGCCATCGCCGTCAGCGAACTCGATGCCGAGACCGACGCTGCGGTGTCGGCCCATTTCCTGGAGCGCCAGCCGCGTTTCGGGTGGCATCGCGGGATGTTGATCGAGGACGCCACCATGCAGGTGTCGTTTCTGAAGGACCTGGTCACCATGCGAAACCCGGTCAGCGAGTACAGCTTTCTCGCGTACCTGCACGAGCGGGGGCGGTTGGTCGACTTCATCAACCACAAGCGGCTGTTCCCGCTTCGGGTCGAGTTCCACGACTATCTGGAGTGGGCTGCCGCGGGCGTCGAGCACCTGGTGTCCTACGGGAGCGAGGTCGTTTCGGTGACGCCGGTGGCTGACCTGTTCGAAGTGCGCCTCGCCGACGGCCGGGTCTTCCACGGCCGCAATGTCGTGCTCGCGACCGGTCTGCGGCCACGCCTGCCCGAGGGAATCACGCCCACCGACCGCGTCTGGCACAACCACGAGCTGCTGCACCGCGTCGGTGAGCTGACCGACCCCGCGATGTGCGTGGTCGTCGGATCGGGGCAGAGCGCCGCCGAGGTAACCGCCTTCCTGCACGACCGATTCCCCGCTGCCACAGTCTGTTCGGTCTTCGCGCGCTACGGCTACAGCCCGTCGGACGACAGTCCGTTCGCCAACCGGATTTTCGACCCGGACGGGGTCGACGCCTTCTACTCCGCGCCGGAAGAGGTCAAGCAGCAGCTGATGGCCTACCACGGCAACACCAACTATTCGGTCGTGGATCTCGACCTCATCGACGATCTCTACCGCCGCTGCTACCGGGAGAAGGTGGGCGGTGAGCAGCGGCTACGGATCTTCAACGCGTCGCGGGTCACGGAGGTGGTCGAAACCGGCGACGGAGTCCGGGTCGTCGTCGAGTCCTCGACCAGCGGCGAGAAGACCGTGCTGGACGCCGATGTGGTCGTCTACTCCACCGGCTACCTGCCCGCCGACCCGTCGCCGCTACTGGGGGAGCTGGCCCAGCACTGCCGGACCGACGAACAGGGCCGCTGGCAGATCGAACGGGACTACCGGCTGGCCATGCCCGATTCGATCGGCGGGCTGTACCTGCAAGGCGGGACCGAGCACTCGCACGGCATCACCTCGTCGTTGTTGTCGGCCACCGCCGTCCGCGCGGGCGAGATCCTGCGTTCGATCCTGGACCGGCGCGACCCGGGCGCGGAGCTGTCGGCCGACCGCGCCGCGGACGCGGCACTGAACGAGGCGAACCGATGATCGAGTACGACTTCGAGTCCTTCGCCCTTGCCCACGACCCGATCGCCTCGGCCGTCGGCCTGGCACGCGAGGCCGTCGACGACTATGTGCTCTACGAGGGTGCCGGTGAATGGTGTTTCGCCGCAGGCAGACTCGCGACCGTCACCATGGACGCACAGCGGATCTACTGCCGTTGCGGCGACACGGAGTACGTCCGGGAGTGGTCCGGGTCGCCGGGCAGCGCATTACACGCGGCGCTGGCGCAGTTGCCGATCGACGATTGGCACGCGTACGGCCGGGTGAACTTCGGATTCGCGGAACTGCTCGCGCATGTGCGTCGCCGTGGTGCCGCGCCGCCGAGCGGACCGTTGGTTCGACTCATCGTCCCCCGCACCGAGGTACGGCTCAACGGTCGGCGCGTGTCGATCCGCAGTGTGGAGGTGAGTGACCGAGACCGCATCCGTGCCCAGCTCACCGCTCCCGCGCAGTCGGCTGATCACGCCGCGGTCGGAATCGACATCCGGACAGGGGAATCCGCCTATCGAGGCCGGGTTACGCAGGCCGTCAAGGAGATTCGGCAGGGTCAGTATCAGAAGGTGATCCTGTCCCGCTCGGTGCGGCTACCCTTCCCGGTCGATCTCCCGGCGACCTACGAGCTCGGTCGGCGGGCGAATACGCCTGCTCGCTCGTTCCTGCTCCGGCTCGATGGTGCCGCGGCAGCCGGTTTCAGTCCCGAGGTGATCGTCACCGTCGACGAGGACCGCCGGGTCGCGACGCAGCCGCTGGCCGGCACGCGCGCGTTCGGTCGCGGCGCGCGAGCTGATGCCGCTGCCCGCACCGAGCTGCGCACCGATCCGAAGGAGATCTACGAACACGCGGTGTCGGTGCTGGCCGCGGTGGGGGAGATGCGCACGATCTGCGCACCGGAGTCGGTCAGCGTCGAGGAGTTCATGGGCATCCGGGAACGCGGGAGCGTCCAGCATCTGGCATCGCTCGTCCAGGGCGTGCTCGCCGACGACCGAACCGCCTGGGACGCACTGGAAGCGGTGTTCCCGGCGGTCACCGCCTCCGGCATTCCCAAGCGCGAATCGCTCGACGCGATCTCACGGATGGACGAACCCCGCGGCCTGTATTCCGGTGCGGTCCTGCGGATATCGCACAGCGGCGCCCTCGACGCCGCCCTCGTCCTGCGGGCCGTCTATCAGGAGGGTGACGGCGCGTGGCTGCGGGCGGGCGCGGGTATCGTCGCCGACTCCGTACCCGAACGTGAATTCGAGGAGACCTGCGAGAAGCTCGGTTCGATCGCGCCCTATGTGATTCCCATGAATCCGCGTTCCGGCTGACAGTGTGGGGTTCGGCTGGGCGGGCAGGTGGGGCGATTCAGCGGCCGTGCAACCAACGTTGCTTCAGGTTCCAGTGGTTGTCCCACCATGCGCGTTCCGCTGCGGGGTCGGCACCGGCCGGTGGGGGTGGGGCTTCTCCTGGGAACAGCCCGTTCTGGTCGGGGGCGCCGACCTTTGTCGGTGTCGGCGTGCCAGTCGGGGTGGCCTCTTGCTGTGAGCTCGCCGGTGTGGATGGAGCTCTCGGGTTCGCCGCAGTGGTGGGAGCCCACTCGGGTTCCTCCGGCACCCACTCGGGTTCCACTGGATCCCACTGCGGAGCGGGGGTCGGGGCGGTCGCCGGTGGCGCCCCGGTAGCGGGGCCGACGCCTGCCGCCTGGCCAGGGTCTGGTGCCGGGGTCGGGGCGGCCGTCGATGGTGAGGCAGAGCCCGCGGGCGAGATCGGACCTTGTGCATCGGTCGTGGGCTCGATGCCCGTCGCTGAATTCGGCGGCGGCGACGCACTGGTCGTGTCGGGAGAACCCACAGCTGATGAGCTGTCGTCCAGCACTTGTGTCACCGCGAATCCGGACGCGACGAGCAGCGCCGCGGCGACTGCCGCGGCCAGCGGTGCCCGCCTGGGGCTCCGGGGCTCTTTCGGTGCTGCGGCGGACCGGTTGTGCACCTGGTCGGCAGCGATCAGCGCCGCTCCCCGCGCGGCCGCGTCGGCGAAGTCCGGCAGGAGGACAACAGGCGCGGCGAGTTCGTCCTGCAAGATCGCCGCGATATCGGGTTCGGCCGCCCCCGAGCCACCGAGGGCGATCACGCTGGGATGTGTCGGAATCGAAGCCAGCATCGACCGCACTCGACCGATCGTCTCGCTCATCGGGTCCGCGTCGACCACTTCGGTGGGACCATCGGCGGCGGTGTCGCCGCCGAACTGGGTGGTCCAGGAGTCCGACGCCAGGATCTGCCCACGATCTGCCCCGACCAGCACGGCGGTCGCGATGCGATCGGTAAGGTTCAGCACCACCACGGTCCTGAACTCGTCCAGCTCCGGCGTGCCGCCGACCAGCGCGAACAGCGCCGATCGGATCGAGACCAGCGACGATGTCTGCCAGCTGCCGGACGCCAGCTGCGAGACGATCTTCTTCCGTTCCTGTGGCGTGTGGTACGCGACGGCGACGTCCGCGATGCGCGGTTCCGTCTCGGTGAGGGCGTCCAGTGCGCTGACGATCGACCCACCGTGATCGACGCGCTGCTCGACGGACTGCAGGACCTCCGGTCGTGCACTCGGCGTGCTCGACAGCAGTACCCCGCGGATGACAGCGAACTCCGCTGATATTCCCACTGTGGTTGTCATAGATCACCTAATCCGATCGACCTGAGAGCTCCTCGTTATTCGTAGCGAGCAGGCTCGGCGATCGGTCGAGACGTCGGTTGTGATCGGGCTCATGTTGCCCAGCGTCCCGACGAGGCCATCTACCAGGTCTTATTCGGCGGCGTGCCCCGAGTCCGGTAGTTCGGTATAGAACTCGCGGAGCGCGGCCGTGACCGCGACGAGCACGCGGTGGGCGGCCGTCAGGTCGGCATCGGGCAGCGCGGCCATCGCGGCGCGGGTACGAGCGCTGAGGGGCCCGAAGAATCCGGCCGCGACCGACATACCCTGGTCGGTATAGCTCAGGTGGACCCGGCGCCGGTCGGCCGGGTCGGACACGCGTTCGAGGTGTCCGGATTCGATCATCCGCTCGACGAGGTAGGTGACGGCGGGTGCGGAGACGCCCATCAGCTTGCTCAGCTGGCCCGCGCTCACCGGCGAGCCCTCGGCGTCGGCTGTCGCGACATGCATCAGGGCCCGGAAATCGTTGGGGCGCAGGTCGTTCGATTGCGCGAAGACGTGACCGATCTGTTCGGAGATCGCGGTCATCGCACGCAGATCCCGAGCTATCTCGGTTTCCAACTCCGACCGGCTGACGGCTGGTTCCGGGTCGGTGGTGTCGTCACCCACGCGCGATCTCCTCTCTCTGCCAGACAGCGAGCTTAGCTGCCGAAACTGTCGGCATTGCCGAATACTTAAGTTTCTGAAATAGTTTTCCGCGTGATGCGAGTGAACTCCGGAAACGGATGGGACAGCTTCGCCGGGCTGGTCACCGGTCGGCGATCGTGGGCGGTGCTGCTGGTTGTCGTCGCGGCAGCCATGGCGGTGATGGCACTGGCGGGCAGCAACGACAGCGCGGGCCAGGCGCCGGTGTCATTGCCGCGGTCGGCGGAATCCGCCTCGGCGGCCGAGGCCGCCGCACGGTTTCCCGATGCCGGAACGGCCGCCGCGATCATGGTGGTCACGCGCACCGACGACGGCACACTGGCACCCGGCGATCTCGCGGCGATGGACGCGGCGCTCGCCCGCGCCGGCGTGCCGTCAACCGAGAGCGCCCGGGTGATCCTGGCTCCCGACGGGCGCGCCGCGCTCGCCCAGATTCCGGTGTCCGCGCAGCTCAACGGCTTCGCGCTCACCGACCGGATCGGCGAACTGCGCGCCGCCGTCGCCACCGACCTACCCGATACCCTGCGCGTGCAGATCACCGGCGGACCGGCCTTCGGCGCCGACATCGCCGACTCCTTCTCCGGTGCGAACGCGCTGTTGCTGATCGTCACCGCGATCGTGGTGATGGCCTTGCTCATCGTCACCTATCGATCGCCGGTGCTGTGGTTGGTGCCGTTGACGGTGGTCGGTCTCGCCGACCGCGTCGCCACCAGCGTCGGCACACTGCTGGCCGAGCTCACCGGCCTCACTTTCGACGGTTCGACTTCGGGCATCACCAGCGTTCTGGTCTTCGGAGCGGGAACGAATTACGCACTGCTGCTGGTGTCGCGCTACCGCGACGAACTGCATCGCCACACCGACCACCGAGCGGCGTTGCGCGCCGCGGTGCGTCACGCCGCGCCCGCCATCGTCGCCAGCAATGTCACCGTGGTCCTTGCCCTGCTGACCCTGTTGCTCGCACTGCTGCCCAACACCCGCAGCCTCGGCGCGTTCGCAGCGGCCGGCCTCCTGGTGGCGCTGATCTTCGTGCTCGCCGCGTTGCCGCCCATGCTGGCACTGTGCGGGCGGCGGGTCTTCTGGCCGTTCGTGCCGCGCGCGGACGGTCGCGACGCGGCCGAGCAGGGCGTCTGGGCGGTCGTCGCGAAGCGGGTGGTGCGGCGACCGGCCGTGGTCGCCGGGGCGGCTTCGGCGGTGCTGATCGTGTTCGCGACCGGGCTCGCGGCCACCGACATCGGGCTTTCGCAAACCGAGCAGTTCCGGGTCGAGGCCGAGTCGGTCGATGGGCTGGAGACGATGGCCGAACACTTCCCGTCCGGCTCGTCGGATCCGGCCGTGGTGATCGCGCGGAGCACGACCACCGCACAGATACAGTCGGCACTCGATGGCGTACAGGGCATTTCGCGCGCCACGGCAGGCGCTGTATCCGCTGACGGTTCGACACGGTGGTCGGTTGTGCTGGACGCCGCGCCGGGCTCGGCGGAAGCGTTCACCACCATCGCCGCGATCAGGACCGCGGTCGGCGCGGTCCCCGGCGCCGAGGCCCTCGTCGGCGGTTCCGACGCCGAAGCACTCGACATCCGAGACGCTGCCCGCCGAGACCAGGCGCTGGTCATTCCGCTGATCCTCGCCGTCGTGCTGCTGGTGTTGCTGGCACTGCTGCGCGCGGTGCCTGCCGCCGTGCTGCTCGTCGGCGTCACGGTTCTCAGCGCGCTCGCCGCGCTCGGTGCGGGCAGCTGGATCAGTGGCTCGGTCTTCGGCTTCCCCGCGCTGGACACGAACGTGCCGCTGTTCGGCTTCCTGTTCCTGGTCGCGCTGGGTGTGGATTACACGATCTTCCTGGTGACCCGGGCGCGCGAGGAGGCGGGCGCGCACGGCACCACCCAGGGGATGGTGCGCGCCGTCGCCTCGACCGGCGCTGTCATCACCAGCGCCGGCGTCGTCCTCGCCGCGGTGTTCTGCGTTCTCGGTGTGCTGCCGTTGATCACCCTGACCCAGCTGGGCATCGTGGTCGGGATCGGCATCCTGCTCGATACGTTCGTGGTGCGGACGTTGGTCGTCCCCGCACTGTTCGCGCTACTCGGCGACAAGGTGTGGTGGCCTGCATCGCCCACGAAAGCCTCAGCGGCGCAGCCTGTTACGACCGAGACGGCGGCTGTGGATTGATCGTGGAGAAGGTCATCGGGTGAGGACGTATCCGTCGTCCGGTCGGTGGTCGCGGGAGCGGCGCAGGTCGGAGACGGCGAACGTGCGCTGTACCCAGCGGTCCGCGCCGTCGTAGCGAGGCCGGAAGGCGGTGCGGCCGTGGACAGTGACCCGATTGTCGATGATGGCCAGGTCGCCAGGGGTGAGCACCGTGGTGCGGGCGACCGAGTCGCAGGCTCGGCCGAATTCGGTCAGCGCTGCCTCGGCGCGCGGGGTCAGCGCGGTAGTAGCGATCGTGGCCATCCGGATATCGGGGTCGTCGACCGCACCCGACAGCAGCGGCTGCGGTGAGCGCACGGCGTTGTCGGAAGGGAACGACGGTGGTGGTGCCGTAACGAATTCCGGTGCGAACAGCGCTTCCCGGGCCGCGGTGCTGAGCAAGGGCAGTGCTCGGCGCAGACACGCGGTCCGCAGACCGGCGATCCGATCGTGGTCGCCGCGCAAGCACAGCAGCAGCACATAGTCGGGTTCGTGCAGGTGGAAGGCATTCTCGTTGTGGAAGGTCAGCAACACCGAACCGGCGTTCCCCGAGAAGGTTTCCTTGCCACGCACCGGTACCACGTCCTGCACGAGGGCGCCGGACTTCTCGGCCAGATACGCGATCGGGTCGCCGAGCCCGCAGGCGATCATGGTGAGTACGGCAGCGGAGACCACCGCGGCACGCTGCACCGAGTCCGCCGTCGATGGTGTGTCGGGCAACCTCGTTTCGTCCACCGGCAGGCCGCGGATCACCAGCGATCCCAGTGGTCCCGAGTGCCGGCGGAACTGCCGAACGCCGCGACGCAGCGTCAGCGGTAACGCATCCGAGGAGTGCCGGGCGCGCGCGACCCACGCCGGGTCGTCCACCCGGTCCTGCTCTCCGGAACACAGCGCACGAGCGAGTTGATCGATCTCGGAGGTATCAGCTGGAGTCAACTCCAGGTCTGCGATATCGACGGTGTCAGTGATTTCGTGCATCGACGCTCTCCCGGTTCAGCACATCTGCTTCTCATCCGTGCCGCAGGGCGGACACGGCGTTGGCGATGTAGTGATCGCCGAACCGGATCAGCGGTGCGTACTGCGCGGCCCGCCGATGGCGCATCAGCCGGAGCTCACCGACGGCATTGTCCGGGCCGGTGGGCAACTGCGCGATGGAACGGCGCAGTCGCACCATGGAGTAGGCGAGCGTGACATGACGTTCGCTGTCGACGAGGTCGGCCTCGAGGAGTGCGTCGCGGGCAGCGGCGAGCTCTGGATCGCGGGCCGAGAGCGCATCGTAGGAGTCCGGGACCACGGCGAGCAGGTCCTTCATCGCGCTGCGGAAGATCTTGTAGCCGCGATGCTGCCGCCCGCTCAAGGGGATCGACACCTCCGGTGGCTGCATGCTGGGGCGAACGGCGGCCATGTAGTAGTCCACCGGGATCGTGCTGGCGTGGGTCATCGCCGCCGGGAAGCCACGCACGTAGGTGGTCGCATGGTCGAGCCGGTCCAGCGCGGCCTCGGTCGCGCCGTGGCGGAGATGGTGCGCGGCATCGGTCACCGCGATGGCCGCGCAGATGTTGAACAGGACGTGCACCTGATGCCCGACCAGCCACCGGGCCGTCCACTCGCTCTCCAGCGAAACACCTTCCACCGCAGCGGGAACGGGGAGGGCATCGGTCGGCCCGTCGGCCTCCGCGGCACCGGTGAGGTCGAGCACGGCCTGCCGCATGCCCGCGACCTCCACCGCCAGATCCGCACCGGACAGCGGGGCCCTGCACAGGTCCGCCACACCGCGATGGATGACCAGGGCACCGTGCAGTGCCGCCTGCTGGTCGGACAGCTCCACCTCACGGACCCGGAAGAACGACTGACTCACCGATTCCGCGGGCAGATCCTCACCGACGACCGGTGGCGCCTCGGCGGCCAGAGCGTCGACCAGCTCGCCCACAGCGGCCACCCCTCGCTGCAACGCGGGCGTGCGCTCGACCGGACCGGCGTGGGTCGGCACCTCCGCCAGCGCGCCCGCGGTCCGCGTCGCCGCGGCCCGGACCGCGGCGCTCAGGCTCGCGACGGTTCCCCCGTCCCGCGCCGTCCGGAACACTGCGACAGGCGGACGCTGGATGACAACCGAGGTGTCCATGCCCTGAGAATATCCGCGCTCGAACCTCCTCGGTTGGCATTCGCGGGAGTGAATTATGTTGACTACCTTGTAATTACGAGTCCGTACGGTTTCGCCGTGGTTGTCTGTTCTCGTATCCCGAGGCATAGCGCGGCGCGCTGCGTATCCTGGTCGAATGATCTCCGCGGCCATCGCGGCGGTGATCGAATCCCGGTGGAGCGGAGGGCAGTTCGTGATCAGCGCGCAAGTCGGTTCGTCGCGGGAGTCGGGTGAGCAGGAGATCCTGGATCGGGTGGCCGAACTGGCGGTGGGTTTCGCCGCCGACGCGGCCGACTACGACGAGCGGGCCGAGATTCCGGTCGCGGAGCTGACCGCGCTGCACGATGCGCAGGTCGATCGGGCGGTGCTGCCTCGACGGCTCGGTGGGCTGGGATTGAGCTACCAGTCGTTCGGGACAGTGGTCCGGATTCTGGCGAAGGCTGATCCGTCCACGGCGACGATCTGGGTGATGCACGCCGGCGCGGGCGTCGCATTGGCGGAGTTGACCGCCGATTCGGCGGGGACGTTCTTCGCCGAGGAGTTCCTCGCGGGTAAGCGGTTCGCCAACGCATTGTCCGAACCGGGCAGCGGGAACCGCTTCCTGCAGCCGCAGCAAGTGGCCGAACCCGTGGCGGGCGGCTGGTCGCTCACCGGCGCGAAACGGTTCGTCTCCGGTAGCGAGATCGCGGACTACCTACTGGTGAACGCGCTGGTCTCGGGGGCGCCGACGTTCTTCGGGGTGAAACCGGACGAGTCCGTTTCGATCATCCCGATCTGGGACACCCTCGGTTTGCGAGCGACCCGCAGTCAACTGCTGGCCTTCGACAACACCGTGTTGCGCGCCGAATACCGAGGTCGCGCACCGGGACCGGGTGATTTCGCGGTGATCCCGGCCGGGTTGCCCGCCATCTCTCTCGGCATCGCCGACGCGGCGCTTGCCGCATTGGTCGCACACGCGCGGTCGCGGATGATCCTTGGCAATCCGCTGGCCGACCAACAGTGGGTGCAACACGAGGTCGCCGACGTGCAGATCCGGCTCGCCGCCGCACACGCCCTCTACGACCAGGGTCTGCGCGAAGCCGACAATGCGAACCCGGCCTTCTTCTCCACCCTGTCTCGGGCGAAGTATCTGGCGAACAAGGTCGCTGTGGATGTCGCGCAGCTGGGTGTGCGCGTGGGTGGAGCATCGGGTTATCTGCGTGGGTCACCGATTCAGCGGCACCTGCGCGACGCCGAGGCTGGGCAACTCATGGCGTACTCGACCGAGGTACTGGCCGGCGAAATCGGCCGAGAGGTACTCGGCGCCGATGCGCCGCCGAGTCCTTGATCGTGCGACCCAGGGTCACCACCCTGCCCATTCGATTAGCGCACACAATAAGTCGTGCTAATCGCCTACGTGGATCGCGCACTTTCCGCTACAGACTTCAACCAAGTGCAATAGCCGCTGGATAACCTGATTCGTTCGTTCCCGGTGGCGTGTCGAATCAGGAAGAACTACCGCGCCACGCCCGCGATCGCGGCGAGCGTCGATTCGTCGCGCCCCAGTTCTCATATCGCGCCCGAAATATGACGACACCCCGACTCGACCGACGGACACCTGTCGAACGAACCGATTGCTGAATGATTGCGCACATTCTCTTCGGATACCGGATCGGGTGTCTCCCCGCGAGCACGGGGAGACACCCGAAAAACAACTCTGCGCAGCGGTTGCCACCGCCCACAGAGCACATGCAGACAATTGGAGAACTCTGCGATGACCACAGTAGATGTACCTGTCGTTCTCGCGTGCCCCAATGAGGCACGCCTGCCGATTTCCGCAGCCGCCGTCGGTGCCACGCGATCGGGCAGCGCCCAGGTGCGGCTTTGACCGGGCCCACGATCAAGCATGACGTTGTAGTCGTCGGGGCCGGGTTCGGCGGCCTCACCATGGCCGCGGAACTGAAAAAGGCCGGCGCACGCGACTTCCTGATCCTCGAAGAAGGACCCGAGGTCGGCGGGGTGTGGCGGGAGAACACCTATCCGGGCTGTTCCTGCGACGTGCCCGCGCACCTGTACAGCTTCGCCTTCGACCCCTATCGAGATGTCCGGGTGCGTTATCCGGACCGGCAGGCGATCCTGACCTACATGCGGGAGGTCGCCGACCGCAACGGTTTGCGCGAGCATCTACGCTGCAACGCCTCCGTGGTGAGCGCCCATTACTCCGACACGGACCGCACCTGGACACTGTGTACCGGCACGGGGGACCTGATCCGCACCGACGCGGTCGTGTGGGCACTCGGGCAGTTGCATCGACCCGCGATTCCGCAGTTGCGCGGAACGGAGATCTTCGGCGGTCGTGCGTTCCACTCCGCGCGATGGGACCACACCGCCGACCTGAGCGGGCAGGTCGCGGTCGTCGGCACCGGTTCCTCAGCGGCACAGATGATTCCCGAGCTGGCCCGCGTCGCGGCCGGTGTCACCGTGTATCAGCGGTCCCCGTCCTGGGTCCTGCCGAAACCGGCCGCGTCGTTCGGCCCGATATCGCGGTGGGCACTGACGCATGTCCCCGGTCTGCACGAGCTGTACCGGGCTGGGATCTCCCATGCTGCCGACATGGTGCTCGCACCGATCATGCGCGGCGGGTGGTCAGCGAGACCGGCCGAACTCGTTGCGCGGGGCCATCTTCGGCGGCAGGTGCGCGATCGCGAGCTGCGCGCCGCACTCACCCCGGACTACCGGATCGGGGAGAAGCGCATCCTCCTCGACAGCGGTTTCTATCCGGCGCTGACCCAGCCACACGTCGAACTGGTCACCGATCGCATCGATCGGCTCAGCCCGGACGGAATCCGCACCGTCGACGGCACCGAGCGCCGCGCCGATGTCATCGTGTGGGCCACCGGGTTCCGTGCGCCTGCGTTTCTCGGTGGGGTGCAGATCCGTGGCCGCGGTGGTCTGGACCTGCATGACCAGTGGCGGCGCCGAGGACGACCGACCGCCTTCTACGGTCTCGCGGTACCGGGCTTTCCGAATCTCTACATGATCGCAGGCCCGCATTCGTTCACCCCCTCGAACAGCAACCCCTCGCTCAAACAGCATCAGGCCCGGTACATCATGCGGTGCCTGGCCCTCAGCACCGGCTTGGGTGCACCGCTGGAGGTGACCGAGCGGGCAATGGCGACCTACCTCGATCGTCTGGATCATGCTCTCGCCCAGACCATCTGGTGCGGTGGTGTAGCGACGGCGTGGTGGAAGCGTGCAGATGGCACGATCACCAATGCGTGGCCTGGAACCGTCAGCGAGTTCGAAAATGCGATCACCGCAAGCGATCCATCCACTTCGTTCGTCAGCGTGGACACGAACGCTGAAGCTCGGGGGGCGTGAGGGGTTTCAGGCGCTCGCCGTTCAGGCGGGATCGCGTTTCTGTGGCGGGTCGACGAAGATGTCGTATTCCAGATCGCCCGCACCACCGTAGGGCGAGAGATCGGTGATGCCTTCGGCGCGCAGCACGTCGACGTCGAGGAACGTGTTCCCGGTGACGTTCCGCGCGTCCTTGCGCAAGAGTGCCACCGCGGCATCGGCCATGATCTGCGGGGTGCGGGCTTTGGCGATCGCGTCGTCGCCGCCGAGCAGGTTCTGTACCGCCGCGGTGGCGATCAGGGTCTCGGGCCACAGGCAGTTGCCCGCGACGCCGTGCTCGGCGTATTCGGCGGCCCAGCCCAGGGTGAGCAGTGACATCCCGTATTTGGCGAGCATGTAGGCGGGGTAGGCGCCGAGCCATTCGGGTGCGAGATTCAGCGGCGGCGACAGGCTCAGGATGTGGGCATTGTCGCTGCGGCGCAGGTGCGGCAGGCACGCACTCGAGAGCAGGTAGGTGCCGCGCAGCTGGATCTGCTGCATCAGGTCGAATCGCTTGATCGGCAGCTCCTCGGTGGGGGCGAGGGCAATCGCCGAGGCGTTGTTCACGCAGTAGTCGATGCCGCCGAAACGCTCGACCGCGCGGGCCACCGCATCGGCTACCGATGTTTCGTCGCGCACGTCGCCGACCACGGCCAGCGCCTGCCCTCCGGCGGCTTCGATCTCGGCGGCGGCGGTGTGGATGGTGCCCGGCAGCCGGGGGTCGGGCGTATCGGTCTTGGCGAGCAGCACGATGTTGGCGCCTTCGCGGGCGGCGGCGACGGCGATCGCGAGCCCGATGCCGCGGCTGCCGCCCGACATGATCATGGTGCGCCCGGCCAGCGGGAACGAGGTGGTGGATGTGCTCGTTGTCATGCTGTGCGACGTTACAGTTGACCGACAGTCGTGGCAATAGTGAAATATGTAGACTCGGGTTCGTGAAATCCGCTGTTACCGGCTTCGACGCGCGGGTCCGCCCGGTGTCGGCTCGTTCGGCGGTGATCCGGATTCTGATAGCGGCTGATTCGCCCACGATGACCTCGAGCGAAATCTGTGCCGCTACCACCGCTGTCGGCTATCCGGAACCGGCTGTGCGTGTCGCGGTGTCGCGGATGGTGGCCGCGGGGGAGCTGGTCCGCGAACATCGCGCCTACACACTCGACCCCGCGTTGCGGGCGCGTCGGACCGAGCTCGCCGCGCCGCCTGTTCGTCTCTGGGACGGTGACTGGGATCAGGTCGTCATCACCGCAGTCGGCCGCCCGTCGGCCGAGCGCGCGGCCCTGCGCGCGAGGCTGCTCTCGCTTCGTCTGGCCGAACTCCGCGAGGGAGTCTGGCTGCGGCCGGCCAACCTCGTCCGCGCGCTGCCCGCGGACCTGGCCACCACCACGACCCGGTTTCGACTTCGAGCCGTCGAGAATCCCGCCGAACTCACCGCTGCGCTGTGGCCGCTGACCGATTGGTCGGCGCGTGCTCACGCCCTGCTCGACGCCATCGAAAACCCTGACCCGGCAGCACGATTCGCTGTGGTGAGCGCCGCGCTCGACCTGCTCACCACCGACCCCGCCCTTCCTGCGGCGTTGCAACCCGAAGGCTGGCCGGTCGACGATCTCCGGGCGGAAACGTCGGCCTATCTCGCCTGGCTTCGGCAACTCGACCGGTAATCCCACGCGTAGGTGCCCGCCCGGCTATCTCGCGACCAGGGCGGGACGTCAGGTTGCGTCGTCCGCTTTCGCCTCGGCCGAGGGACGACGGCCTCGACGAAGGTTGTGCGGAGCCTCGGGGATGCCCAGTTGGGCGCAGGTCAGCAGGGCCACTTCGATGTCGAGCCTGCGCTCACCGAGCGGATATCCGAGTAGCTCTTCGGCTTTGCGCACCCGGTAGTGGACGGTGTTCTTGTGGACGTGTAGCCGAGCGGCGGCGTCGGTGTAGCTGCCGCGGGCGTCGAGGAAGGCGCGAACGGTCTCGCGCAGCCGTACGGCCGTCTCGTCGGTGCCCATCAGCGCGCCGAGGACGCGCCCGGCCCATACCTGCATCTCGGGTACCCGGTCGGCGAACAGGGCGGTCAATGCCACGTCGGAATGGACGGTGAGTCCATGGTCTCGCCTGGTCAGTGCGACGGCCCTGGCCTGCTGTGCGTCGCGGAAGGTCTGGCGGAATCCTTCGAGGCCGGTGGCCGGATCGCCCAGGGTGATGGACAGATTCGGCTGGGCGCGCAGATCGAGGGCGAGCTGTTCGGTGTCGAGCACAGGTCGTGCCACCGAGGAGATCCACACCCACCGGTTGTGATCATCGACCTCGACGGTCATCGGCGTCTTGCCGGTCGCGGCCGCCAACAGGGCAGTGCCCGCGCGCAAGGACGCGCGAGGATCGCGGGTTCCGGGCGGCGTCCACAGCATCGCGAACTGGTGCCAGCCGCGCAGGGAAGCCGACAGCATCTGCTCGGCCGAGCCCACATCCAGATCGTCGGCGTCGACGACGGCGCGCACCTGCGCGGCGCGGGCGGCGTCGGTGCGCGCGTCCCAGCGCCGGCGCTCGTTCTCGTAGATGTCGATCAAGCCCTCGATCACCTGGTCGATATAGCTGTTGACCAGGTAGGCGATGCGCGCGGCGGTGGACAGCGCGACGTCGGTGGGCGGGTTCAGCTCGGCCAGCAGGGCCATCGTCCACTGGACGAACATGTTCTCGCCGAGCCGATAGGCACGCAGCAGTGCCTCGAGCGCCAGGCCGTGCTGGGCGAAGCGGCGGGCGTACTCGGCGGCGGCCGGTGGGACAGTGATGTCGTCGAGGCCGATGGCCAGGGTGAGCATGTCCAGGATCGCGGCGAGGTTGGACTCGGTGCTGGCCACCATCAGCCTGCGCACTTCGTCGTCGTGCCGGAATTCGGGGATGACCTCGGTGAACATCGTGGTCATCGTCGGTGACAGGTGGTCCATGTCGGCCTTGATCCGGCCCGCCACCGCCCGCACGAGTGGATCGTTGTCGTGGGCCATGGCCGCAGACAGTACCCCCGGCATTCGAGTGCGTGGCGCGGTTTGTGCTCGTGGCACAACACGGCGGCGCAGCGCTGGGTCGCGGGCCCGTAGTCGGCGCCGAATCCGCGTCCTACCGTGAGTGATGTAACCCAGATCACATTCACTATCGGTGAGGAATCATGCGACACATCGCGGAATTGCCCGAGGCCAGAGCGGCTGTCGACCCGCACGGGAACTGCATCGCCGACGACACCGACACACTGTCGAACGTGCAGTTCCGCGCTCGGGTCGACACCGCCGCCTCGGTCCTGCATCACGCGGGAGTGCGGCCCGACGACGTCGTCGCGGTCGTGCTGCCCAACCGGGTGGACCTCGTGGTTGCCCTGTTCGCGGCCTGGCGGCTCGGCGCCGCGGTCACTCCCGTGAATCCCGGGCTCACCGACGACGACATCCGGTACCAGATCCAAGACTCGGGCGCCGAAGTAGTAATCGGCGAATCCGGCAGGGCCGCAGTCACTCTCGACGTCGCAGCGCTCTCGGAGCAGGCGGGCCCCGTCGCCGCGGCCATATCGGCCGACAGCCTGGCCCTGATCATCTACACCAGCGGCACCACGGGCAGGCCCAAGGGCGTGCTACTCGGCCACGAGAACCTCGCCGCCATGTGCGCGATGATCATCGACGCGATCGGTCTGAACGAGACCGACCACAGTCTGCTGATCCTGCCGCTGTTCCACGTCAACGGCATCGTGGTCAGCGTGCTGTCGCCACTGCTGGCGGGCGGGCGCGCCACCATCGCCGGGAAGTTCTCCGCCTCCGGGTTCTTCGACACGGTCGAGTGGGTCCGGCCCACCTATTTCTCCGCGGTGCCTGCCATCTACGCGATGCTGGTGGCTCAGCCCGAAGGTCCATGCCCCGACAGTTCCTCGTTGCGCTTGGCGATCTGCGGTGCCGCGCCCATGCCCGCCGAGCTCATCGCCCGGTTCGAGCAGCGCTTCGGCGTGCCGATCGTCGAGGGTTACGGTCTGTCCGAGGGAACCTGCGCGTCGACCCTCAATCCGGCACCGGGCCAACGGAAGCCGGGCACTGTCGGGCTGCCGCTGCCCGGCCAGACGGTGGCGATCATGGATGCCGACGGCTCGTTGCTGCCGCCCGGTGAACCCGGTGAGGTCGTCGTTCGCGGTGCGAATGTGATGCGCGGCTATCTCGGCAAGCCGACGGAAACGGCCGACACCGTGGTGGACGGCTGGCTGCACACCGGCGACGTCGGCTATTTCGACGACGACGGCTACCTGGTCCTGGTCGACCGGATCAAGGACATGATCATCCGCGCCGGCGAGAACCTGTACCCCAAGGAAATCGAGAACGCGCTCTACCGGCATCCGGCCGTCCACGAAGCCGCCGTGGTGGGTGTGCCCGATGTCGTACTGGGCGAGGTGCCGGTCGCCCATGTGGTGACCGCACCGCAGGCCACGGTCACCATCGAAGAGCTGACCGAGCACTGCCGCGCCGAGCTCGCCGCGTTCAAAGTCCCCGCCGCGATCGTGCTGACCGAGGAGATGCCGCGCAATCCGGTCGGCAAGATCGACAAGAAGCAGCTGCGGGTCATGGCCGCACGCGCCTGAGCAGTTCTGCACCACAACCCGATTCGAACGAAAGACCACCTTTCGGTCGCGGTCACTCGCGCCCGGATGCAGGAAAGAAAGGGATCGAGCCATGGGATTCAAGACGGGAGATTTCCCGCCGGTGGACACCGAGACATTCTTGGATTTGCCACTGCGCGAACGTATTCGAACATTGGCGCTGCACTGGGCGGAATACGGTTTCGGTACGCCGAAGATGATCCATACCGTGTATCTCGCGAAAGTGCTTGTGCTCTATATGATCGGCGGTGTCGCGATCGCGACGGCGACCTCCGGTACCGGTCCGTTCTGGGATGTGGCGCAGTGGTGGAACCAGCCGGTCGTCTACCAGAAGCTGGTCCTGTGGACTGTGCTGCTGGAAGCCGTCGGTGTGGCGGGCTCCTGGGGGCCGCTGGCGGGCAAGTTCAAGCCGATGACCGGCGGCATCCTGTATTTCGCCCGGTTGGGAAGCATCCGTTTGCGTCCGTGGCATCGGGTGCCGTTCACCAACGGTGACTCGCGCACCGCGGTCGATGTGGGCCTGTACCTCGGCTTTATCGCCTCGCTGGTGATCGCTCTGGTAGCACCGGGCCGAGCGACCGCTTCGCTGCTGGAAGCGCTGCCGGACAACACATCCGGGCTGGTCCGACCCGTGCTGTTGATCGCGCCGATCGTGCTCTACATCCTGTGTGGGCTGCGGGACAAGACGATCTTCCTCTCAGCTCGCGGCGAGCAGTACCTGCCTGCGCTGCTGTTCTTCGCGGTGCTGCCGTTCACCGACATGATCATCGCGGCCAAGCTGCTGATCGTGATCGTGTGGGTCGGCGCGGGCGTCTCCAAGTTCGGCAAGCACTTCACCAATGTGGTGCCTCCGATGGTGTCCAACAGTCCCGCCATGCCGTTCCGGTCGATCAAACGCGCCCACTACCGCGACTTCCCGCGCGATATCCGACCGTCACGGGTCGCCTCGTTCCTGGCCCACGCCGGTGGTACCGCAGTGGAGGTGGTCACCCCGATCGTGCTGCTGTTCTCGACGAACCACTGGCTGACCCTGGCCGGTGTCGCGATGATGGTGATCTTCCACCTGTTCATCACCTCCACCTTCCCGCTGGCCGTACCGCTGGAGTGGAACATCCTGTTCGCCTACCTCACCGTTTTCCTGTTCCTCGGCTTCCCTAATTCGGGCGGCTACGGCGTATTCGACATGTCGTCTCCGTGGCTCACGGTGGCGATAGCGGCCGGGCTCGCTTTCTTCCCCGTGCTGGGCAACCTGCGCCCCGATCTGGTGTCGTTCCTGCCGTCCATGCGCCAGTACGCAGGCAACTGGGCCTCGGCGCTGTGGGCATTCGCGCCGGGCGCGGAGGCGAAGCTGAACACCATCGCGCACCGCCCCGCCGACAACCAGGTCGACCAACTGCTGGCCATGGGATATCCGCCCGCGGTCGCCGAGATCACCATGCAGCAGACCATCGCCTGGCGTTCCATGCACAGCCAGGGCCGCGGTTTGTTCTCCCTGCTGTACAAGCACCTTCCCGACATCGATCGCTGGACCGTGCGCGAAGCCGAGTTCGCCTGCAACTCCCTGATCGGCTTCAACTTCGGCGACGGCCACCTGCACAACCTCGACCTGATCGACGCGGTCCAGGCACGGGTCGGGTTCGCTCCGGGAGAATGGATCGTGGTGTGGGTGGAGTCGCAACCGGTTCACAAGAGCACCCAGAAGTACATGGTGGTCGACGCGGCGCTGGGCGTCATCGAACGCGGGACATGGGAGGTCGCCGATGCGGTAGCGGCGATGCCGTGGCTGCCGGACGGGCCCATTCCCCTCACGGTGACCTGGCGGCGTGAAGACGTCACCGGCGCCGACACGCCGCACCAGGACGTGGTGGTTCGGGCCGAATAACTCGGCACCGCAGGAGATTCCGAACAAGGAAAGGAACGTCGATGACAACGGCGACAGTGGTCGGCAGTGGCCCCAACGGACTGGCCGCGGCTATCACCCTGGCTCTGGCGGGGGTGGAGGTGACGGTCCTCGAAGCGGCCGACACGATCGGTGGCGGCACCCGCTCGAGCGAGGCGATCCTGCCCGGTCTGCTGCACGACCACTGCTCGGCCATCCACCCGATGGCCGTGGGGTCGCCGTTCCTGCGGCGCATCGACCTGGAACGGTACGGGTTGCGCTGGGCGTGGCCGGAACTCGACTGCGTCCATCCCCTCGACGACGGCACCGCCGGAGTGCTGCACCGCTCGGTCGCCGAGACCGCCACGGGCCTCGGCGCCGACGAACGGCTCTGGCGCGCACTGTTCGAACGCCCGGTCGCGAACTACGACGAGATCGGCGCCGACATCATGCGCCCCCTGCTGCGGATTCCCCGGCACCCGGTCCACCTGGCGCGCTTCGGCATTCCGGCGACCGCGCCCGCCACGCTCCTGGCGCGAGCCTTCCGTACCGAAACGGGACGGGCACTGTTCGGCGGTATCGCCGCACACGCCTTCCACCCCCTCGGGCGCCCGCTGAGCGCCAGCATCGGGCTGGGCATCCTGACCGCGGGACACCGGCACGGCTGGGCGGTCGCGGTCGGCGGATCCCAGCAGATCGCCGACAGCATGGCCGCGGTACTGGCCGATCACGGCGGCAAGATCGAGACCGGCGTCCGAGTGCGCTCTCTCGCCGACCTACCACCCTCCGATATCACCATCTGGGACCTCGCACCGACAGCGGTCGCGGAGATCCTCGGCGATCAGCTCCCCACGCGGATTGTCCGTGCCTACCGCCGGTTCCGCTACGGCCCCGGCGCTTTCAAGGTCGACTTCGCCGTCGACGGCGGTATCCCGTGGACGACCGAGACCGCACGACGCGCGGGCACAGTGCACCTCGGCGGCTCCTTCGCCGAGGTCGCCGCGGGCGAACGCGACATCCACGCAGGCCGGATGCCGCAGCGCCCCTTCGTCCTGGTAGGCCAGCAATACCTCGCCGACCCGCAACGGTCCGCGGGCTCGGTACACCCGATATGGACCTACGCGCACGTCCCCAACGGCTACACCGGTGACGCCACCGCAGCGATCATCGCCCAGATCGAACGCTTCGCACCAGGCTTCCGGGACCGCGTAGTCGGCCTGACCACCCGTTCCACCACAGAATTCGCCGACTACAACCCCAATTACGTCGGCGGAAACATCATGACCGGCGCCAAGAACATCCCACAGCTGCTGTTCGGCCCCCGAAAAACATTGCAGCCCTACGACATGGGCCTACCCGGCCACTATCTGTGCTCGGCGGCGACTCCACCCGGCCCCGGCGCGCACGGCATGTGCGGCGCCAACGCGGCCGAACGAGCAATGCGGCGGCTGCGCTGACGAGATCCTCCGGAACTCGACGGCTGCGGCGATCTGTCCCTCGGATCTCGGATATCGCCACAGTTACGTTGCAGCATCATTGCGACGACGGTGTTCGCGCTGGATGGTTCGGGGGGTGGTCGGCCCGTAGGGTCGGTCTCGCCGAGATCGCCCGGAACAGAGGAGGCTGGTAGGTATGCCCAAATACATGTGGCGAGTCAGCTATCTCCAGGAGGGGGCGCAAGGCCTACTGGCGGAGGGCGGCAGCGCCCGCCGCGCGGCCATCACCGAAATGGTGGAGAGCGTGGGTGGTCGGGTAGAAGCGTGCTATTTCGCTTTCGGCGACGACGACCTGTTCGTCATCGGTGACGTCCCGGACGATGTCTCAGCCGCTGCGCTCGCGATTCGCACCGCGGCCGCCGGCGCGGCTGTGTCGCACACCGTGGGTCTGCTCACTCCTGAGCAGATCGACGAAGCGATAGCCAGAGACGTTACCTATCGGCCGCCTGCCTAGCTTCCACCGCTGATCGGCCAACGAAAATTCCTGTGGTACTTGCTATCAGAGGGGGCCGGCTCAGCGCGCTCATTCGAGTGAGGCTGGGCGCGGCTCCCAGGTACAGGAGGCCGCAGCGTCTACGCTGGAGCACGCCCGCGCGACGTGGCGGCGGAGTGTGGGTGCACGGGGAAGGACTCGCCTCGACCGGATTGCCGGTCGAGGCGAGTCGTGTTTTCAATACCCCACGGCATCCGAACTCGGACCAGAAGGATTACCTGCCGGTCGATGGGCTCGGCATGGGCCAGTCCAGCGGAATACCCAGGATCGCGCCCACACCGCGGATCGCCGACATCACAGCGTGCACCTCGCTCATTCCCTGCCCGAATGCTTCGGTGCGATCGTCGATCCGGAAGGGGCACAGATAGGTATACGGACGATCGGGGTCTTGGCGTGGCCGTCCGAGTGCGATCACCACCGGGCCTTCGGCGGTATGAACCGCCCGCGCCGCCAGATGTGGGCCGAACTCGCGGGCCTGCGCCGCGGATCCGGCGGAGGTGCCGACACGGGGCCGAGAACCTTCGGGTACTCGTGATCGGCCCGAGTCGGTCGGGCGGCCTACCGAGCCGGCTCGTGCCGCCGCGTTCGGAATATCGATCATCGCGGCGTAGATGGCGGCCAACCTGTCCGGGCCGTGCGCTACGTGCGCCCGCGCGCCTTCGACGCGGTAAGTGCACCGCCAGCCTCGCGTTGTGTGGTCCTGCTGGGGTTCGGCGATTTCTATGCGCAACTCACGATCGCCGTCTCTGACGGTGCTGGCGATAGCTAACTCAACGGGTTCGCTGTTCATAGATCCTCCAAGATTTTGGTCGCGCCGGCCGGTCGAGTACGACGAGCGGCAGTCGCGTCTTCTAGCAGTTGTCGAGCGCAGCCGTAAGGGTTGGGCCACAGGTTGTCGGTGGTCGAGATCCGCAAGGTGGACGGAGTTCGCTGTGCACACAGCCACGGATGGGTCCGGTGAGCTTCGATGTCGAGCAGCGCTGGTTGCTTGCGATCACCCGCAACGGATGAGGCGGTGACGTGGCGTCAGGGCCAGAGTGAACCTGGGACGCGGGCCCGGCACTGTCATCGGGCCTGAAGCCACGATCCGATCCGTCGTGCGAGGAGGCCTTCATGGGTGAGCCGGTTGACCAGCAGTTGATCCTGGACGCGTTCCTCTACGTCCAGCCGCTGGTGGAGACCCGCCGCCAGCACCGGATGCACAACGCCAGATTCGGCCCCGACAACGCGCTGACCGCGTTCCGGAATCTCCTGGATGACACGGTGCGCACGGTGCCAAGCCCCAACAGCGACACTCTCTACACCGCCTTCGGCTACACCCTCGCCGACGGTCCACTGGTGGTCGTGTTCCCCGAGGTCGAACCCGACCGCTACTACGTGCTGCCGTTCTACGACGCGTTCACCAACGTCTATGCCTCCTACGGCACCCGAACCGGCAAGTCGGAGCCAGGCCCGCACCTGCTCGTCGGCCCCCGTTACGAGGGCGAGGTACCCGACGGAATGCCGGTGATCCAATCACCCACCGAGTGTGGTGCCATGCTGGGCCGGTTCCTGGTCTACGGTCCCGACGACCTGTCCACCATCCACGCCATCCAGGACTCCATGTCGGTCACCACCTTGGCCGACTGGAAAGCGGGCAAGCGCGGCATCACCTACACCGAAGCAGGCGACCGATCATGGCCCGAACGCGGATCGACGGTGCCCGGCGTCAAGGCCGACCCCGTTGAATTCTGGAAAGCCGTAGGCGAGATGATGCCTGGCACCCCGATCCCCGAACGCGACCGCGCCCACTTCGACCGATTCGCCGAACTCGGTCTGACCCGTGACGGTTTCACCGAACCGACGGACCCGGCCGTGCGTGATGGGCTCTATCAGGGCACGCTCGACGGCTGGCAGTTCCTCACAGACATGGGCGCCGACCAATCCAAGGCTGAGCAGCTCGGCGTGCATTTCCTGCACCGGAACGGCTGGGACTGGTCCGCGGTCGGCGGCGACCCGGACAACACCGGCGTTCGCGACTACGGGACCGACTACACCCTGCGGGCCTGGGTGAACCTGCTCTACTACGGCATGCTGCCGCCCGAGGAAGCGCTGTACCCGACGACGTTCTACGACGAGCGCGGCGAGCGGATGAACGGGGCCGCCCACACCTACACCCTCACCGTCGACACCGCGAACCTGCCCAATCACCCCGCCGGGTTCTGGTCGGTCACGACGTACGACCTCGACGGCTACCTGGTGCCCAATGACCTGCACCGGTTCAAAATCAGCAGTCACAGCGAACTCCGCGCGGACCCGGACGGGAACATCACGATCACCGTCAGCCATGCCGAACCAACCGACGACAAAGCCAACTGGCTACCCGCCCCCGCGACCGAGTTCTACCTGATGTTTCGCGCCTACCTGCCCGTCACCGCCGTCGTCGATGGCACCTACCCCTTCCCGATCATCCGGCGCGCATCGTGAAAGCTGTTCTCGCCGAGAGGAGTCGACGGTGATCGGGTGAAGGCGCGCACATGTCGGATGCCGTTTCTATGATCTCGGCGTGACGCTCACTCTCACCGACCTTGTCGGCTATACCGATCGCGGCCTCGATGACGATCTCGCCCGCTGGTTCCCTGACGTCGAACCCGTCGTCGTTCCCGCCGAAACCCGTTCAGTTGTACCGTTTCTCGACAGGCTGGCACCTGCCGACGCTGCCGCGCTTGCGGCCTTCGACCGCCGGGTCCGTTCCGGTCGGCTGCCGCAGTTCCTCGACATCTTCGACTGGTCCTACGCGTTCGACTTCGCCGGCAACGGCTGCGGGATTCTCGATGCGGACTACACCACCGAACTGACCGACGCGGACGTGTTCTCCATCGGCGCCGACGGCGGCGGCAACCTCTATGTCGTGCTCACCACCGGTCAGGTCGCGGTGTGGTTCCACGAGGAGGATGTGGTCGAGGGCGGGACCCGTTTCGACAACCTCGACGTCTTCCTCTGGTCGTATGTGCGCTACCGGGCGGTGCGCGCGGGCAAGCTCGCCCGCTCCGACGTCGAGGCCGACTTCACCGCGCTCGGTCAGGACGGCGCGCTGGCCGAGAACCTCGGGTTGCTGAGCCTGATGGCCTAGGGCGCGGTCGAGCCGCGCCGTGGTGCCGATTAGCCGGTTCTGTCCGATCCGCCCGATCATTCTGGAACGTGTTCTAGTGTGGAAACCGGCCAGTGTCGGCTCTGCGCGGGCCGCCGCGCGGCAAGGAACAGCTAGGGGCGCTTGTGACCTATCGGGTAGTGCAGTGGGCGACCGGCGGCGTCGGGAAATCGGCGATCGCGGCCATCGCCCGACATCCGGAACTCGAACTCGTCGGCTGCTGGGTCCATTCCGCGGACAAGGACGGCCGTGACGTCGGCGAACTCCTCGGTGGCGAGCCGATGGGCGTGGTGACCACCACCGACGCCGAAGCGCTGTGCGAACTGGACGCGGACTGCGTCGTCTACTCGCCGCTGCTCCCCGACAAGCAGCAGGTCCTCGCGCTGCTGCGATCGGGGAAGAACGTGGTGACACCGATGGGCTGGTTCCGGCCGACCGACCGCGATGCCGATCTCGCACTCGCCGCACGGGAGGCGGGGGTGACGTTGCACGGCACCGGCATCGGGCCGGGCGGAATCACCGATCTGTTCCCGTTGGCCCTGTCGGTGATGACCTCGGCGGTGACTTTCGTTCGGGCAGAAGAGTTCTCGGACATGCGCGACTACGAAGCGCCCGACGTCTTGCGGCACATCATGCGGTTCGGCGCCACGCCCGAGCACGCCAGGTCCGGCCCCATGCTCAAGATTCTCGGCGGTGGCTTCATCCAATCGCTGCGCCTGATTCTCGACGGCATGGGGTTCGATACCGACGCGGAGATCGTCACCACGCACGAGGTCGCGGTCGCGACGGCGGGTATCGACAGTCCGATCGGGATCATCGAGCCGGGGACCGTGGCAGCCCAGCGGTTCCAGTGGGATGCGGTGATCGGTGGCGTGTCCGTCGCGCGGATCGCGGTCAATTGGTTGATGGGGGAGGAGAACCTCGATCCGCCATGGACTTTGGGGTCGGCGGGCGAACGCTACGAAGTGGCTGTCGAGGGCAGCCCGAGCGCCCTGATGACCTTCACCGGATTCAACTCCGGCGCACCCGGGGAAACCACCCCTGGCATCGTCGCCACCGCCAACCACCTGGTGAATTCGATTCCCTACGTGTGCCGCGCCGAGCCGGGCATCGAAACCTATCTCGACCTGCCCTTGATGACCGGTCGAGCGCACCCCGACTTCGCCACCCGCAAGTGACTGCCCGGGTTCGGCCCGGTCAGGTCCGTAGCAGCGCGGCCTGGACCAGGCGCAACCGTTCCACGTCACCGCGGAAACCGGCCACGGCGTCGTTGTAGAGGAAGGCTTCCCAGAGCCGGACCAGGGCGTAGGCGAGGGTGGCGCGCTCGATGGGCGGACGGTAGCCCTGCTCCTCGGCGCGGGCGATGAGTTGATCGACGATCGCGACGGCGGCCTGGTGGACGGGGCCGTCGCTGCGGGTGATCAGGCGCAGGGCAGCGGTGGATTCGTTGTCGAAATAGGTGCGCAGCGAATCGTCTTCGACCAGCCAGTAGATGGTGCGGTCGAGGATGTCGTTGAGCCGTTCGCCGCCGGTGACGGTGCTGTTGCGTTCGGCGTGGGCGATCATGCGCTCGAGCTGGTTGGCGATGGCCGCGCCGAGTAGGCCGTCGCGCGAGCCGAACCAGCGATAGATGCTGGTCCGGCCGAGTCCGAGGTGGGCGGAGATGGCGTTCACGTCGACCCGCTTGCCGGCCAGGAACATCTCGATCGCGGCTGCCAGCACATCTTCGCGGCTGGCCGCGGCCGGTCGTCCCGGCGCTCTGGTTCCCTCGGCTCGCGTCACACCGCTCAGCATAGGGGCTGCTCGCCGGCTGCTATTTGAAACATTTGGACCTCTGTGTAACATACTCGCCATGCAATTGGCACTGACCGAGGACGAGCTCGCCTTCCGCGACGAGCTGCGTGCCTTCTTCCGGCGCGAAATCCCCGCCGACATCCGCAATCGAGCCAGGCGCATGGCCGACCTCAGCAAAGACGACATCGTCACCACCCAGCGCATCCTCAACGCGCACGGGCTGGCGGTGCCGCACTGGCCCGCCGCCTGGGGCGGCCGCGACTGGACTCCGGTGCAGCGCCACATCTGGCACGACGAACTGCAGCTCGCCTCGGTGCCGGAGCCACTCACGTTCAACACCAACATGATCGGGCCGGTGATCGCCCAGTTCGGTTCCGAAGAGCTCAAGCAACGCTTCCTGCCCGCCACCGCGAACCTCGACATCTGGTGGTGCCAGGGCTTCTCCGAGCCCGATGCCGGGTCCGACCTGGCCTCGCTGCGCACCGTCGCCGTGCGCGACGGTGACGACTACGTGATCAACGGCCAGAAGACCTGGACCACCGCCGCCCAGAGCGCGGACTGGATGTTCTGCCTGGCCCGCACCGACCCGTCCGCACCCAAGAAGCAGGCAGGCATCTCGATGCTGCTGTTCCCCATGGATTCTCCCGGGGTGACGGTGCGCCCGATCGAACTGATCGACGGCGGTTTCGAGGTCAACGAGGTGTTCCTGGAGAACGTGCGCGTACCGGCGAACCAGCTGGTCGGCCAGGAGAACCAGGGCTGGACCTACGCCAAGTTCCTGCTCGGCAACGAGCGCACCGGCATCGCCGCGGTCGGCCAGACCAAGGTGCGGCTGTGGCTGGCCAAGGAATACGCCAAGCAGACCCGGCTCGACAGCGGCACCCTGCTCGACGACGCGGTCTTCGCCACCCGGATCGCCGAACTCGAAAACGAGCTGCTCGCACTGGAACTCGTGCAATTGCGGGTCGTCGCGGGCACCACCGACGGGACGCCGGACCCGGTCTCCTCGATTCTGAAACTGCGTGGCACCGAGCTGCAGCAGGCGGTCACCGAGCTGCTCGTCGATATCGCGGGCTCCGATTCCCTCGCCCGCGAAGGCGACACCGCCGACTGGGCGCGGCGCAGCACCGCCACCTATCTCAACTACCGCAAGACATCGATCTACGGAGGATCCAGCGAAGTGCAGCGCAGCATCATCGCCTCGACGATCCTCGGATTGTGAGACACGGCCATGGATTTCGAACTCACCACCGAACAGAACATGCTGCGCGACACCGTTCGCAGCGTGCTCACGCGCCACTACACCCATGAACACCGCGCCCAGGTCATCGCGGGCGAACAAGGCTGGGACCCCCAGGTGTGGTCCACCTTCGCCGAGATCGGGCTGCTCGGGCTGACCATTTCCGCCGACGACGGCGGCATGGACGCCGGGCCCATCGAGACGATGCTGGTCATGGAGGAACTCGGCCGCGTACTGGCACCGGAACCGGTGCTGGACTGCGCGCTGCTGCCGGGCGCGATCATCAGCAAGGCCGGGTCGGCCGTTCAGCGCAAGGAACTGCTGCCGCTGATCGCCGAGGGTGCGCTGCGCCTGGCCTTCGCCCACGCCGAGCCCGGTGTGCGTCGACCGACGACGACGGTCGACACCCGAGCGGAGCGCGAAGGCGACACCTGGCAGCTCACCGGACGCAAACACCCTGTGCCCTACGGTGATTGCGCCGAACAGCTCATCGTCAGCGCCGCACTGCCCGAGGGCGGCACCGGCTTGTTCCTCGTCGACCCCAGCGCAACGGGTGTGACCAGGACAGGCTTCCGCACCCACGACGGACGACGCGGCGCCGACATCACCTTCGCCGACGCGCCCGCCGAACCGCTCGGCACACCGGTCGACACCTCAGCCGTCATCGCCGAGATCACCGTCATCACCCAGGCCGCCCTCGGCGCCGAGGCGGTCGGCGCGATGGCCGAAGCATTGCGGCTCACCACCGAGTACCTCTCGACCCGTAAGCAGTTCGGTGTCGCGCTGCGCAGTTTCCAGACGCTTACCCATCGGGCCGCCGACATGTACGTCTCGCTGGAACTGGCTCGCAGCATGAACCTGTACGCGTCGATGTCGCTGGCCGACGGCACCGCCGATCCGATTGTCGCCGCCCGTGCGAAACTGCGGATCGGCCGCTCCGGCAGGCATATCGGCCAAGAAGCCATCCAGATGCACGGCGGTATCGGCATGACCGCCGAGTATCCGGTCGGGCACTACACCGCCCGCCTCACCGCGATCGAGCACACCCTCGGCGACTCCGGTGATCACCTGCGCTACCTCACGGGGCGTCTCGGCGAGCACCAGATGGTCGATATCTGAGGCTTGGGCGCGGCAGCCCGGTTCCAGGTACGCCATGACAAACGTCATGGCGTACCTGTGACCGCGTCATGGTCAAATCATGTTGGCGCGCACTGTTTTTCGTCATGTTCCACGGCCAGGCTTGTCAGCGTGAAGGTACGAGCGCACACCCTGACGAGGAGAACGACATGACCATCTCCGATCGACACTCGCACAAGCCCGAACAGGCCGACCCGACCCAGGCCATACTCGACAACCTCGGCGGCACGAAGGGCATGATCTACACGGCGGTGCCTATCGTTGTATTCGTAGTCGCCAATGCCCTTGTCGCACTGCCCATCGCGATCGGAACCGCGGTTGTCGTCGCACTGATTCTCACCGCACTGCGTGCGATCAACGGCGAGCCGATCGCACAGGCGAGCGGCGGACTCGCAGGCGTCCTGGTCGCCGGTGGCGTCGCCGCGTGGACCGGTTCCGCGAACGGATTCTTCCTCGTGGGTATCTGGTCGAGCCTCGCCGGAGCGCTGACCACACTCGTCTCGGTGCTGGCCCGGCGGCCACTGACCGGCATGCTCTGGAACCTGTTGCACAGCAACAAATACCGCTGGCGAGATGATCGACGGGTACTGCGCCTGCACGACATCGCGACGCTCACCTTCACCGCCCTGTTCGCTGCCCGCTACATCGTCCAGGACAGGCTCTACGACACCGACGCCACCGGCTGGCTCGCCTTCGCCAAAATCGCCATGGGCACACCACTACTCGCACTCGCCGCGCTGGTGACGGTGTGGGCTTTCCGCCGCACCACCGAGCGACTGGTCGCTGCTACCAGCGACCGGCCTGTCGAGAGGGTCTGACCGATGCGCCACACATTGGCAATCTCGGCCATGCTGGTATCGCTCACCCTGGCCGCGTGCACCCAGTCCCCGGTCTCTCCGCAATCGCAGCAGCCACCTGCTCCACCATCGGAACTGGAGCGCTTCTACGCACAAGATCTGCGGTTCGGAGCGTGTGCGGGGTACGCCACGACTGCCGCCGACGAGGCAGCCATCGCAAGTAACCCGAATTTCCGGTGTGGCCGCCTCGAAGTGCCACTGGATTACCACGACCCCACCGGACGCACGGCACGGATCGCCGTGATGAAAGCGCCCGCCCGCGGTGAACCCCTCGGTTCGTTGCTACTGAATCCAGGTGGGCCCGGCGGGCCGGGGGTCGGCATGGCCGCGAGCACCTCGACAGCGTTGCTGGACAGCCCCGTCACCGAGAAGTTCGACCTCATCGGCTTCGATCCCCGCGGCGTCGGTGCGTCCACACCGGCCATCGACTGCCTCACCGACGAAGAGCTGGACAACGGCGGTCCCGATGTCTTCCCCAGTGCGTCCGTCGGCGGAAAATGGACCGAGCACGACACCAGGACCCTGGTCGAGCGGTGCGCCGAACGATCAGGCGGCGAGGACGTGCTCACCCATGTCGGTACCCGCGACGCAGCTCGCGACATGGATGTTCTGCGTGCCGCGCTCGGTGACGAGAAACTGAGCTTCCTCGGCCAGAGTTACGGCACCAGACTCGGAGCGGTCTACGCCGAAATGTTTCCCCGGAATGTGCGGGCAATGGTCCTCGACGGCGCCGTCGACCCACGGCTCGGTACTGCGGAAAGGCGAATTTCACAGTTCACGAGCTTTCAACGCGCCTTCGATGCCATGGCCACCGACTGCGCCACTCGCCCCGAGTGCCCGCTCGGAACAGACCCGGTCGCGGCCGCGGTGAATCTTCAGAAGGTCATCAGCCCGTTGATCGACCAGCCGATCCCCGCCGGTGCGGGACGGCAATTGACGTACAACCTGGCTATCGGCGGAGTCATCGTCGGTTTGTATGATTCCGCCGCGTGGCCGGCGATCACCAGAGCGATCACCGAAGTCGGTACCGGTCGAGGAGACATCTTCCTCGCTCTCAACGATGTGTTCGCTCAGCGGACGCCGGACGGCCGCTGGCCCAACTTCAACGAGGCGCTCTATGCCATCAACTGCATGGACGAACAACGCCACACCCCCGAACAGGAAACCGAGCTTCGGCGCGAGATCCACCGAGTCGCACCGTTCATGAACCCCGGCCGAGGGGCCGACGGCGCGCGTGACGGGTGCGAATCCTGGTCGGCCGCACCGACTCTGGACTACCCGTACGCCACCGACATCGAGGGTTTGCCCGCGACATTGACGATTTCGATCACCGGCGACCCGACCACTCCATACGAGGGTGGCATCAGCCTGGCGAATGCGCTCGGCGGCAGCATGCTGACGGTCGAGGGCGAACGCCACACCATCGCCTCGGCAGGAACCAGCCGGTGCGTCGACGACATCGTCGCCGCGTACCTCATCGACCTCGAAACCCCACCGGTACAAGCGCGCTGCGCAGTGTGACCCATGAAAGCCGAAACGAGGATATCCGGCCCATGATTCGGCCCTCGAATCCGCTGAGTTCGTGCTGAGTCCCTAGGAATCGCGAATTTCGTGCGAGCGGTGATGCTAATTCCCGTTCCCGAATGAACGAATTCACGCGGCGGTTGTTCGGGTATTTCTCCAAGAGGGATTGCTGACGGCAACTGCTGGTGTGAGAGATGATGTTGTGGTGAGTACCGAGAGTCTGCCGACCAACGCTCGCCCGAAGCGCCGCAACGGGCCGCGGCTGCCGCCGGATGAGCGGAGAACCCAACTGCTCGACGCCGCGCTCCGTGTCGTCGGTGATGCCGGGCTCGCGAACCTGACCATGCAGGCAGTCGCCAAGGAGGCGGGCGTCGCCAAGCCGGTGCTGTATGCGATGTATCCCTCGGCACCGGAGTTGGTGGCGCACCTGTTGCACCGGGAACATTCACGGGGAATGGGACAGGTCTTCGCGGCCATGCCGCGTGACCTGCAGGAATCCGATCCCGACCGGGAGTACGTCGCGGCAGTGATGGCCTTTCTCGAATCCGTCGCCGCGGCGCCGACCCGCTGGCGCCTGATTCTGCTGCACGCCGACGGTGCGCCGACCGATTATCGCGAGCTGCTCGGCGCGGCTCGCGACAAGCTCGTCGATCAGTGTGTCGAGCTGTTGACGGCGGGTTTCGCGGTGCGCGGTGGCCCCCGCGAGGCCGATGTCGAACTGATCGCGCACGTCATGCTCGGGTTCACCGAAGTGCTGGGGCGGATGGTGTTGTCGGATCCGCAACGCTTTCCGCCCGAAAGATTGCGTGCCACTGTGCGATCCATGGTTCATACCTTGCCCAACGATCCCGACGCTGTTCGAGCGGGCGACCCCGATACTCGGTCTGATTGAGCCGAGAACTATCGGATTCGTGCCGGTCGATTACCGCAGGTCGATATCGGCGATGATCAGCACCGGCCACGCGATTACCTCGCCGATGAGGGAGAACACCCGGTCGAGCCCGTGCAACTTGCCCACATGGCTGTTATGGGTGATCAACCAGATCACGCCGATCGCAAAATAGGGGACGCCACCGGCGATTGCCAGGTACATCATCTGACGGATACTGATCTGTCGATCCATGATCTTTGTCAACACTGTTGCTCTCTCTTCGATATTCAGGCGATGTCGCCGAGGATCGGCTGTGACTCGATGAGCCCCTCATCGGAAGGGGGGAGGCCCTCGCCCAGCACGCGGTTGCGTTGTTTCTCGCGGAGTGCGTGGTGGGCTTGTGACGGGATGTCGAATCCGTATGTCTTCTGTGCCTGTCGGGGTGTCATCGTCACCGGATTCTTCGGCGCGACCGCGCGCAGCACCGGTGCCGCCACCGGCACGGTCGAGGGGGAGATCAATTGCAGCAGCAGCAATTGCAGCCGGATGTTCAAGCTGACCACTGTCATCGCCGCGCTCAGCCAGGGGACAACGAGCAGGTCCAGCACGCGCCCGGTCGGCAAGCCGGCCATCTCCCGCATCCAGCGCGGCATCGTGGCCAAGGTTCCGCGCCGAAGGAATGCCGCGACGATCTTGAACAGTGGTCGCAGCACGAGCGGCATCGGCGGCAACATCACTTCGGCGTCGAGGAGATGATTCATCGCCTTCTTGGCGATATCGGATCCGATGAGTTCCGGCCGCATGCGTTCGAAGTATTGTGCGACGCCCTCGCGAGTGCGGGGAATATCGGCTGTATCGCAGGTTTGGAGTTCGGCGGCACGGGCGCATTCGTGCCAGTACTGCGATTCATCGTCCGCGCTGAGCCTTCCCGGCCCGAATTTCTCGTAGGCGATCAGCAGTGAGTGCCACGCGGTGAGGTGAATCCACAGCTGTGATTGCGGATCGTTCGCGTCGTAATACCGACCGGTCACCGGGTCGATTCCCACCGCCTTGGAATGGATCTTGACCAAGATATCGGCCGCGCTTGCCGTCGACCGGCTGTCGGCGAACATCACCATGGCGAAGTAGCGCAATGTCCGGTCGTAGCGGGTGCGGGGGCGGCTATAGATCGCGCTGGTCTTGTCGACCGCTGCGATCAGTGCGGGGTCGAGTTCCTCGATGACGACCGCTCGCTGAAAGCCGATGGTCAATCCTGTCGGGTAACTCCATACCCGCCACGCGACGGAATCGGGTCCGAAGAATCCGTAGTCCTCGGCCGGTTCCACCGCCGGTAGCGACAACCAGGTGCGTAATGTTGCCATGCGATTCTCCCCAAATTTCTTGCTGTCGATCGCGAGCCGGTCGAATCAATTACTACTCGCGTGTAGCTTTCAAGTAATACGATAGCAGTGCATATCGCGAGCCGCTACGGGTCGCACGGCATTTTTCGAACGAAAATGCCGGACGGACATCTCATTTCACGATCGACAGCATTTCGTACACCAAGATCCTGTCGATCAGTGCGAAAGCGTCGGGGTGCTGACTTCGCTGACAAGCCAGCGGCCGGCGTCTTTGCGCAGGGACATGCTCACCGAGAGCTGTCCGGGAGCGGGCGCGCCTTTGGTGCCAAGGCTGGTGATGGTCTGATTGATGACGGCCACCGCTGTCGCGGAGGTCTCGTCGGCGGACTCGATGGCGCAGGTGACCTTGCCGACCGTGGAGACCACTTGCCCCTGGGTGAGTACCTCGCGCAGATCCCTACTGGTGGCATCGAATTCGGTCTTCCAGCTGCCGGTGGCGCCCGCCAGCACCGCGGCGAAATAGGTGTCGAGATCTTTGGCGTCGTAGCGAGCCAGCGTCGGGGCGTAGGTGCAGGCCGCCTGGAGCGCGGACTCGCGCGCCTGTTCGCGGGCGCGGATCCGGTGGTTGTCCACGGCGAGGAAGGAGGCGGCGGCGACGGCGACGACAGTGATCACCGCAGCCGCCGGGATCATGATGCGGCGGAAGGTAATTCGCCGAGGTCGCGCCGTATCGGAGGTCGAGTCGTCGGTGGTAGGTGACTGGAGATCGGTGGTCATCGGTACGTCCTCGGTAGGTGGAATCAGTTGGCGGGCAGGGGGACCGAGAGCTCGTCGCCGGTGACGCCGGGTGGTGGGCCCGATCCGTTGTCGGGCCCGGCGGGGCGCGGCGCGTTGGCCGATCCGCGGACCTGCAGCTCGGGATGGCTGGTGACGCAGTAGTTGTAGAGGCGGCCGCGACCATCGGAGACTCCGGCGGGGGAGACCGGGATGGTCTCGTACTCGCAGGTGGGACGCGGCCAGATGTCTGCCATGGTGTGGAAGGCATTGTCGTGGGCCGGGACTCCGAGGGCGACGACACCGGCTCGCAAGGCGGGAAACAGTGCCGACATGGCTGGGGTCCGCAAGCGGGCCGCTCGGGTGATGGCGACGAAATTGGTCACCAGGCTGGTCAGTGGGTCGCTGGTTTCGGTGAGCACGCCGCCGAGTGTGGTGAGCCTGCCCGGACCGTCGTCGAGGAGTTCGCGGACCTCGTGGTCGGCGGCGTTCATCTGGTCGAACAGCGCGCTCGACCCGCGCACCAGGGTGGCGAGGTCGGGCTGAGCGTGGGCGGTGGTGTCGGCGATGACCCGCAGATTGCTGATCAACTGGGTGGTCTGCGGGAGCAGTCCGGTGAGGCCGGTCATCGCCTGGCTGAGACCGCTGATCACATTGCGCAGGACATCGGGGCCGCCACGCAGCGCGCGATCGAGTTCGTCGACGATCACGGTGAGCCGGTCCGGGTTCATCCCGGCGATGAGGGCTCCGGTGTTGTCCAGGAACGAATCGATCGTGACCGGGGTGCTCACCTGGTCGGCGGCCACAGTCGCACCATCGGCGAGGTAGGGCGCCTCGCCGGAGGTCGGCCGGAAGTCGAGATACTGCTCGCCCGCGGCCGAAAGACGCCCGATCGCTACCGGTGATCCGACGGGAATCGCTGTGGCGCTGTCGATCTCGGTCTCGGCGAGGATGCCGGCACCGTCGAGCGCGATGGCGCGTACCGCGCCGACCCGCACTCCGCGCACAGTGACGTTGCTGTTCGGGAGCAGGCCGCCGGAGCTGTCGAGCTGGACCCGCACGATGTAGGTCGTGTGCAGTGGCCGCACGCCGACGACGTCGATGGCGATGTAGCCGGATCCGATGACGAGCATCCCGATCATGCCGAGCATGGCCCCGGCTGTTTTGTGGCGCTGGGCCCAGCGAGCCAACGCAACAATGAGGGTAGCGGCGCGCGCGATCATCGGTGGCCTCCTTGCAGCCGACCGAGCACCCGAGCTAATACCTGGGCGAGGCTGCCGATGAACGCGGTGACGTCGGTGCCGTCGGGCAACCTGCTGCCCTCGGTATCGGTGAGCGCGCCGATGTCCAGATACGAGATCCGCGCCGCGACTGCCAGACTCGACCCCTGCATCGACGCCCGCGCCACCGGGCCCAGTGTGTTGAGCCTGTCCAGCGTGGTGCCCAAGTTGTCGCCCATCCGGGTGAATCCGGTCATCAATCCCTGCACGCTGTCGAACAGGCTGAGGAATTCGGGGCCGGTCGTCGAGGTGAAATCGCCGAGCGCGGCTGTCACCGTGGACACCTTCGTCGTGAGATCGGTGATGGCGCGATTGTTCTCGGCGATCACGGCGATCAGATCGGGGAAGGTATCGGCTGCCTGACCGAGTTCGGCCTTGCGGGCGCGCAGGGTGGAGGTGAGCCCGTCGAGTCCGTGCAAGACCGAATCGATCTGCCCGGTGCGCTGATTCAACGCGCTCAGCGTCGCGGTGAGTTCGGTGAGCAGGTGCGACAGCTGGGGTCCGCGTCCGCCGACGATCGCGTTCAGTTCCGAGGTGATGCGGGCGACCTGGTTCATCGCACCGCCGTCGAGCAGCATCGACATCGCCATCATCAACTCCTCGACCGAGGCGCCCGCCGAGGTGTGCTCGCGGTCGATGACATCGCCGTCGGCGAGCAACGGGGTGCCGGGGCGGTGCTCTGGCAGCACGATGGCGACATGGATGTCGCCCAGTGGGGTCGGCTGCCGCAGTTCGGTACGGGTGCCCTGCGGTAGCGCGATGTCGCGGCGCACCTCGAGCTCGACATCGGCCAGGAAGTTCGTCGTATCGATTCTGGTGACGACCCCGACGTCGGTGCCACCGATCTTGACCCTTGCTCGTTCGGGCAGGTTGAGAGCGTTGTCGAACACCGCGTGCAAGCGGTAGGAGGGTCCGTCGACACCGGGGCGTGGCAGCGGGACATTGTCGACGGTGACCGTGCACGAGCAGACGCTGAGCGCGGCCAGCGCGGTGACGGTGAGGTGAGTGGTTCTGTTCATTCGGAAAGTCCCAGCAGGGCGGCAGTCAGACCGAAGTCCGGACCGAAGTCCATGAGTTTGCCCGTCCGGCAGCCGTCGGCGCGCAAGGCGACCCGCGCACACAACAGCGACAGAGTTTCGTTGTCCAGCAACGACTTATCGGTGAGCAGGTGAAGCCGTAGCGCCCGCTGATCGGTGCTGACCGCGCGGGCGAAGTTATCGGCCATCAGCGGTGTCACATCGACGATCTCGGTGAGTCCGCGTGCGTTGTCACGCATCTGGCCGGTGATGGTGACCAGACGGTTCACCGCGTCGGTGAGCGGTGCACGGTTCTCGGCCAGCACCGTGGAGGTGTTGGCGATGAAGTCGTTCACCTGGGTGAGGACCGCGGCCAGGCCCGGCGCCTGCTCGGCGAGCAGTGCGACGAGTTCGGTCAGCCGGCCGCTGAAGTCCCGGACGGTCTGGTCGTTTACGGCGATCATCGTGGTGAGCTCGTTCAGTTCGACGATGGTGCGCGAGATCTGGTCGCGATTGGCCAGCGACACCTCGAACGTCGTGGAGAGGGCGTCGAGGGTCTCGCGGATTCGGTCACCGTTGCCGTCGAGCATCGGGAACAGCACCCGGCTGGCCATCGGGCCGTTCGCGTTGTCGCCCTTCAAGGCTTCGCCGAGTTGTTCGAAGTTGCGCAGGATGCGGTCGAGTTCGACCGGTGTCCTGGTGTTGGCCAGCGGTATGTGGGTGCCGTCGGTGAGGGTGGGCCCTTCGCCGGTATAGGCGGGGGTCAATTCGACGTGACGGTTGGTGATGAGCTGGGGGGGAGACCAGGGCGGCCATGACGTTCGCGGGCAGCTCGACGCCTGGCTCGATGGTCATCCGCACCTCGACGAAGGCGCCCTTGGCCTCGATCGCGTCGACCCGCCCGACGGGGACGCCGAGCACCGAGACGTCATTGCCGACGAACAGGCCTGCGGCGCTTTCGAAGTCGGCGCTGAGGTGGACAGCATCGGGGCGTAGCGATACCGGAATCGAGGAACAGCCCGCACCGATGCCGGTGACGATCGCCAGCGCGAGGCATTGGAGCACTCTGCGCATCATTTGCACCCTTCTACCGCGTCGGCCAGGCACAGCCAGTTGTCCGGGAAAATCCACGGCAGGTAGATGTCGCCGTAGGGTCCCTGCGCGAACGAGTTGTTGAATTGGCGGACCGCTACCGGCATCACCTGATAGAGCGCGTCGAGGTGTTCGCGGTTCTTTTCCAGCCCTTGCGACATCGTGTTCAGGTTGTGGATGAGCGGGCCGAGCCTGCCGCCGTCGTCGACGCCCATGTCCTGCAGGATCTTCGAGGCGGCGGCGATGTTGTCGAGTAGTTCTCTGATCAGGTCGCGGCGCTGGATCACGGAGTCGCCGATCGCCTGGCCGTTGGTCAGCAGCACCAGCACGCTGTTCTGGTTGTCGGCGATCAGTCCGGAGACCTGATCCATGCTGCCGAGGAGCTGGTCCACTTCGTCACGCCGGGAGGCGATCACCTTGGCCAGCGCGCCGACGCTGTCGAGCGACTTGGCGGTGAGCTGCGGTGAATCGCCCAATTGCGTGCTCACCGCGTCCAGGCTCGCGCGCAGCGCGTTCGGATCGAGTCGTTCGAGATGTTCGAAGGAATTGCGATATCTCGGATCGTTCACGACCTTGGCCAGGTTGTAGGGAACGGTGGTGGCCGACAACGGGATACGCGAACCCGGTAGTTGCCCCTCGGTTCCCGGATCGAGCTCGACATGCATCTTGCCGAGGATGGTCGACATCTTGATCGCCGCTTTCGCGTCGTGACCCACGTCGAGGTCGGGCCGCACACTCATCGTGACCAGAACGCGGTCGCGTTCGAGTCGCACGGCGGTGACGGTGCCGACTTCGATCCCGGCCACGTCGACGCTGTTGCCGGTCCGCAAACCAGCGGCCTGGGCGAATTCCGCGTGGACGGTGTCCTCGCCGAGGTGTGCGCGCGAGAGGATCCCGGATCCGAGGACGAGCACGATCACCGTGACCCCGGCCGCGATGCCGAGGGCGAAGTTCCGGTTGCGGAACGCATCGCGCAGGGTCGTGAGGACGAGGGAGACCAGGAATTTGATCATCGGCAGACCTCCGAGTGTTCGTTGCCGCCGACCTGGGAGAACATTCCGCGGGGAAACAGCACGCCCCACAGCGAGACATCCAGGCTGCAGACGTAGGTATTGACGTAGGTGCCGTTGCCGCTGATCCGCGCGAGCCCGGCAAGGATCAGCGGGAGTTCGATCGCCGACTGATCCAGGCGCGAACCATTGGACAGCAGGAGGTCGACGCCCTCGCTCGCCTGCTGCTGTGCCTGCGCCATACCCGGTGCGACCCTGGTGATGAGGTCGGTGAGTTTCGTTGTCGACTCGGCGATCCCGGTGACCGAGCTCTCGAGCACCGCGCCTTGTTCGTACAGCCCGCTGACCAGAGCGCGGGACTGGGTGATCAGGGTCTCCAGCTCGCCGCTGCGGTTGGCCAGGCTGGTGATGACATCGCTGAGGTTGGTGATCACCGCGCCGAGGATCTCGTCGCGTTCGGAGAAGGTCGTTGCCAGCGCGGCGGCCTGAGTGATCAAGGCCGACAACGACACTCCGTCGCCTTGCAGCGCCTGCACCAGGGTTTCCGACAGTGAGTTCACCTCGTCGGGTTGCAGCAGGCTGAACAGTGGTTCGAAGCCCGACAGCATGGTGGAGACGTCGAACGATGATTCCGTGCGCTCCAGAGGAATCGAGCCGCCCGCGGGTAACGGTTCACCCGCCGATTCGCCCACGGCCAGCGCGACATAGCGCTGGCCGATCAGATTCTGGTAGCGGATCAGCGCTTTCGTGGTGGTGCTCAGGTGCTGGCGGGACTGCACGGACAGGGTCACCCTGGCATTGCGGCGGTCGACCAGGTCGATCGCGTCGACCCGGCCGACGCGCACGCCGGCGATCCGCACGTCGTCGCCGGTGCGCAGGCCGAGCACGTCGGTGAAGGTGGCGCTGTAGCGATGGGTGTCCCCGGGCACCGAACGTTGCAAGGTCGACCAGATCGTGTAGGTCGCGATCATGGACAGCGCGACGAAGACGGCGAGCCCGGAATAGATAGTGCGGCTGCGCATCTCAGTGACCTCCTGACGGTGGCGGTGCGACTGTCACGGTCGCACCGGTGAGGACGGCGCCGAGCAGAAGCTGCTGGGTGGTGTTCGGGCGCTCGCCCAGGAACGCGGCTACCGCGGCGGGGCCGGTGAGCGCGACCGGTCCGGCTCGGTGGTCGGGCTGTTGCGGAGCGGAACTCGCCGGTGCGGTGATGCCGGGGATCACCAGACCGGGTAGCGAGAGTCCGGGGATGTTCGGCAGGGCCGGAATGTTCGGCAGGACAGGCAGGGCGGGCATGGTGGGAATCGGCGCAGGACCCGCCGACGCCAGCCAGCCGGGGAGCAACTGGGCCGGATAAGACTGTGGGGCAGGGGAATCCGGAACGCTGCCGGTATCGCACCGTGGTCCGGCCTGGCTGCCGTAACGCGGGCAGTCGGCCGCGGTGTACTGGCGGAACGGAGTGAACGAGACCGTGACGTCCCACTGCATCTGCTTGCTCGGCCCCCAATTGAACACGGTGGCAAGGCGACTCAGGGAATCACCGAGCGCGGTGACGGTTTCGCTCAACGCCGACGGATCCGCCGCGAGTGCGCCGAATGTCTCGTCCAAGCCGACGACGAGCTCCTTGCCCGCGTCCGGGTTGCGGGCGAACAACGCCTGGGTCGCGTCGGTGGCCGCGCCTGCCGAGGTGAGCAGTTCGATCACCTGGTTGCGGCGAACAGTGATCGTGTGTGCCGTCTGCACCGATTTGCCCAGGGCATCAGCGAGTTCGGGTGCCGACTGATTCACCGCCGCGGTTGCCGCGCCGAGGTCGCCGAGCAGATCGCCGATCCCGGGCATCGCGCGGACCTCGGTGATCCACTGATCGAGGCGTTCGATCGTGGAGCCGGGCATCCGGGCGTCACCGTCGAGTGCCTCGGCCAGGGTGGCCAGCACCCGGGCGAGTTTGGCGGGCTGGATGCGATCCAGGACGTCACGCAACGTGGTCAGCGTGGTCTGTAGGGCTACCGTCGCGCGGCTGGTGTCCTGCTCGACGACAGCACCTGCGCGCAATGGCGTCGCGGCCGGGCCGTTGTCCACGAGTTCGATCGAGGTGACTCCGAAGATGTTGGCAGGCACGACACGAGCCGTCACCGAGGCCGGGATGGCCGAGGCAGCGGCAGGTTCGAGGTCGAGTTCCACACGCTGGCTCAGCCCTTTTTCGGCGATCTGCACTTCCGACACCGCGCCGACCAGCAGTCCGCGGAAACGCACATCGGCGCGGGCAGGTAGCCCGTCGCCGGTGCTGGTCATCCGTGCCGTCACCGCGACGGTCTCCTCGAAATGGCCCGTGTAGCGCAGCCCGAGCAGCGCGACGACGCCGGACAGGCTCAGCGTCATCGCTACACCGGCCACGCTGAGCCGCCCGCGCGACCAGCCGCGTCCACTGGGATCCGGATACATAGTTGTCCCCTATCCGGAGATCCGGATGCCGGAGTCGACGCCCCAGATCGCGAGTGTGAGAAGCAGATTGAGGAAAACGACGACGATGATCGTCATCTTGATCGCGCGCCCGGCCGCGACCCCGACACCTTCCGGTCCGCCCGCGGCGATGTAGCCGAAGTGGCATTGGATGAAGGTGGCGACGAGCACGAACGCGACCGCTTTGAGCACCGAGTAGACGATGTCGCCCGGGTCGAGGAACTGGTGGAAATAGTGGTCGTAGGTGCCGATGCCGTTGCCGCCCAGGAAGAACGCGGTGACCTTGGTGGTGAGGTAGGCGGTGGCCATGCCGATGCTGTAGAGCGGCAGGATCGCGACCGCGGCGGCCAGCATGCGGGTGGTGATCAGGTAGGGGAGCGGGCGGATCGCCATCGACTCGAGTGCGTCGATCTCCTCGGCGATCCGCATCGAGCCGATCTGGGCGGTGAACCGGCAACCCGCCTGGGCGGCGAAGGCGATGGTGGCAAGCAGAGGAGCCAGTTCACGGGTGGTGGCGAAGCCGGAGATCGCGCCGGTGAGCGGGCTCATCGTCAGCAGATCCAAGGCGGAATGCGATTCCATTCCCACGGTGATGCCGCCGAAGCCGCACAGGATCAGGATCACGCCGACCGTGCCGCCACCGACCACCAGCGCGCCGTTGCCCCAGGTGACGTCGATGATCAGCCGCACGACCTCTTTGCGGTAGTGCCGGAGGACGAACGGGATCGCCAGCAACGTCTCCACGAAGACGACGCCCTGATGTCCCAATCTCGCGTTGGCCTCGGTGATGGGGTCGGTCGCGGCCTTGACAGCGCGGAGCGGACGCAGCAGGGGCGGTAGGTAGTTCGTCATCTCAGAGCACCTTGGAAGGGAACAGGGTGTTGTAGATCTGGGTGAGCGCGATATTGGCCGCGAACAGCACGATCGCCGAGCTGACCACCGCGGAGTTCACCGCGTTCGCGACCCCTCCCGGTCCGCCCTTGGTGTTGAGGCCGCAATCGCAGGCGATGATCGCGGTGAGTGCGCCGAATACCGCTGCCTTCACCAGCGCGACCAGCAGGTCGCTCGCGACGGCGAACGAGGCGAAGGTGCTGATGTAGGAACCGGGGGTGCCGTCCTGGATGTAGATGTTGAACAGATAGCCGGTGGCGAAGCCGATGAACACCACGAACCCACACAGCAGCACGCTGACCAGCACCGCGGCGAGCAGTCGCGGCGCGACCAGCTTGCGCACCGGATCGACGCCCATCACCCGCATGGCATCGATCTCCTCGCGGATGGTGCGGGAACCGAGATCAGCGCAGATCGACGAGCCGACCGCGCCCGCGATCATCAGCGAGGTGACCAGCGGCGCGCCCTGCCGGATGATGCCGAGGCCATTGACCGCGCCGATGAAGGTCGTCGCGCCGACCTGGCTGACCAGCGAACCGATCTGGATCGAAACGATGGCCGCGATCGGGATGGCGACCAGCAGCGTCGGGGTGGCTGAGACACCTGCCATGAATGAGCTCTGCCGGAGGAATTCGGACAGCGGAAAACGTCGTTGCAGCAGTGCCCGGACCAGCTCTGCGGTGGCTTGCCACGCCATGGTGACCTGTCGGCCAGCGGTCTCGGCCGACTGTCGCGGATGGTCACGCCACCAGTCGAGACAGAACCTGACGACGAGCTCAAAATCCGTTGGAACAGCAACTTTGCCGTCTGTCGATACCATGTCGATCACCCCGTGTTCCATGCGGCCGCAGAGCTGTTCGACCGAATCCGACCTCTGATCTACACGGATGTTTACCAAATATCTACGCATCCGTAGTTAGCTGTCTGGGACTGTATCAACAAGTCGCCCGCGCGTCCTCGATTTTGATGCGTTCGGGTCCACTCGTGGTGGCCGGTGCGCAGATAATCGGTCGTGCTCGGCACGGCCTGGTTGCTACCGTGCAGGCATGAAGGTCACTTCACGAATCGCCGCCGCGGCCGCACGAGCTCTCAGCTCGCCGGTCGCAGCCGCCTGACCTTCTTTCTCCCATGCCGGCGACCGGAAACGGTCCGCTGGTGTGCGTCGGTCCTGGTGCCGGACTTGCCAGGTGCGGTCGCTTCCGGTCGATTTCACATCGATGGAGCAACCACCATGATCACGACAGACCAGACCGTTCAGACCTTCCACGACTTCTTCCGCGAACGCGGGCATGAGCCCACGCCCGGTGGATCGCTCGTTCCCTCGCCGGGGGATCCGGTGCTGTTCACCACCTCCGGGATGCATCCGCTGACCCCGTATCTGATGGGTCGGCCCCACCCGCTGGGCCGACGGCTCACCAGCCTGCAGCGATGCCTGCGCACCACCGATCTCGACGAGGTCGGTGACGACACCCACCTCACCGTGTTCGAAATGCTCGGGTCCTGGTCACTGGGCGACTACGGCGGCCCGCAGAGCCTGCGGTGGGGATTCGAACTGCTGCGCGACGGCTTCGGTATCGACCCCGGCCGGATGTCGGTCACCGTATTCGGCGGTGACGAACAGATCGAGCCCGACCACGAGTCGTGGCGCACATGGGATGAGCTGGGCTTACCGGTCGAGCCGACCACGGACGAGAACTGGTGGTCCAACGGCCCGACCGGACTCTGCGGGCCCGATTCGGAGATCTTCGTCTGGACCGGGGACGGACCGCCGCAGGGCACACCGACCTCCGATGGCCGGTGGGTGGAGGTGTGGAATCACGTCATGATGCGCTACGTCCGGCATCCCGACGGCAGCCTCGAACCGATGCGCACGCCCGGCATCGACACCGGCCTCGGTGTGGAACGACTGGTGCGAATCCTGCGGAACACGCGGTCCGTCTTCGAGATCGACGTTTTCGAGCCCTGGCTGACCACCCTGCCCCGAATCTGGGGCACACGCGACGATCGGACGCTGCGACTGCTGTCGGACCATCTGCGATCGGGCATCGTCGTCCTCGGCGACCGGGTCACGCCATCCCCGTCCGGTCGCGGTCATATCCTCCGCCGTTTGATCCGCCGCACCCTGACCACGCTGTGGCGCGACGATCCGACCCGCACCCTGTTCGATCTGCCGATCGAGCTTGTCGAACACACCCTCGGGCACTTCCGGCAATCCGTTCACCCCGACGAGGTGCGCACCATCCTGCTCGATGAGGAACGCAAATTCGCTGTGCTGCTCCAGCGTGGTCGAAAGGTCCTGTCCCACCGCCGTTTCACCGGGCCCTTGACCGACGACGACTACCGCTATCTGCACGACACACACGGGCTGCCCCGCGATCTCGTGATGTATCTGAACACCGAAGCCGGTGTCAGTTGAGATGCCATGGCCTTGTTGCCGGGGGATCTGGGCGTGAGAGCCCGCCCTACTATGCTCTATGTCAGGGTGGCTAACTTCGCGCCCTCGATGTGGAGGGACGACGTGGCGGCACGAAGCGGGACCAAGCAGAAGATGCTCTACGGCGCGGTAGAACTCCTGCGGGAACGTGGAGCCGCGGGGGTTACCGTCGATGCCGTCCTGACGCGCAGTCGGACACCCCGCGGCTCGGTGTATCACCACTTCTCCGGTGGCCGGAACCAGATCATCGCCGAGGCAGTCGAACTCGCGGGCAACGCCATCACGGCGATCATCGACGAATCCGTGCGCGAGGGTTCGGTCGGTGCCCTCCGGCGATTCGGCGCGTTCTGGACGCAGATCCTCCATGAGAGCGACTACGCGGCGGGATGTCCGGTGGTATCGGTGACGGTCGGCGGATCGGAAGACGATCAGCGGCTGATCCCAGCCGTCGCCGACATCTTCCGGCGGTGGCAGGATGCGGTGACCCGCTCGTTGACAGCGGAGGGCGTGGAGCAGGCTCGCGCCTCCCGGCTGGCCACGATGGCCATCGCCGCCATCGAAGGCGCGGTCATCCTGTGCCGGGCCGCGCGCTCGACCGCTCCGCTCGACGACGTCCTCTGCGAGCTGGAAGTGATCCTCGCGAATTCCATCCGCCCACAGGAAGCGTGAACGTGCAGATCGGTGTCATGATCGAACCGCGGCTGCCCGGTGCGGCCGATTTCGCTCTCGCGGCCGAGCGGATCGGCGTCTCGTCGTTGTGGGTTCCCGAAGTCTGGGGCTACGACGCGCTGACCGGGCTCGCCTACCTCGCCGCCAGGACCTCCACGATTCGATTGGGCACCTTCATCGTCCAACTCGGCTCGCGCACACCGGCTCTGCTCGCCACGTCCGCGCTCAGCCTCGAGGAGCTGTCGGGCGGCCGTTTCGACCTCGGCATCGGTGTTTCGGGTCCGCGCGTCATGGAAGGCTGGCACGGCGTTCGCTTCCGCAAGCCGGTGCAGACCACGCGCGAGACGATCGAGATCATCCGGACTGTCAGTCGCGGCGACAGACTCGAGCACGCCGGCGAGATCTATCCACTTCCGTTGCCCGACAGCGCGGGACGAGCTCTTCGTCCGCTCGTGCGTCCCCGCCACGTACCCGTCTACATCGCGGCCATGGGTCCGGCCAATCTGCGCCTCACCGGCGAGGCCGCGGACGGCTGGCTCGGCAACGCCTTCATCCCCGAGGCTGCCGAGACTTTCCTCGGCCCCCTTCGCGAGGGCGCCGAACTATCGGGCCGCACATTGGCTGATCTGGACCTCGTCGCACCGGTCGCGGTGGAGTTCACCGAAGACGAGGCGTCGGCGACCGTCGCAAGCCGCAAGCACGCCGACGGATACGCGTTCACCATCGGTTCGATGGGTGCGGGCGGCCGCAATTTCTACAACGACGCGTTCACCAGACTGGGCTACGGGGACGCCATCGCGACCGTTCGTGAGCGCTGGGACGCAGGCGATCACGAGGCCGCGCGTCGCGAAGTACCACTGGACCTCGGCCGGCTCACCAACCTGATCGGCACGCCCGACATGATCGCCGAACGCGTCCGCGCCTACGAGAGCGTCGGCATCACCACGCTTCTCGCCAAGCTCGATGGTTCCTATGACGAGCAGCTCGCAACCCTCACCAGGATGCTGTCCCTCGTGAACTAGCGGTCGAGGCCCCTTCGCCGTGCGATCACCGGTGGCGCAGGACCTCGAGCCGACCGTTGGCCGAGGCCAGCGAACACCCAGCTCTGCTGCTGGTCAGCAGCATGTTGGCGACTTGGAGAAACAGCACGAGGTAGGGCTTGCCGGGATGGGACCGGCGGGGCCATTCATGCCAATAGTGCGGTGGGTCGAGGCAGGTGCCGGGTCCGGTGGGGAGCCGCAGCCGATCCCCGGGCACGAGGACGGTGACATGGAGATCGGTGAGAACTCCGGCGGCGTCGTCGGACAGGGACGCGGACCGGGTGAGCATCGCCCACCGGTGCAGCGGAACATAGGGCGGCGACGTCGCGAGTGTCGGTACTGCCAAAGCGTTGCGGTCGTAAGTGGCGGCGGCGAGTCCGGCGGGTACGAGTAGCGCGGTGACCGTGTCGTCGCATACCAGCTCCACGCCTGCACCGTCGGCGGTGATTTCGGTCGGTAGTCCTCGGTGTCGGTAGGCATTCGTCCAGTCCCGGGTGTTCCGCAGTTCGTGTGCGTCCGGCCATGGGAGGCCACGGGATCCGGCCAGGACCTCCCACGCGGCGGCACCGAGCCCGCAATCGTGGTGGCGGTGCTCGAACCAGTACCGGCGGGCGTCGTTGGGGGAGAAGGCCATCGGCGGGAGGTCGCAGTCGAACTCCTCGTCCTCGAATCCCATCGGTGTTCCTCGGTGTCGTCGCTGCCAGGTCCTTCGAGTATGACCATGTGGCCTCGAGTAGCTCGCGAGTCTCAGCCGGTCGAGTGCCGTCGGCGCGTAGATTCGACATCGCCGCTGATCGTGAGTTCTTCTGAACGAAGGGATCGCCGTCATGAGTTTGTCGCCCCCGCTTCGCGGATATCGCAGATCATGTGCGGTGTTCGCGGTCGTGCTCGCCATCGCGACGGGCGGCTGCACTGCGCAGGAGAAGTCCGCCGACTCCCCGTCCACGGGCTCGTCGTCGCAGGTCGAGAGTCCCGAAGCGTCGAAGATCGCTGACATCGTCCGCGCGAAGATGACCGAACTCGACCTCAGTTCCGCGGTCTACGGCGCATGGCGGGGTACCGAACAGATCGCCCTCGGCGCGCTCGGCGGATCACCGCTCGGTGTCCCCGCGACAGCGGATATGCGGTTGCGGGTCGGCCAGCCCATGGAACCCATGCTGTCCACCGTGCTGTGGCGACTCGACGGACAGGGCGTGCTGAAACTCGACGAACCCATCGCCCGCTGGCTGCCCGACTTCCCGCGCGCCGACAAGATCACCCCGCGAATGCTCGCCGACAGCACCTCCGGCATCTCCGACTACGTGACCGAACCGGAGTTCCTGAAGATCTTCGGCGAGAACCCGATCCGCGAATGGACCGCGCAGCAACTGCTCGATCGCGCCAACGCCCGCCCACCGCTGTTCGAGCCGGGCACCAGGTTCGCCTACGCCCACAGCGATCTGGTCGTCCTCGGCGAAGTGCTGCAGAAGGCGGCGGGCAAGCCACTGGGCGAGCTGATCGCCGAACACATCACCGAACCGCTGGGGATGCACGACAGCAAAGTAGTACTCACCCCACAGGTCGACGAACCGATCCTGCACGGCTACACCAACGAACGAAACGTCTTCGAAGACTCCACCTTCTGGAACCCCACCGCCTTCCTGCACAGCGGCAACATGAACTCGACCGTCGCCGACGTCGGCCGCTGGGTCCGCGCCCTCGGCACCGGCGAACGACTCACCCCCGACCAGTTCCAGCAGATGATGGGCCCCTCCACCGCGGGCCTTGGCCCCTTCACCACAGAGAAATACTTCGCCTTCGGCGTGGTCCACCTCGCCGACTGGCTGTTCATGAACCCGTCCTACGGCGGCTACGACGGCGTCGCCTATTACGACACGAAAACCGGGACAACCGTTGTCGTCTACGCCACCCTCGGCCCGGCCTCCGATTCCAACCAGAACAATGCCGTCGGCATCGGCACAGCGATCGGTGCCCTACTGGTCCCCGAGCGCCCACCGACGGTTCCCTGAACAATCGGCAACTATTCGCACTGACCGGTGGTTGTACCGAACGGAGTCACCAGTTCTGACCTGCGGTTAGATCACATTGTTGGTGTCGAAAGCCCTATTCCGGTGTTCTGGTGAGATCGGGTCGTATAGTTCCACATTGAACGAACCGCATCGAGTTGACACTCGACAGCGAAATGCGTGCACCGGTGGATCGTTGGGCGAAACACAGGGGAACAAATGAATTCCACGCGCGGAGACGGTCGACGGTGGACGTTCGGCGCACACCGAACCGACGCGAGTTCCCAGGATCCCCCACCTCCCGAGATCGCGGCGGGCACCCGCCAGGAAAATTCGTCCGCACGGCCGGTCGCGGAACCCACTTTTCGGCGCCGGGGATTCCATTTCGGTGGCGCGGTGGGGGCATTGGTATTGGTGTGGTTGTCATTGACGCCGTCGCTGCTGCCCAGAGGTCCGTTGTTCCAAGGGGTCGTCACCGGTGCCGCGGCGGTCTTCGGGTACGGACTCGGTGTCGCAGTCGCCGCGCTGCTGTGGTGGATGCTGCAACGGCAGCCTCGGCCGACGCCGTCGGTGTTGTGGTGGGGGCTCGGCGTCGTGGCCTGCCTCGGATCGGTCGCCGTGCTGGCCTGGTATGCCGAGTGGCAAAGGGATCTGCGGTCACTCATGGGAGTGAGCGGTCTTCCCTGGCACGCCTATCCGATCATCGTGGCGATCGCTGTCGTGGTGTTCGCGGTGTTGCTCGCGGTGGCGCGGCTGTGCTGGGCATTGTCGCGATGGGTCGGTGGGCTGTTGGGGCGGGTGCTGCCCACACGCGTCGCGGCGGTGCTCGGCGCTGTGGTGGTGGCCGCCCTAGCTGTCGCCGCGGTCAACGGGGTGGTGGCCGACGTGGCGATGTCGATGCTCAACGAGACCTTCAAGGCGGTCAACCAGGAGAGTTCGCCCGATACCGAGGAGCCCGTCCTCGCGGAGCGTTCCGGTGGTCCCGGCTCGCTGGTGAGCTGGGACTCGCTGGGCAGGCAGGGGCGAATCTTCGTGTCCAACGGTCCGACCGCGGCCGAACTGACGGCATTCAGCGGAAAGCCCGCGCGCGAGCCGATTCGCGTCTACACCGGCCTCGATTCCGCGGAGACGATCAGGGCCGAAGCAGATCTCGCGGTTGCCGAGTTGCGGCGGGCCGGTGGCTTCCAACGAGCGGTCCTCGGGATCGCGACCACCACCGGTACCGGGTGGATCAACGAGTCGACTGCCTCGGCGCTGGAGTATCTGGCGGGCGGTGACAGTGCGCTGGTGAGTATGCAGTACTCCTACCTGCCCAGTTGGCTGTCCTTCGTCGTCGACCAGGAACGCGCTCGACAGGCCGGTCAAGCATTGTTCGAGGCGGTGCACGCCGAGTGGGACCTGTTGCCGGTCGATCGCCGGCCGAAGCTGGTGGTTTTCGGGGAGAGCCTCGGATCCTTCGGTGGTGAGGCGGCCTTCTCCGGTATCCAGGACATGGCGGCCCGCACCGACGGAGTCCTGTTCGTCGGTCCCACCGCCACCAATCCGGTATGGCGCGATGCCACCGCACGACGCGACCCGGGTTCCCCGCAGTGGCTGCCGATCTACCGTGACGGGCACACAGTGCGATTCGTCGCCGACGCACCGGATCTCGCCCGCCCCGACACCGCGTGGACCGCACCCAAAGTGGTCTACCTCCAGCACGCCTCCGACCCGATCACCTGGTGGACACCGCGACTGCTGTTCCAGAAACCCGACTGGCTGAGCGAAGAACGCGGCCGCGATGTCTTGCCGAGCACCCGCTGGATCCCGGTGGTGACATTTCTACAGGTGTCCGCGGACATGGCCGTTTCGGTCGATGTGCCGGACGGGCACGGCCACACCTTCCAGGCGGTTATCGCCGATGCCTGGGTGGCGATCCTGGAACCCGCCGGCTGGACCGTCGCCGACACCGAGCGTTTGCGAGAGATCCTGCGTGGCGCCGAGTGAACGCCACCCGTCGAAAGGAGGACTCTGATGAACGATGCCGCCGGTAAGCGGTCCCTGCTGAGTCGCGTCTCACCAACCCAATGGATCGCCATCGGGTTGAGCATCGTCGCCGTCGTTTTCGTGGTGGAGAACAGAGGAAAGGTATCCATCGAATTCCTGTTGATCTCGGTCCGTTCCCCGATGTGGTTGATCCTGTTGGCGATGTTCGTCGTCGGCTGGGTTGCCGGAGTTCTCACCACTCGTCGCGCCCACAAATGACAGTGCTCGGCTATATCAGAAGTGAGGGATCTCTGTGTCCACACCGACATCCGGCGGAAAGATGGACCTCGATGTGGGGAATGTCGAACAAGCGGTCTCCACCGGTGCACTGCCCGGTTGGGACGACGTCGAATCACACGTCGGCGCGGCCTATGAGCGGTACCGATCCCATCAGGCCGGGGTCGTCGCCGATTACATTCCCGCGCTGGCCGAGGCCGATCCCGAGGCGTTCGGCATCACCGTCGCCGAGGTCAACGGCGAGTTGCACGCCGCGGGAACCGCGTCAGCGGTGTTCAGCATCCAGTCGATCGCCAAGGCGTTCGTCCATGCCCTGGTGTGTGAGGCACTCGGGCACGACGGGGTGCGCGACCGTGTCGGCGTGAACAACACCGGCCTGGCCTTCAACTCGGTCATCGCGATCGAGCTGAACGACGGCCACCCGATGAATCCGATGGTCAATGCCGGCGCGATGGCGACCACCGCGATGATCCCCGGTGCCACCGCCGCCGAGCAGTGGGAACAGATCCGTTCCGGGCTGTCGCGTTTCGCCGGCCGTCAGCTCGAACTCGACGGTGGCGTCTACCGATCCGAAATGCTGACCAACCAGCGCAACAGAGCGATCGCGGCACTGCTCGAAAGCTACGGGCGCATCCATATCGATCCGCTGGAGGTCGTCGATGTCTACACCAGGCAGTGCTCGCTGCTCGTGGATTCCCGTGATCTCGCGGTCATGGGCGCGACACTGGCCGACGGCGGGGTGAACCCGTTGACCCAGCAGCGAGTCGTCTCGGCAGGCGTCTGCCGCGACACCCTCTCGGTTCTCGCCGCGACCGGAATGTACGAGCGGTCCGGTGAGTGGCTCTTCGAGATCGGGCTGCCTGCCAAATCCGGTGTCGCGGGCGGAATCGTCGCCGTCGCGCCGGGAAAGGGAGCGATCGGAACGTACTCTCCTCGACTGGATTCGGCCGGTAACAGCGTGCGTGGCCAGCGGGCGACCGCGTACCTTTCCCGCACGCTCGGGCTGAACCTGTTCGCGTCGGACGCCTACTCGGAGCAAGGGAGTGATCAGCAATGACCGCTGAATCCAGTTCGACGACAACATATTCCGAGCGGACGTCATGGCTGCCGATGGTCGGTCTGTTCTTCGCGCAGGTGCTGATGTCGTTCAACGTCGCCGCGCTACCCGTCTCGCTCGGCGGCATGGTCGAAGACTTCGGCTCCGCGCCGACGGTGGTGAGTTCGACGATCGTTGTCTACGGCCTCGCCGTGGCGGCACTGGTCATGGTCGGCGCGAAACTCGGGCAACGCGTCGGCTGGCTACGCATCTTCCGGGTCGTTGTCGCGACGTTCGCCGGTTCGGCGTTGATCATGATCTTCTCCCCGTCGGTGTCGTGGGCGATCGCCGGACAAGCGCTGGCGGGTGCCTCGGCGGCGATCATCGTTCCCGCGCTGGTGGCTCTGATCGCCGAGAACTACCACGGTGAGCAGCAGGCGACAGCCATCGGTTCGCTCGGGTCGGCGCGAGCCATTTCCGGAGTGAGCGCGTTCTTCATCGGTGGCGCACTCGGCTCGCTCGTCGGCTGGCGACCGGTGTTCGGGATCGTGCTGGTGCTGGCCGTGATCGTGTTCGCCTTCAGTTTCACCCTGCGCTCCGACCACGGCGCCGCCGGCATCGACATCGACCTCACCGCCGCGGTGCTGATCGGCGCGGCGATCGTGCTGCTCACCCTGGGCTTCAACAATCTCAATGCCTGGGGCCTGTTCTTCGCCGACCCGGCGGCGCCGTTCGACCTGCTCGGTCTCTCACCCGCTCCCGTGCTGATCGTGGTCGGCATCGTGCTCGGCCAGGCCTTCTTCTTGTGGACGCGACAGCGGATGCGGGCAGGCAAGGCACCGCTGGTCGACCTGTCGGTGCTCGGCAGTTCCCGCGAGCGAGCGGCCGTGTACGCGATGTTCATCGTCGTCGCCCTCGAGGCCGCACTCAATTTCACGGTCCCGCTCTACATCCAGATCGTGCAGGGGCGGTCACCGTTCGACACCTCGCTGGCGATGATGCCGTTCAACCTCACGGTCTTCGTCACCGCGACCCTCGTCGTCCGCTTCTACAAGCACTACAGCGCCCGCGTCATCGGCATCTTCTCGTTCACGCTGACCACCGGTGCCCTGATCTGGCTCGCCTACGTGGTGAACAACAACTGGGAGACCTTGCCGACGATCGCCGGACTCATCGTGTTCGGCATCGGCCAGGGCGCACTCGTCACCCTCGTGTTCAACGTCCTGGTGACCTCGGCGCCCAAGAACCTCGCCGGGGACGTCGGATCGATCCGCGGCACCACGCAGAACCTCGCGTCAGCCGTCGGCACGGCGGTCGTCGGAGCCATGCTGGTGACGATCCTGAGCTTCACCGTCGGCCAGGCGATCGTCAGCAACCTCGATCTGCCTGATGCGCTGATCGCCCAGGTCGACCTCGACAATGTGAACTTCGTCAGCAACGACCGCCTGCACGAGATTCTCGAACGGACCGACGCGACACCGGAACAGGTCGACGCCGCCGTCGAAATCAACGAAGACGCCCGTCTGCGCACGCTCAAACTCGGGTTGCTCATCCTGGCCGGTATCAGCGCTACCGCGATCGTCCCGGCAGGTCGGCTGCCGAACTACCGGCCCGGCGAGATACCGGATCCCTCGCCGGTCAAGGACTGAGACCCGTTCAGTCCGTCGACTCGAGTTGCCGCTTGAGGTTGCGCAGGGTGCGGTGGATGTTCTTGCGCTGGAATTCCACGAAGGTGTTGCCGCCGGTGGCGATCCGGTCGAAGACCTGAACCGCCGCATTCGGCCAGGTCTTGCGATCGTCGTGCCAGGTCTCGGTGACCAGGGTGCCACCGTTGTCCGGCTCGAATCGGTACTCCCAGGTCGCGATACCTCCGCGGATCCACGGACTGCGGACACCGATCGCCTCTACGCGGAACGCGAATCGCTTGCCCGGCTCGGCCGTGATCACCACGCAGCGGGTCACCCAGCGAGCGAAGCCCCGCTTGTTGAACCCCTCGAATTCCATTCCCACATAAGTGGACTCGCGCGGCTGGGTGACCTTCGCTCCGCGGTTCTCCGGACTCCACCGACCCATCAGGGTCGGATCGCTGACCTGCTGATAAACAGACACCGGGTCCGCAGCGATGTGGATGCTGTCGAAGACGGCCGTGGTGCGACTCATGGACAGAACCTATAAGACGATCACCCCGCCGCGGCGAGTCGGGCCTGTCGCCGGTATGCGCGGAACGTGGCACGCAGGTCATCGATGATGAGGTCGGGTTCCTCCATGGCCGCGAAGTGGCCGCCTCGATCGAACTCGGTCCAGCGCACGATGTTGTGGTTGCGTTCGGCGATGCGGCGGACCGGAACGCCGAGATCCTGCGGCATGACCGCTACCGCGACCGGCACATCGGTCTCCGGTTCGGGCTTGCCCCAGGTGGCGGCGCCCTCGTAGTAGTAGCGGGCCGACGAACCGGCGGTGGCGTTGAGCCAGTAGATCATGACGTTGGTCAGCATCGCGTCACGGTCGACGGCTTCCTCCGGCACGTCGGTCGAGTCGGTCCAGTCCTTGAAACGTTCGACGATCCACGCCAATTGACCCACCGGGGAATCGGCGAGCGCGTACGACAGCGTCTGCGGGCGGGTCGCCTGCAGCAGCGCGTACGCGCTGAGTTCGTACTGGGCCCGTTGTGCCAGCTGCAGGGCGCGCTTCTCGGCGGGATTGTCGAGGTCGGCCGTTTCGGGGGTGACGGTGGCGGAGGCGATCATCGTCAGGTGCAACGCCACGACATGGTCGGGGTCGATCACCGCAAGTTCCCGTGAGATGGCCGCGCCGGTGTCTTCGCCGTGTGCGGCGTAACGCTCGTAGCCGAGCCTGCGCATCAGCTCCGCCCAGGCCCGCGCGGCCCGGCTCGTCGACCAGCCGACCGCGGGGCCGGAGAACCCGAATCCGGGAATGGTCGGCACGACGACGTCGAACGCGTCCTCGGCCCGGCCGCCGTGCGTGACCGGATCGGTCAGCGGTCCGATCACCTCGAGGAACTCCACGATCGATCCGGGCCACCCGTGGGTGAGGATCAGAGGCATGGCACCGGGTTCGGCCGACCGGACGTGGAGGAAATGCACATCGTGGCCGTCGATCTCGGTGCGGAATTGCGGGAACGCGTTGAGGCGTGCCTCCTGTGCCCGCCAGTCGTAGCCGGTGCGCCAGTACCGCACCAGCTCCTGGGTGTAGTCGAGCGGGATGCCTTGCGCCCAGCCGACTCCGGTGACGCCGTCGGTCCAGCGGGTGGCGTCGAGGCGCCGATGCAGGTCGTCGAGCTGGGACTGCGGGATGTCGATGCGGAAGGGAGTGATTGCTTCGCTCATGAGAACCACGTTACGAGGCAGCTAGGACAGGTACTGCCCTAGCAATGGGGGAGAATACGAAGTGTGTTGGAAACTTCGGCTCGCCTCCTCGAACTCCTGTCCCTGCTGCAGACACCCCGGGTGTGGACCGGCCCCGACCTGGCCGAGCGCCTCGAGGTCGACGCTCGCACGGTCCGCCGTGACATCGACAAGCTGCGCACTCTCGGCTACCCGGTGCACGCGGTCGCGGGCACAGCCGGATACCGGCTGGGCGCGGGCGCCAAGCTGCCACCGCTGTTGTTGAGCGATGACGAGGCGGTCGCCGTCGTGCTCGGGCTGCGCACGGCCGCGGGCGGATCGGTCACCGGGATCGAGGAGAGTTCGTTGCGGGCGCTGGCGAAACTGGAGCAGATCCTGCCGTCACGACTGCGACATCGCGTCTCGGCCTTGCAGGCCGCGACCGTCACCATGCCCGCCGGGGCCGCGACGGTCGACCCGGACGTACTGACCGCGATCGCCGCCGCGATCCGTGACCACGAACAGCTCCGTTTCGACTACCGCACCCACGAGGGCGCCGAGATCCGGCGAGCAGCGCAACCTCATCGACTCGTGCACACGGGACGGCGCTGGTATCTGGTCGGCTGGGACGTCGAGAAGCAGGATTGGCGCACCTACCGTGTGGACCGCCTCCGTCCGCGCATCCCCAACGGGCCACGCTTCACCCCGCGCGAGGCGCCCGAGGTCGACCTGGCCGGCTGGGTGTCGCGCGGTGTCAGCAGCGCCGCCTACCGCTATCAGGCCCGCATCACGCTCGAGGTATCGGCCGCCGTGGCGGCGGATCGCATCCCGCCGACTGTCGGGGTCATCGAAGCGATCGACGAAGAGCACTGTCTGTTGCACACCGGATCGAACTCGCTCGACGAAATAGCCGTCTACACCGGGCTTTTCGGCTTCGGTTTCCGCGTACACGAGCCACCCGAACTCATCGACCACCTCCGCGCGCTAGCGCACCGGGTCACCGCGGCCATCGCGCCCGGCGAGGATGCGCCGGGCTGACGGTGTAGTCCGTTTTCCGCCGGATCCGTGGCCCCGGGATTTCTAACGTCGATGCCATGGAAAACAAACGGGTTCCGGAGATTTCGGGCACGGTGTTGCGCGCGCCGATCGTGTGGTTCATGGCGTCGGCGGCCGCGCTCGCAACCGCCAGTGTCTACCTGCTGCATCCGGCCGTCGCCGAGGTCGCCGGATCGCTGGACACCTCGGCGGCGGCGATCGGCACCGCGCTGGCATTCGGGCCGATCGGCTATCTGGCGGGGTTGGTGCTGCTGGTGCCGCTGGTGGACCGGTTCGCGCCGCGGACAGTGGTGGCGGCGCAATTCGCGGCACTGGCTGTCGCTTCGGCGGCCGGGGCGATTGCGGGTTCGGTGTGGGTGCTGGGAACGGCCGTCGGCGTGGTCGGGGCGGGATCGGCCGTCGGCGCTCAATTGAGTTCGGTGGCAGGGCGTTTCGCGGGGTCTCACCGTCAGGCCACCGTGCTGGGGATCGTCACCGCGGGGATTTCGGCCGGAATTCTCGCCGGTCGCATCGTCGGCGGCTGGCTCACCGAGGTGATCGGCTGGCGCGCAATGCTTGTGGTCTTCGCGGTGCCCTGTATCGCGGTGGCGGCGATCGCGTATTCCGTCCTGCCGGCAGTACGCGGCGGCGCGCGTGCCGGATATCTGGATACGGTGCGGGGGATTCCCGGGCTCTTCGCTCGCTTCGCGGCGCTGCGATGGGCGGCGGCGCGGGGTGCGCTGTGGTTCTTCGCGTTCTGTGCGATCTGGGCGGGTCTCGCGGTGGCGTTGTCGCAGCCTCCGTACTCGTATTCGCCCGAACGGATCGGTCTGTACGCCTGTGCCGGACTGGCCGGTGTCGTCGCGACGCGGATCGCCGGAAGCTGGACCGATCGGGTCGGTGCGAGGAAGGTGATCCTGGTCGGGCTCGCGCTCGCCTTCGCCTCGACAGTGGTTCTGGCGGTCGCGCTGTCGAACACCGTGGTGACATTGGTTTGTCTCGGTCTCTTCGATGCCGGGCTGTTCGCGGCGCAAGTCGCGAATCAGAGCACGGTACTGGCCATCGATTCGTCGGCACCGGCCCGCTTCAACAGCGCGTATATGTCCGTCTATTTCGTCGGGGGCAGTCTGGGCACGGCGTTCGGGGCCTCTGCAGTCGGCTGGTTCGGCTGGTCTGGCCTGGTCGCTGCCGCCGCAGGGGCCACAGCCGCGGCAGGCATGGTCGCTCTGGCCGACCGGACGCGCGGCGAGGCCGGAGGATCCGGTTCGGTCGGCGGACATGATGCTGCCGCGAGGGTGGCCGCTGCCCGCGTCGAGCGGTAGTCGTCCGGGGGCGGCGCGGACTGTTCCGCGCCGCCCTTCGGATTATCGAGCGGTCTCGTGCACGGGTTCGTCCACACGAGGCGACCGTGTTGCCGCCGCCTCCAGTGCCGCGCGCATCACCGTCGATCCGTGTTCGACGAATTCTGCGATCGGTGCGGCGAGAGGTTCGGGCAGAACGTCGATGTGCCAGATGAAACGCGTCCTGCCCTCGGCCTCCGGTAGGGCATGCATCCACGCATGGTGATGGGATGGATGCAGACTTCCCCCGACCACGGTGTAGGCGACCCGCCTGCTCACGGGATCGAGGTCGACGAGCCGTTCGGCGACGATGGTGCCGTCGGCGAAGGTGACTGTGCGGGTGTCGGCGTCGAGTCGGGTGTCGGTGACGAAGCCCGGAGCGAGGCGCTCGTGCACAGCGCCGAAGTCGCGCAAGACATCCCAGACCTGGTCCGGTGTGGCGTCGACGAGAAATTCTTTGTGAACAGATGCCATGGTGTTCTCCTGGTCAGGCTGCGGTGATACAGAACAGGTGGGTCCTCGGCGAGGACCGTGAGTTCTGCGGGGCGGGTCGATGTCCGGTGTGAGTTGTTGCCCACTCAGCATTCAGTCCGGACCATGCCCCGGTCTTGAAGATCTTTGCGGGGTCGACGTGTCGTAGCCCCGGCGTACGGTCGGCCCATGCTGTGCGCCGTTCCCCTTGCCGCCCGGCCGGACTTCACCGTGACCACCGTGACCTGCCATGCCGACCACACCCGATGGTCGGCGCCGGAGGCGTGCGGTGATCACCGCCTCGTTCTCGTGCGGCGCGGCAGGTTCCGGCGTCGAGCCGACGGGGTCGACGCCGACTTGGACCCCACCCTCGGTTATCTCGGCGCCCCCGGGGAGGAAGAACGGTTCGCACACCCCGCCGGTGGCGACATCTGCACCTCGGTGAGCATCGCGCCCGAGTTCTGGGAAGGACCGGCGACCGCGCGATCGGTATACATCGACGCGCGCGTCGAGCTCGCCCACCACAGGCTGCTCGGCGCCGCCGCCGTCGGCGATATCGACTACGCGCTGACCGAGGAACTGCTCCGGCTCGTCGCTGTGGCCACCGGCCGGTCGGCCCCGCGTCCCCGTCCGGCAGACCAGGCGATGGTCACCGCCGCGCGCCACGCGATCCTCGCCGGTACGCCGGAAGCCGCAGGGTTGCGGTCGCTGGCAGGGCTGCTCATGGTCTCGCCGTACCGGCTGAGCCGGGTGTTCTCGCAACACATGGGCGTCTCACTGACCCACTACCGCAACCGAGTACGCGTCGGCCACGCCATCGATCGGCTCACCGGCGGCGAAACCGGCCTCGCCGATCTCGCCGCCGACCTCGGTTTCGCCGACCAGCCCCACCTGACCCGGACCATCCGCGAGCACCTCGGCCACACTCCTGTCGCGCTGCGCCGACTACTCAGCCCGCAATGATTGCAGTTTCTGAAATATTGCAGTTTGTGCTAATTTTTCAGGTGTGACTCGGGATACGGTCGAGCAGGCCGCGGTCGGTCTGCGCGAACAGAAGAAGCGACGGACCCTGCTCGACCTCTGCCTCGCCGCACGGCGGTTGGCGGTCGAGCACGGGCTGGATGCGACGAATGTCGACGACATCGCCAAATCGGTGGGTGTCTCCTCGCGCACCTTCTTCAACTACTACGACACCAAGCTCGACGCGGTGGTCGGCCCGATCGAGGAGATAGGCACGCCCGAAGCCCGGCGGCAATTCGTCGCAGGCGGTCCGACCGGCGTGCTCATCGAAGATCTCACCTGGCTGCACGCCGCGGGCTTCCAGCCGGAAAGCGAAGTGCGCGAGGGGATCTCGCTGGTCACCAAACTGGTCATGGCCGAGCCGAGGGTGCTCGCCGCGTTCATCGCCTCCGGTGCCCGGATGGAGGCCGCCACCGCCGAGCTCCTCTCGGCCCGGCTCGGGGCCGATGTCGCCCCCGAATTCGCCTCGCTCACCGCGGGAATCATGACGACCATCACGACGCGGGCGGCGATGTCGCTGGCCGCGGACCCGAACGGGTCGCTGGCCGCAGCGCTGCACGAGCACTGCGCCATGGCCGCCCGGCTGTTCGATCGGCCGGACGACAGCACAAGGGAGATGCTTCGATGACCACGACGGCCGATTCGCCGCCCACCCCGATCGTCTTGACCCAGAAGCGGATCTGGCTGATCTTCTCCGCGCTGATCGCGGGCATGTTCCTGGCCAGCCTCGATCAGATGATCGTCGGCACCGCGATGCCGACCATCGTCGGCGAACTCGGCGGGGTCTCCCACATGGCCTGGACCGCCACGTCGTATCTGCTCGCCACCACCATCGTGATGCCGATCTACGGAAAACTCGGCGACATGTTCGGCAGGCGCTGGCTGTTCCTGTTCGCGATCACCGTCTTCACCGCCGCGTCGATCGGCGCCGCCGCCTCGACCGGGTTCTGGGAGTTCATCGCCTTCCGCGGCCTGCAGGGTGTCGGTGGCGGTGGGCTGATGATCCTGGCGCAGGCCATCATCGCCGACGTGGTGCCCGCCAAGGACCGCGGCAAGTACATGGCTCCGATGGGTGCCGTTTTCGGCATCACCTCGGTCGCCGGACCGCTGCTCGGCGGCCTGTTCGCCGACCACCTCGACTGGCGCTGGTGCTTCTGGATCAATGTGCCGATCGGTATCGCCGCGCTGTTCATCGCCTTCCGCTACCTGAACATCCCCAGCCACCGGCCCAAGTTCAGGCCCGACTACCTCGGCATCGTGCTCATGTCGAGCGCGACCACCTTGCTGATCCTGATCACCGACTGGGGCGGCAAGCAGTACGAGTGGGGCTCGACGGTGATGGTGTCGATGATCGCCGCTTTCGTCGTGGTGGTCGCGGCCTTCGTTTTCGTCGAGTCGCGGGCCGCGGAGCCGATGCTGCCGCTGTGGCTGTTCCGCAATCGCACCTTCGTGCTGACCTCGCTGATCGGATTCCTCGTCGGCCTGGTGATGTTCGCGGCGATCGGCTTCATCCCGACCTACCTGCAGATGGCCAGCGGAACCTCCGCCTCGGTGTCGGGCCTGCTGCTCATCCCGATGATGGTCGGCATGATGCTCACGTTGATCACCTCGATGAACGCGATCACCAAAACCGGCCGCTACCGGGTGTATCCGCCGATCGGCGCCGCGCTCATCGGCATCGACATGCTGTGGCTCACCCGCCTGGACGCGAACACCTCGATGTGGCTGGTCTCGGCCATGCTGTTCGTCATGGGCGCGGGCCTGGGCCTGATCATGCAGATCATCGTGCTCGTGGTGCAGAACGCGGTGGCGCCCGACCAGATCGGCACCGCGACCAGCGCGAACAACTACTTCCGCGAGATGGGTGGCGCGCTGGGCATCGCGATCTTCGGTTCCATCTTCACCAGCAGGCTGACCGAGAATCTCACCGGCGCGTTCCAGGCGAACTGGCAGGAAGCGATGGCGGCGAAAATCGACCCGAGCGCGCTGATCCCCTCGGTGGTCAAGAACCTGCCGGACAAGCTGCACGACGCGATCGTCGGCGCCTACGTCGACGCGCTGGTCCCCGGGTTCTGGTACCTGATCCCCGGTGCGGTGCTCGCGTTCGGGCTCGCGTTGTTCATCCCGCACCTGAAGCTCTCCGACGAAGCGGGCATGGTCGCGCGCGGTGAAGCGGTGATGGCCGAGGAGACGCCGGAACTGGTCAAGGAGGGCTGAGCGGGCGGTCTCGGCGGCGAGCCACGGTCAGGTGGCACGCCGCCGAGCGCGATCGTGTGATCAGGAATCCTGATGTGCGGCATCGAGCAGCGGCTGTCCGATGACACCCATCGCTTGCGATGCCCCACCGAGCACCCACCCGCCGTCCGCGGGCAGCACAACGCCGGAGATGAAGTCGGCGAGCGGAGACGCGAGGAATCGACAGACATTGGCAACGTCACGGGGAGTTCCGTAGCGGCGCAGCGGCACGCTGTTGGTGACCAGGGCGCGATCCTGCTCGGTCGGCGCCAATCTGGCCATTCCCTCGGTGCCATCGATCGGGCCAGGAATCACACCGTTGACGCGAACCCCGTACGGGCCCCACTCCAGCGCAAGGACCTTGGTGAGCATGTCGACGCCTGCTTTGGCGGCACACACGTGCGCCTGGGTGATCGTCGGCAACTCCGACTGCGGTGCCGAGATATTGATGACCGAGGCGCCCGGCTTGCGGAGGAATCGGTAGCTCGCGCGCAGGACGTTGTAGGTGCCGAGCAGGTCGATGTCGACCACCGACTTGAACCCGTTGGCGGACATGCCGAGGGCGGCGGCGGGGAAGTTGCCCGCCGCACCGGAGATCATCACGTCGAAGTCGCCGAACTGCTGATGCACCGATTCCAGGACTGCCTCGGTCGCGCTGTAGTCGCGGACGTCGGCGCTACCGCCGAGCGCTTCGGCGCCGAGTGCGCGAAGCCGTTCGACCGCCGCGTCGACCTTGTCGGCGGAGCGGCTGAGTACCGCGACCCGGGCACCCGCCCGCGCGAAGTCCTCGGCCACACCGAGATTGATGCCGCTGGTGCCGCCTGCGACGACGACGACCTTGTCGGTCAAGTCGATCTTCTGGATGAATTCTGACTCCATGCCGGGCAGACTATCAGTAGTAGGAACTATTACTGGTTACGATTATCGGGGACTGTGGTTGTCGATGGAGGGTGTGGTCCCGACTACTATCGGTCTGCTGTCCAGTCCAGAAATCGAGGTTTCCGCCAGTGACCGAACCGTTGATCCCGGAGATGGTCGCCGACCACACCACCTGCCTGCTGATCAAGCTCGGGCAGGTGATGTTCCGCGTGAGCGAGGATCGGCTCGCCACACTGGGTCTGCGGACGAGGCACTTCATGATCTTGAAGGTGCTGGCGGGCGACAAGGCGAGTTCTCAGCTCGAACTCGGAACGCGGTTGCGGATCGACTCGACCACGATGGTTGCCGCGATCGACCATCTGGAGGCAGCCGGGCTCGCCGCCAGGATTCGCGATCACCGCGACCGCCGGCGGTTTCTCATCGAGATCACCGAGCAGGGGATGAGCACGGTCGAGCAGGCCGACGAGCTCGTCCGCACGCTGAACAACGACCTGCTCGACGGTCTCGACCCGGACGAGCGCACCAACTTGCATCAAGCGCTGCTGGCGCTGAATTCCGGCGAGGCGTTGCCGCTGGCCTACGATGCTGTGCGCCAACGCAGATGGTGATCTGGCCACTGTCCATCCCTGCCGACCGCCTCATCGATGGCGAAGTGTCCGTACCGCTGTCGCGCTAGGCGCCGTTCGCTTCAGCCGCTTCATGGAAGTCAACGATCGCTTCACCGTGGGATCTCGCCCATTCGGTCAGTTTCGTGATGGGCTCCTCGAGGGTGCGCCCCAACTCGGTCAGGCTGTATTCCACCCGTGGTGGGGCTTCGGCGTAGGTGTGCCGCTCGACCAGTCCGTTGGCCTGGAGCCTGCGCAGCGTCTGCGTGAGGACTTTGCGCGAGACGCCGCCGATCAACTCGACCAGCTCGCCGTGCCGTAGCGGGCCGTCGATCAGCGCGAAGAGCGTGACCACGGCCCATTTGCTGGCGATGATCTCGATGGCCAGCCGGGCGGGGCAGTCGGCGAGGAGGACGGTTCCGGGGCGAAGGCTCATGAGTCGAAAGGTACCAATAGGTACCTATCGGCTGCCTAGCGTCGGAGGGATGCAGAGCACTCTGCAAACGTCTCGTCGAACAGTTGAGGTTTCGCCATGTTCATCACCTATGCCGTTGTCGCCGTACTCATGTCGGTGGTGCTACTGGCCTCGGCCGGTGCCAAATTCACCCGGCCGAAGCGGCTCGTCGACCAGATGTCCACCCTCGGCCTGCCCTACCGCATGTTGCCGTTGCTCGGCGTCGCGCAGATCGCCGGTGCGGGCGGCCTCGTCATCGGACTCTGGTGGGGGCCGCTCGGGATAGCCGCCGCGGTGGGCCTTGCGCTCTACTTCATCGGCGCGGTCGCCACACACCTGCGCGTCAGCGACTACCAGGGCACGCTCCCGGCGGCCGTCCTCGCGATTGTCGCGATCGTCCTCATCGCAGTACGGGCCGCGACCCTCTGACCGCCACGGAGATTCGGTTCAACCGTGCCAACGGCGATAGACCTCGACGGCGCCCGGGTGTAGCGGGACGGTTCCGGTGCCGATCAGGAATCGGCCGTCGAGGAACTGCGTGCCTGCGGCCTCGGCGGGGACGAGGCTGTCGGCGTGCCCGACCAGCAGGTCGACGATGGCGGATGCGGTCTCGTCGGGCAGGGTCGCGGCGGCGAGCAGCAGGTTGGCGACGCCGATGGTGTGGATCGCCGGGCCTGCTGGATAGGCGTCGGCGGGGATGGCGACCCGGTCGTAGACGGGGCCGTACTGTTCTCGCATCGGCGAGGCGAGGGCGCCGAGGTCGATCAGTCGCATCGGGTCGGGCACGGTGAGCGCGGCGGTGGGCACGCCGCCCGCCCACAGCAACGCGTCGATGGTGCCGTCCGTTAGTGCCTGTGCGGCGTCACGGAGGGGACGATGCTCGACCACGACATCGGCGGCGGGATCGAGACCGGCAGTCGCCAGCAGCCGCCGACCGGTGACCGCGGCGCCCGAGCCCGCGGCGCCGAGATTGACTCGGCGTCCGCGCAAGTCGGTGACCTCGTGGATCGGGCTCTCGGTGCGGACCGCCAGCTGCAGGTAGTTCTCGTACACGCGACCGAGGGCCACCACTCGACCCCCGAAGTCGCTTGCCGAATCCGCCAGGGCGAGTGCCATGTCGACATCGCCGTCGGCGACCATCCGCAGATTCTGTTGCGATCCAGCGGTTTCCACCGGCTCGATGCGCAGGGTGCCGGTTTCGTTCGCGGCCGCGGCGGCCAGGAGTCGAGCGAAGGCGTAGTAGAAGCCGCCGTCCTCGCCCGAGGCCAGGCGCACCGTCACCGAATCATTTGTGCCACAACCGAACACGCCCGCCGATGCGAGCGCGGCCAGGGCCAGCATCCGGCGACGTGACATCGGCGAGCCGTCCTTCATCGTGCCACCATGGGCACACCGACTGCCACGGCGAGGCCGTGCGGCCGCACCGCCTCGACCGTCAAAGTCCCGCCCCGCGCCTTGGCCAACGCCTGCGCGATCGACAGTCCCAGCCCCGTTCCGCCCGCGGCCGCGGTCGTGCCGCGGAAGAACCGGGCGGTGAGTTTGTCGAGTTCCTCCGGCGGGACACCTGTCCCGTCATCGGCGATCCGGACCGTCACCCATCCCGGCTCGACCGTCACACCGACGACCGTGTGCGCGCCGGATCCCGCGTACCGGCACGAATTGCTCAGCGCCACATCGAGAATCTGGGCGAGAGCCGCCGAACTGATCGCGGCCCATGTACCTGTCTCGTTGCTCGGCGGCAGTGTGTGAACAGGCGTCGCCGAGACGTCATCGCCGGGCTCGGGGGAGTGGTCGGCGGGTGCCGAGGTCAGCCGAACTCCGGCCTCGTCGAACGCTGATGCCCATGCGTCGATGCGGTCGGCCGCTACCTGCGCCGGGTCACAGTGTTCCTCGGTGGATGCCGCGGTACCGAAGGACGCGGGCGCCTGTGCCACGGCCAGTTCCAGCAGATCGTCGAGGAGCGCGGTCAGCCGTTCCACTTCCGCGGTCGCACCGCGAAAGGTCGTCGACGCACGGTCGGGGACGGCGTATTCCAGCGAGTCGAGTCGAATCGACAAGGCGGCGAGGGGATTTCGCATGGCGTGCGCGGTATCGGCGACGAGCTGGTGTTGCGCGTCGGCGGAATCGGCGACGGCGGTGGCCATGGCGTCGACGGATTCGGCGAGGGCCCGGATTTCGGGTGGGCCGCCGTATCGTCTGGTGATCGGTGCGGGGGTGCGGCCGCGCGGCTTGGGCAGTGTCGCGGTGAGTTCGGCGACCGCGTCCGACATCGCGGCGAGCGGGCGCAGCACCCATCGACTGAGGACCAGCGCCAGCAGCATGAAGACGACCATCGCGCCGAGCGCGCCCAGCGCGATCACGGCCCACACCCTGGCGATCGCCGCGCGCGCCGCAGCGGTCGACGCCTCGATGACGACAGCGCCGTTCACCTGCACGCCGGTGCCGACGGGACGCGCGATGAGCATGACCGGTGCGCTCCACGGCGTCAGCCGATTCACCTGCTGCGGGCGCTGATTACGGCGAGCCGCGGCCACCGCGGCGCTGATCCGCGGATCGCTCATCTCGACCCCGGAGTTGACGATCGGCGCCCCGCGCGCGTCGACGACCAGCACGTTCTCCCCGAACAGCTCGTGGTAGCGGCCGACCTCGTCGGCGAGCGCCCGCCCGCCGCCCGCCGACGCGGCCGCGTCGGCGAGGGTCGCGAAACGGTCGGCGTCACCGGAACGGCCGAGCACGAGCTGCTGGGTCCGGCTGGTGGCGGCGGTCAGCGACAACGGAATCGCGAAGGCCAGCACCGCGAGCGCCGCGAAGACGGTGAGCGCGGTCAGCAGTCTGCGGCGCATGCTCGTCCTCCGGTGCTCACGCGCCCCACCGATAGCCGTAGCCGCGAATGGTGGTGATCAGTCCTGGCCGGTTCAGTTTGGCGCGCAGTCCGGTCATGTGGACGTCGAGCGATCGTGAGACCGCGACGAACGCATCGCCCCAGATCCGGTCCATCAGCTGCTGCCTGCTCACGGCGGCGCCGGGCCGTTCCACCAGCACCTCGACGAGCTCGAATTCCTTCTGGGTCAGCGCGATCGGGGCGCCGCCCACCTCGACCACCCGGGCGCGCAGATCTACCCGGACATCACCGGTGACGACCTCGGTCCTGGCCTGCTGGGCGACGGCTGCCGCGCGGCGCAGCACCGTCTCCAGCCGCGCCATGAGCTCGGCGATCCGCGGTGGCTTGACCACATAGTCGTCGGCTCCGCCGCGCAGGCCGCGCACGATGGAGCGTTCATCGCTGCGGGCGGTGAGGATCAGCACCGGGATGGTGCTGACCTCGCGCAGCTGACGCAGGATCTGCAACCCATCCGCATCGGGCAGGCCGAGGTCGAGGAGCACGGCGTCGTAGCCTCGGTGGGCGATGAGCAAGTCGGCGCCACGGCGCATGCGCTCGGCCCGGTAGCCGCGCGCGGTGAGCGCCTCTACCAGGGCATCGCCCACTCCGTCGTCGTCCTCGACTACCGCCAGCCGCACGCGCCGATCCTCCCACAGCGGAAGGATCGGCCCGTGTTCCGGACGGTCAGGCACGCACGGTGGCCATCGCCCGCTCCGGCTCGACCGCATCGGCATCGACGGCGACTTCAGCGTCGATGGTCGACTCGGCCGAGGTCTCTCGCATGAAGTAGTACGTGATCAGCGAGATGGCGATACATCCGGCGACGTAGAAGAAGTACAGGGACTCGAGGCCCGCCTTCTTCAGCGCGAGGGCGATCATCTCGGCGGTGCCACCGAAGATGGCGACGGTCAGCGCGTACGGCAGACCGACACCGAGCGCGCGGATCTTGGTGGGGAACAGCTCGGCCTTCACAATCGAGTTGATCGAGGTGTAGCCGGTGACGATCACCAGTGCGAGCATCATCAGGCCGAAGGCCGCGAACGCGTTGGAGGTTTTCGCGAGGATCGTCATGATCGGCACCGTCAGCACGGTGCCGGAGACACCGAAGAAGATGAGCAGTTTGCGGCGCCCGATCCGGTCCGACAGACCACCCGCGATCGGCTGGAGCACCACGAAGATCAGCAGCGCGACGAAGTTGATCCAGGCCACGGTGTCCTTGGAGATGCCCGAGGTATTGATCATGAACTTCTGCATGTAGGTCGTGTAGGTGTAGAAGGCCACGGTTCCGCCCAAGGTCAGGCCGACCACCAGCAGGCATTCCCTGGGGTATTGCAGCAGGACCCGCAGCGAACCGCGTGAACTGCTCGTGGCCGCTTCGGCGGTCCCGTTCTCGGCCGCGGCGGCCTTGAACGAGTCCGATTCATCCATGCCGCGTCGCAGCAGCATCACCACGATCGCGCCACCGGAGCCGATCAGGAACGGAATGCGCCAGCCCCAGCTGTACATCTGCTCGGACGAGAGCATCTGCTGCAGCACGATCTGCACCCCGAGCGCGACGAGCTGGCCCGCGACCAGCGTCACGTACTGGAAGCTCGAGTAGAAGCCGCGCTTGCCCGGTGACGCCACCTCCGACAAGTAGGTGGCGCTGGTGGCGTATTCGCCGCCGACTGACAGTCCTTGCAGCAGCCGCGCCATCAGCAGCAACACCGGCGCCGCGATGCCGATGGTCTGGAAGCTGGGTGTCACCGCGATCATCAGCGAACCCGCGGCCATCACCGTCACCGAGAGGGTGAGGGCGGAGCGGCGGCCGAACCGGTCGGCGTAGCGTCCGAGCGCCCAGCCGCCGATCGGGCGCATGATGAACCCGACCGCGAACACCGCCGCTGTCGACAGCAGCTGTGCTGTGGGGTCGCCGTCCGGGAAGAACGCCTTCGCGAAGTACACGCTGAACGCGGCGTAGACGTACCAGTCGTACCATTCGACGAGGTTGCCGATCGAACCGCGCAGCACGTTCGCCACTACTCGCCGTTCACCACCGGCCTGTGTCGTTGTCACCTTGGACTCTCCTCTATCGGCGCGGCAATGCGCCGTCGGAGACCACTGTGTCGGCTGTCACAAGCCGAACGGAAGCCGCGCGGGCGGTTCCTAACCTTCCCTTAGGGCGATCCCGTAACCACCACGCCAGATCTAGAACACGTTCTACAATTCGGCGATGGACCTTGTCGCTATCGAGGAGATCAAGCGCCTCAAGCACCGCTACTTCCGCACGCTCGACCTCAAGCTGTGGGACGAGTTCGCGGACTGCCTCGCCGAGGACATCTCCGCGCGCTACGGCACCCAGGCCATGGACAAACCGCTGCACTACGACAATCGGGCCGACGTCGTGTCGTTCATGGAGCAGAACCTCGGTCCCGGGATCGTCACGGTCCACATCGCCAACCATCCCGAGATCGATGTCGACGGTGACACCGCGAGGGGTTCCTGGGCGTTCGAGGACACCGTCCTCGTGCCGGGCGCCGAGATCCAGATCCGTGGCGGCGGGTACTACGTCGACACCTATCGCCGCGACCCGGACGGCGCGTGGCGGATCTCCTCGACGCAGTACGAGCGCATCTACGAGGCCTTGACCTCGCTGGCGGATTTCCCGAGCTTCAAACTGCTCGCCAACCGCTGGGATCCGTCGCTCGAGCACTGACCGGTTCGAACTGTCGTCCCCTGAGGCAGCCCGGCGATCCAGGGTCGGTTTTCCCACCAATGGTGAAACATGTTGCGGTACTGTCGATTACGGGACAGGGGTCCCCGGTATCGAGGAGGATGTCATGAAACCGATCGTGCTGGATTCGACCGGTGCCGACATCCAAGGCGAGTCGGCGCGCATTCAGCAGCGCGGCCCGGTGGCGCTGGTCGAGCTGCCCGGTGGCGTGCCCGCCTGGTCGGTCACCGATCAGGCGATCCTGCGAAGCCTGCTCGCCGACCCTCGGGTGTCGAAGGACCCTCGCCAGCACTGGATGTCGTTCATCAACGGCGAGATCACCGAGGCGTGGCCGCTGCTGCCGTGGGTGGCCGTCGACAGCATGTTCACCGCCTACGGCGTCGATCACCGCAGGCTGCGCAGGCTGGTCTCCCCGGCATTCGCTCATCGCCGCACTACCGCACTGCGTCCGCGGATCGCCGAGATCACCGAGGGCCTGCTCGACGGGCTGGCCGCCACACCTGCCGGCGCGCCGGTGGATCTGCGTGACCGCTTCGCCTACCCGGTGCCGATCCGGGTCATCACCGAGCTGGTGGGTGTGCCCGATGATCTGGGGCCTGCGATGCACAAGTGTGTCGACGGTTTCTTCGACGGCTCGTTCACGGCCGAGCAGGCGCAGGCCAACTACCTCGAAATGTACCGGCTGGTCAGCGAACTCGTCGCTTACCGTCGTGCGCATCCGGGTGATGACGTCACCAGTGTGCTGATCGCCACGCGCGACGAGGACGACTCCCATCTGTCCGAGAAGGAGCTCGTCGACACCTTGATGCTGGTCATCAACGCCGGTCACGAGACCACGGTCAATCTGCTCGACCAGGCGATCGTCGCCCTGCTCACCCATCCCGAGCAGCGTGCCGCGGTGGCCACGGGCGAGGTCTCATGGGCGGACGTGGTGGAAGAAACGCTGCGCTTCCAGGCGCCGGTGGCGCACCTGCCGCTGCGGTACGCGGTCGAGGACATCGACATCGCGGGCGGGTACCGAATCGGCAAAGGTGAGGCCATCTTGGCTTCCTATGCGGGTGCCAGTCGTGACCCGAAGGTGCACGGCGCCAACGCTGCCGAGTTCGACCCCACCCGCGCCACCCGCGAGCAGCACCTCGCCTTCGGCCACGGAGCACACCACTGCCTCGGCGCACCGCTGGCCCGCCTCGAAGCCGCTGTCGCGTTGCCTGCGCTGTTCGACCGATTCCCGCACATGCGCCTGGCCACTAGCCCGGACGAGTTGGCGCCGGTGCCCAGTTTCATCTCCAACGGGCACGCCACCGTTCCGGTGCTCCTGCACGCGGACTAGATCACCTGCCAGCGCCTTGTCCGCCGTGCCCGGCCAAGGCTCCGATCTGGTCGGCCAGCCCGTTCAGCACCGTCTCGCGGGAGATCGGTGGACGGCTGAGGACGTAGCGCACCTGGCACGAGCAGCCCGACGTAGTGCTGGCGCTGGTGCGAGCCCACGTGCGGGGGAGGCGCCGAGCCCCGATCCCGCCGAGTTCGAGGTGGCCGCGCAAGCGCGCCGGATGGACGAGGAGCGTCGCCTCAGGGCCGAGCTCGGCCGGGTCCGCCGGACCGTGTTCGATCCGCTGATCGCCCTGGTGCAGGACTACACCGTCTATCGCGAAAACCAGCGCTACCACCTGGATTACATCCTCGACCATCTGCGCCAGCTCTTCCACGAGCCGATCGGTGTCATCGACAGCTCGCTCGCGGCCAGCTCGGTCGTCTTGCCGTTCGGCTCGATAGGTGCCGCGCTGTAGGTCGGTGACGGCCATGTGGTGTGCGTAGCCGTCGAGTCCCCAGGCTGGGTGATTCTTGAACAATGTCGACTGGATGCCGTACTCCCGGACATTCCCGCTCGGGTCTTTGCCCTTCAAATGCGCTGTGACGTACCACCATTCCATCTGCTTGCTGTGGCTGGATTCGTTCTCGGCGACGAATTGGGCTGGTGTCTGCGCTGCGGCCTGGCCTGACACGCTGATCGACAACGCGATTGCGAGTCCGGCGACGAGTACGCGAATCAGGCCGGGGCGCCGGGATCGCTGGGACCGGGAAATGAACAATGGAGCCTCCTTCGGGGCGAACACGCACAAAGTAATCGCCGCCGAAGTTCGACTACAATTCGCATTCGCGATCGTCGGCGACCCGCACCGCACCGCCTGAATCGCCAGATCAACGCAATGATTTGCCACAACCGGCGACGCCACAGCGACGTTTCGTCGAAAGGTGCTCGTGTTTCGGGCGCGCCGCCGTTTCGCAAGCAAATGGTGATTCGTTCGTATGGCATGATCGAAACGGTTTCCAGTAATGTCACCATCCTGACCGGTTCGATGAGTCGTTGATTAATTGTGATCGTTGGCGCCGCCACCGGAAAATGACACCTCAGGAGCCCCCGACAAATGCTGCCTGCCATGTCCCACGACGAGCGCGAACAATTCCTCGCCGCCCCCCGCGTCGGCATTCTCGGAGTCACCGACCACAGAGATGGCGCCCGTGCTCCTCTGGTGATACCGGTCTGGTACGGCTACGAGCCGACGGGTGAGATCGTGGTCGAGATAGGCCGCGAGACGATCAAGGCCCAATTGCTGCGTGCCGCCGGTCGGTTCAGCCTTTGTGTGCAGGACGAGCGGCCGCCGTACCGGTATGTCAGTGTCGAGGGACCCGTGACGGCCGTCGAGGACCCGATCGACCCGGACGTGCGCGAGGCCCTCGCCCAGCGCTATCTGGACCCTGAGCAGGCGCGGGCCTATCTGGCGGCGACCGCGGACCAGCTCGAGCAAGACATCGCCATCCGGATGCGCCCGCAGCGCTGGCGCACCGCCGACTTCGCCGCTTTCGCAGCCGACTTCGCGTAAGTCGGCGCCGAAGCGGGTCGCGACGACCGCACCGGCTGAACAGCACACCGCACGCACCGAGCAACCGAAGCCGTACGAACGGAGAAGGACTTGGTGACCTACATCGATGATGCGTCACGCCGGCGTGACGCATCCCCGACCCCGGCCGACGGACCGTTGCCCGCCTATCCGCGCGACGCGTGCATACCGGAGCTGTTCCAGGCGCAGGCAGCCCTCCGACCCGACGCGCCCGCGGCCCGGCACCGTGGGCGCGCCCTGACCTATGGGCAGCTGGCCGCCCGGGCCGAGGACTTGGCCGTGCGGCTGCTCGCTCAGGGCATCGAGCCGGGCGAGCTGGTCGGGGTCTGCGGGAGCCGCTCACTGGAGGCACTGGTCGCGCTGCTCGGCATCCTCGCGGCGGGTTGCGTGTACGTACCACTCGACGAGGACCTACCACCGGCTCGGTTGCGGGCCATGGCCGAGGATGCGGGACTGCGGGCCGCCGTCGTCCTCCCCGGCAGCGCGCGTCGCGTGCGCGGGCTGCGCGTGAGCATCCGGCTCGACGACGACGCGCCGGGCAGCGACATTCGCGCACCGCGGCGAAGGCAAGTCCGTGCCGCCTCCGCCGCTGATCCCGCCTACGTCGTTTTCACCTCCGGCACAACCGGTCGCCCCAAGCCGGTGGCCGTTCCGCACCGGGGCGTGGTCCGGCTCGTCCTGTCCGACCACCGACTGCCCTCGCCCGGGCCCGGCGACGGAGTCCTGCACGCCTACGGGTTGTCCTCCGATGCCTCGACGATCGAGATCTGGAGCGCGCTGCTCACCGGCGCGTGCCTGGTCATCGCGGACCGGGAAGAACTGCTCTCGCCCACCGCCCTGGCGGAGCTACTTCGCGCGCGGGATGTGACGTTCGCGTACCTGACGACGAGCGTCTTCCATCTCGTCGCCCGCACCCGCCCCGAGGCGCTGGCCGGGCTGCGGTTCGTCTCGGCAGGCGGGGAGGCGATGGACCCGCCGCTGGCGAATGCCGTCCTCGCGGCCTGCCCCGGCACCACCGTGGTCAACTTCTACGGGCCGACCGAGAATTCGGTGGTCTCCACCGCCCACGTGCTGCACCCGCTGCCCGAGGACGCGACGCACGTTCCTCTCGGGCGCCCCTTCGGCGCCTCCACCTGTCACGTCGTGCGGGCCGATGGTTCGGTCGCCGCGCCCGGGGAAGAGGGTGAGCTCTACGTCGGCGGGGACGGGCTGGCCCTCGGCTACCTCGGCGACCCGCAGTTGACGGCCGAGCGATTCGTGCGGCTGCCCGCGGTGGAACCCGGTGAGCTGCTGTACCGGACCGGCGATCGGGCGGTGTGGGTTGACGGTCTGCTGGAGTTTCGTGGGCGGCTGGATCGTCAGGTGAAGTTACGCGGCGCGCGTGTGGAACTCGACGAAGTGGAGGCCCGATTGCGGGCGCACCCGGCGGTCGGGGAGGCCGTCGTCGAGGCCGCGGACGGGGCGCTGACCGCATACGTCACCGCCGCACGGCCGGGCTGCGCACTGCCGCTGCAGGAGTTGCGCTCGTACTGCGCGCAGTGGCTGCCGCCGCAGGCCGTGCCGGTGCTGGTGCCCCTCGGCCGTTTCCCGGTGACCAGCGGTGGCAAGGTGGACCGTGCCCGGCTGCTGGCCGGTGCCGCCGCGGTGGAGACGGCGGAGCAGGCAGCGGTCGATGGGGTGCTCGGCGTCCTCACTCAGGTGTGGCACCAGGTGCTGCGCGTGCGCCCCACGCCGCGCGACGACTTCTTCCTCCTCGGCGGCGACTCCCTGCTCGCCTCCGAGGCCGTCACCCGCACCCTCGCCGTCCTGAACCTCGACGCCGCCAAAGGCTCCGCCCTGATCCGGGCGCTGCTGAGCGCACGCACGCTGGAGGGCTACGCGGCTGCCGTCGGCCTGGTGTGCGACGGCACCATCGCGGCCGCCGAGCAGGTCGTCGACTTCGCGAGGGAGACCGAGCTCGGCTTCGACCTGCCCTCGGCCCATGGCCCGGACCCGCGCCCACACGCACCTCGGGAGGTGTTGCTCACGGGCGCTTCAGGTTTCGTCGGTGCCTTCCTCCTCGACCGGCTACTGCGTTCGACGTCGGCGCGTGTCCACTGTCCGGTGCGAGCGGTCGGCCGGGCGCGCGCCGAGCAGCGGGTGCGCACGGCGCTCGCCCGTTATGGTTTGCGTCCGGAGGCGGCGGCGTGGCATCGGGTGGAGTGCTTTCCCGGCGACCTGACCGAGCCACTGCTCGGCCTGTCGCAGGCGCACGCGCAGGAGCTGGCCCGCACCCTGGACTTGGTGGTGCACAACGGCGCCCACGTCAACTTCCTCTATCCCTACGCGGAGTTGCGCGCGGCGAATGTGGACGGCACCCGCGAGGTCGTCCGGATCGCGGCGCCACGTCGGGTGCCGGTGCACTTCATCTCGACGGTCGCCGTCGTCGCCGGGTTCGGCGCGGCAGGGGTCCGCGAAGTGGCCGAGGATCTGCCGTTGGCCCACGCGGACGGACTCACCATGGGCTACGCGGAGAGCAAGTGGGTCGCCGAGGGCCTGCTGCGGCAGGCGGCGGAGCAGGGTCTGCCGGTGGCGGTGTACCGGCCGTACGAGGTGACAGGCGACCGGACACACGGCGTGTGCAACACCGAGACAGCCATCTGCTCGCTGTTCAAGACTATCGCCGAGACCGGGCTCGCCCCGGACATCGAGCTGCCCATGGACTTCGTGCCAGTGGACCACCTCGCCGAGGCCGTCGTCCACATCGCCACCCACCAGCCCGCCGAGGGTCGGGTCCATCACCTCACCAATGCCCGCCGGGCCATGCTCTCGGACGTCCTCGACCGGATGCGAGCGGCCGGCTTCGTGCTGCGGACGCTGCCCTACGAGCAATGGGTCGGCGAGCTGGTGCGCCATGTCGCCGAGCATCCGACCAGCGCGACAGCCCCGTTCGTGTCCCTGTGCGTCGACCGCAGCCGCACGGCGGACATGTCCGTCAAGGAGATGTACCTCGAGAACACGTTCCCCAAACTGGGGCGGGCCAACACCGAGGCGGCACTATCGGGCAGCGGACTGCATTGTCCACCAGTGGATTCCGTACTGCTGGACCGCTACCTGGAGTACCTGTTCACCTCCGGCTTCCTGGCGCGCCCCGCCGCGGAGCCTTCGGTGACCAGCGCATGAGTGAGGCGGTTGCCGGAGTACCGGCCGTCGAGCCCGGCACCGCCGGACCACCGTGCGAGTATGCCGAGCTGCGCATCGAAAAGCCCGTCGTCCGAACACAATTGCCCAACGGCGAGAGTGGCTGGCTGCTCAGCCGCTATGCCGATGTGCGTGCCGCGTTCGCCGATCCCCGGTTGGAACGGCCGCTACTGTCGGCGTGGCCGCTGCGCGAGGGGGACCCGGCGCCACCGCCGTGCCTGCCGACGTTCCTCGAGATGACCGGAGCGCACCACGAGCGGGTGCGGCGCGCGGTCCTGCCGCTGTTCGGCCGGCGGCGGCTCGAGTTCATGGGACCGCGGATCCGGGCCATGGCGGAGGAACTGATCGACACGATGGTGGCGGGGGCCGCGGACGGTACCGCGGATCTCGTCGCCTCCTACGTCGAGCCCCTCCCGCTGCGGGTGCTGTGCGAGACCACCGGACTGCCGCACGAGGACCGCGACATCTACCTGCCGCACACCCTCACCCTGCTCGGCGCGTCGGGGGTGCCGATGGCGGAGGTACTGGCGGCGCTGTACGCGCTGCAGGACTATGCGACCGCGCTCATCGCACGCAAGGAGCAGGAGGGTGCGGGCGAGGACTACATCCTTCTGCTACTCGCCGAAAGCCGTTCCCCTGGTAGCGAATTGACTCGCGACGACGTCGTCAGCTTCGTCGTCACGATGCTCATGGCCGGTTACAAGACCAACATGCAGCACACGGGCAACGCCCTGCTCGCCCTGCTCACCCACCCCGGTGCGCTGCGGCGGCTGCGCGCGGAGCCGTCGGGGATCGGCACGGCGGTGGAGGAGTTGCTGCGGTATGTGCCGCTGATGAACGCGATCAACATCCTCGTCGCGAAGGAGGACTTCACGTTGCACGATCAGCATATTCGCGCCGGTGACGCGGTCGTCCCCGTGCCCGCGTCGGCCAATCGCGATCCCTCGGCGTTCGCCGAACCCGACCGACTCGACCTGACCAGGTCGCCCAACGCGCATGTCGCGTTCGGGCACGGACCGCACATGTGCACCGGTGGCCACCTGACGCGGCTTCAGCTCGCCACCACGATCCAGGTGCTGCTGGAGCGGCTGCCCGGCATCGAGCTCGCGGTGCCGGTCGATGCGATTCCCTGGGACGAGTCGACCCCGCTGCGCGCTCCGGCACGGCTGCCTGTGCGCTGGTGACCGGTCGAACGACCGTCAACGATTTCAGGAGAGAGAGGCCTGCCCACCGTGACCGAATCCGACCGAGGACGTCCTGCGGGAAGCGTCGATTCCCGCTATCCGTTCAGCACCAAGGGCGACCGCATCGCCCCGGAACTCACCGACTTACAGAGCCGATGTCCCGTAGCCCGGGTCGGCACCAACTCCGGTGGCGAGGCATGGCTGGTCACCAGCTACGAACTGACCAAGCACGTGCTGCGCGACCGGGCGTTCGCCCGCTCCGTGCTGGCCGAGGCCGACAGTCCGGCGCAGGACACTCCGGTTCTGGCGCCCGAGTTGCTCGACGTGATGCACCACCTCGAGCGGGCCGGGCTGCGCGAGGAGGTGCTGCGGGCGCTCGGCCGCAACCAGCCCGATCTACCCGCCGCCTGGGTCGCCGAGATCACCAGGGACGGCTTGGAAGCCATGGTCGAGGAGGGCCCTCCGGGCGATCTGCAGCGCTACTTCGCGGAGTGGGTCGCCGGGCAGTGCCTGTGCCGACTGCTCGGCCTGCCCTTCGAGGACCACAGGTGGCTCGCCGAACGAGCCGACACGGACCTGACGATGGTGACGTATTCCCAGGAGGAGCTCGCCCGCAACTGGGAGGAGATCCGCGCCTATATGCAGGCGCACATGGCCGCCCGCCGCCCCGGCGAGCCGCGCGGCCTGGCGGACCGCCTCGCCGATCTCAACGCCCGACAGCACGGGCTGACCGATCGCCAGTTGTCGAACATCGTCGTGGTCCTGTTCGTCAGCGGCTATGAGGATTTCGCGGGCTTTCTGGGAGTAGGGGCGCTCAACCTCCTGCAGCGGCCCGAGGTGATCGGGGCGGTACGGGCCCGACCGGAGACAATGCCGCAGTGCGTGGAGGAACTGCTGCGGTACAGCGTCGTGCTGGGCAATGCGATCCCGCGCTACGTCACCCGGGACGCGGAGTTGGGTTCGGTGTCCGTCGAGGAAGGCGACCTGGTGTTGTTGTCGCTGGACGCGGTCAACGTCGACCCGGCCGCGTTCGCCGATCCCGGCGTCTTCGACGCGACGCGCTCGCCCAACCCGCATCTGCGCTTCGGTTACGGCCGTCATCACTGTCCGGGTGCGCATTTGGTCCGCTGCCAATCCGGCACGGCATTCCGGGTCCTGCTCGACCGCCTGCCCGGCATCCGGCTGACGGTGCCGGTGTCGGAGGTGCCATGGCATCCCAACCGGATGGCGATCATGCCCGCCGCAATCCCGGTCGATTGGTGAGGATTTCGGCCGAATTTCGGCCACTTCGTCGGTTATGCCGCCAGGAATGGAGTCGTGGATGTTTTCATTGTTCGCTACGTTATGTCTATGTGGCCAGAAATTCACAGAAAATAGGAGCTGACCCTATTCGGCATCGTGTTAAGTTTATGCCGCAAGTATGCAGTCTCCGAAATGTAGTACACGACTACGAATTTGAGGAGCATTACATGCGGTTCGTCAAGACAAGTGCTTTCGCTGTCGCCTTTGCCGCTGTGTCGGTTTTCGGGGCGGGAATGGCGCAGGCCGCCACCGTCGAGGTGACCGGTGAACTATTGGGTTGCGCTTTCGAAGCAGGCGTGTCCAATGAAACGATTGTCGAATTGACCCGCAATCTGGGCGGGAGCACCGAACTCTCGGCGACAGCAGCAGCCGAACTCGAGGGCTGTCTCTAGCAGTCCCGATATCTGCGGGTCCGGTCCGGCTACTGGGAAGCAGTAGCCGGACCGGACCGACTTGTTCTCGCTGGTCGACGCCTATCGAGAGGAACGCCGAGATGTACGAGGGCGAGCTCGCCGAAATCTACGACTGCGTCCAGGCGGACCGAGGCAAGGACTATGCGGGTGAGGCCCGGCTTGTCGCGGATCTCGTCCGGGCCCGCAACCCCGAGGCAGAGTCCGTACTGGACGTTGCCTCAGGGACCGGTAGCCACCTGCGTTATCTACGTGCGGACTTCCCGGACGCGGCCGGCTTGGACCAGTCGCCGGAAATGATCGCGGTGGCCGAGCGGCACATACCCGAGATCACCATGCACCAGGGTGACATGCGGAACTTCGATCTCGGGCGCACGTTCGACGTCGTCACGGTGATGTACAGCTGCATCGCCTACACGGACGACTACCCCGACCTGGTGCGGGCGCTGGCCACTCTGGGGCGGCACCTCGACCCCGGCGGAGTGTTGGTGATCGAGCCGTGGGCGTTCCCGGACTCTGTCGCTGTCGACGACCTGGCCACGGATCTGATTCAGAACGACGAAGGTGCGGTAACCCGCTTCTCCCATGCCGTGCGGGAAGAAGACGCGGTCGTGATGACCGTGCACTACCTGGTCGCGACTCCGGAGCGCGGAATCCGCCACCTCACCGACCGACATCGGCTGGCGCTCTTCACCCGCGAGCAGTACCTCGCGGCGTTCGCGGCTGCGGGGTGTCCGGCGGAGTTCGTACGGCCGGAGCCGTTCGGCCTCGGCTTGTTCGTCGGTGTGAAACAGTGACCGAAACAGCCCCAGCTGGGATCGGCTGGGGTTGTTCGTTCTTCGGCTGAGGTGACGCGTTACCCGGCGTTGACGATGTGGGCGGGTGGGTTCTCGGCGTAGAGCTCATCGATCTGCGCGGTGTACTTCTCGGCGATGACCTTGCGCTCGAGCTTCAAGGTGAGCGTGACCTCGTCGCCGCCCGCCTCCCAGAACGTGGGCAGGACGCGGAAGCGCTTGACCTGCTCCACTCGCGAGAGCTTGCTGTTGCCCACGGCCACACCGGCTTCGATCGCGGCGAGCACCGTGGCATCGACGGCCAGCGCGGCGGCGGAGGCGTCGGACAAGCCGTGCTCGCGAGCGTAGGGCTCGACGGATTCGGCGTCGAGCACGATCAAGGCGGTGTTGTAGGACCTGCCGTCGCCGAGGACGGCCATGGCGCCGATCAGCGGGGTGGCGGCCTTGATCGCGTTCTCGATGTTGGTGGGCGACATGTTCTTGCCCGCCGCGTTGATGATCATCTCCTTCTTACGGTCGACGACGCGGAGGTAACCCTGGTCATCGATGTTGACGATGTCACCGGTGTGCAGCCAGCCCTCGGCGTCGACCGCCTCGGCGGTCTGCTCGGGCAGGCCGCGGTAGCCCTTCATCACCAGTGGCCCGCGCACGTGCAGTTCACCGTCGTCGGAGAGCCGGGACTCCATGCCGGGCAACAACTTTCCGACCGCGCCGAGCTTGGCTTCGCTGGGATGGCTGACGCTACAGATGCACGACAGCTCCGACATGCCCCAGATCTCGGCGATCGGGATGCCGAGACCGGCGAAGAAGGCCAGCGTCTGGGGCGGGATCGGGGCAGCACCCGACATGGCCCACCGCACCCGGTCCAGGCCGAGGGCCGCGCGCAGCTTGCTGAGCACCAGGTCGTCGGCCCGCGCCCATTCGGCGGCGAGCTCGGCGGGCACCGGTTCGTCGGCCAGCTGGTGGGCGCTGCGCGCCGCGGCGACCGACATGGCCCACGCCATACCCTGGCGGCGGGTCTCGTCGGGTTCGGCCGCGACCTTGAATTCGATGGCGGCCTTGAGCTTTTCCCACACTCGCGGTACCGCGCCCCAGATGGTCGGATGCAGGTCGGCGAGGGCGGGGGCGATCTGCTTGGGGTCGCCGACACAGGTCACCTGGGTGCCGAGCACCTCCTGGACATAGAGCGCGGTGAGCCGGTCGGCGATATGGGCCGTCGGCATGAACGAGGTGATGGTGTCACCGAATTCGATGCCGAGGATGCCGGCGATGCCGTGCACCTGGAACAGCAGCGCGGCATGGGTGGTCTCGACGCCCTTGGGCGCGCCGGTGGTGCCCGAGGTGTAGATCAGGGTCGCGACATCATCGCCGCGCACCGCACGCCAAGCGGCGTCGAAGTCGAAATCGTCGCGGCCCGCTTCGACCAGATCGGCCACCGACAGCGTGCCCTCGGGTGCCTCGTCCACACAGACGATGTGATCGAGTTCGACACCGGACGAGGCGATCAGCTTGGCGTACTGCGGCTCGCAGATCACCACGCGCGCTTCGGCATTGCCGAGCACGTAGGCGAGCTGTTCGGGGGAGAGGGTGTTGTACACCGAGAACGAGGTGGCGCCCAGATGCTGCGCGCCGACTTCCAGAGGATAGAACTCCACCCGGTTGCTCATCATCAACGCGACGGTGTCGCCGCGGCGCACGCCGAGACCGGCCAGTCCGGCGGCGACCGCGCGGACCTGGGCCGCGTACTCGCCCCAGGTGATCGTCTTGGCGTCACCGGGGGTACGCAGAGCGACCGCCGCGGGGTCGATCGATGCGGTGTGCTGGAAAGCTGCGGGCAGGGTGTCGAAACGGGGAATGCTCACGAGGCAGGCACTTTCTGGGTCATGACCGCGGGTGCGGTGTCGAGATGAGCGGCGACGAAGCGAGCCGCCGCTCGATAGGCCGTTCTGGACTCGGGGACGACGATGGGCAGCGTCTGGAAGGCATGCATCTGATCCGGCCACACCTGCAGTTCGCAGTGCGCTCCGGTGTCGCGCCAGCGACTCGCCAGCACGGTCGCGTCGGCGCCGAAGTACTCGGTGTCGCTGGCGTGGATCAGGTTGGGCGGCAACCGCATTCCGGGGACGGGCCGCAGTTCGAACGGTTCGCTGGTGAAGGCGGCGATCGCCTGCCTGGCGATCTGGGTGGACAGCAGTCCGTCGCGGTGCTCGTTCTCGTGGCCGATGGCGATGGCGAGACTCAGGTCGGCCATCGGGGAGAACAGCACCAGCGCACCCGGTTCGGGCAGCCCGGCGCGGGCGTTCTCGACGGCCAGATGCGCCGCGAGGAAGCCACCGGCCGAATCACCGGCGACGACGATCCGGTCGGCGCGATAGCGCCGGGTCAGCCACCGGAACGCGGCGGCGACATCGGCGGGAGCGGCGGGGAACGGGTGCTCGGGGGCGAGTCGATAATCCAGGGTGAACACCGGAAGTCTGGTCGCGGTGGACAACCGGGAGGCGACGCCGCGGTACCCGAGGGCCGAGCCCGCGACGAACCCGCCGCCGTGGATGTAGAGCACGACCGCGTCGCAACGGTCGGCGCGCGGCCCACGCACCCACTCGCCGCGGATCCCGTCCTCGTCCACCGGCTCGGTGGTCGTCGCGCGCAACGGTGGCGCGCCCGCCCGCAGTGCCTGTTCTATGAGCAGCCGCGACGGCGGCAGTGTGTAGGCGTTCACCGGCGTGAGCGCGGCCAGCTGGCCCACGGTGAACGCCGACACCTGCCGAACGGTGCGGGCCCGCAGCGACCCGCGTTCGATGGTCACCGGCGTTGCTCGATCGACCGGATCAGCGCGTGCACCGTGGAGTCGGCGGCGAGCCGGTGATCGAGGACGACATTGATCGCGCCGCGCAACAGCGCGTAGGGCTCCCAGCCGCTGGGCGCGATGGTCCGCGGCGCGCGGCGGGCGATGCCGTCGGCGATCGTGCGGGCGGCGTACTCGGCGGTGATCCGCACATTGAGCGGCCACGGCAGCATTCCGTCGAGCTCTTTGCCCAGGTCGTCGACGTCGAGCATGTCGTGGGTCATCGCGGTGTCGACGATGCCGAAGTAGGCGACGCCCGCGCTGGCCCCGCTCGCGGCGAGTTCCACGCGCAGTGCCCGGCCCAACTGCTCGACCGCGGCCTTGCTCACCATGTACGGCGAACCGCCCATCCCCGGCGCGAACGCCGCGCACGACGATACGACGACGACATGTCCGCGCGCGCGGACGATATGGTCGAGCGCCGGATGCACGGTGTTGAAAACACCGGTGAGGTTGATCCCGATCACCCGGTCGAAGTCCGCCGGATCCATCGTGCGCACGGTGGCGGGCACCGGGGTCACACCCGCGTTGGCCACGACCACGTCGAGCGTGCCGAACCGCTGCACCACCTCCTCGACCGCCGCCGACATCTGTGCCCGGTCGGCGACATCGGCGCCGATGCCATGGGCGTCGCCTCCCAACTCGTCGGCTGCCCGGCGGGCCGCGGCGGCGTCGATGTCGATCACGACGACCTGCGCGCCGCGGCGGGACAGGATCGCGGCCAGCTCACGGCCGATGCCCTGGCCCGCACCGGTGATCAGGACGACCTTGCCCGCCACGTCGTAGGAGGGGGCGAACCAGCCGGCCGGTGTGAGATCGGGCAGGCGCATCATGCCGACACCTCGTAGGACTCGATGTCGAATCGACGGGTGCGGCGCCTGTATTCGAAGCTCCAGCTCGGGTACAGCCCGGCGTTGCCGCCCTCGGCGGTGGTGTAGTAGCTGTCGCAACCGCCGGTCAGCCAGACGGTGTCGGTGCTGCGCACGCGCATCTCCTCGACGAAATCCTCCTGCACCTGCGGGCGGACCTCGACGCGGGTCTCGCCGCGGGCCCGCAGCGTGGTCAGCGCGTCGACGATGTAGGCGATCTGCGACTCGATCATGAAGACCGCCGACTGGTTGCCCACCGCACCGAACGGGCCGAGTGTGCAGAAGAAGTTCGGGAATCCGGCGACCGCCGCACCGAGGTAGGTCTGCGGCCGCTTCCGGTAGAGCTGGGCGATCGAGTGCCCGTCGCGGCCGATGATGCGGTCGAACACACTCGGCGTGGAGGTGAAGCCGGTGCCGTAGATGATGGTGTCCACGGGGATCTCGACCCCGGCGCGGGTGACGATGAAGCGCGCGCGGACCTCGGCGATGCCGTCGGTCACCACATCGACGTTGTCCTTGTCGAGGGCGGGCAGGTAGGCGTCGGAGAAGATCGCCCGCTTACAGCCGAGCATGTAGTCCGGGGTCACCTTGGCGCGCAGCTTCGGGTCGCGGATCTGGCGGCGCAGCTGGATCCGGCCGAGCAGCTCGTAGGGATGGCGGAACCGGTTGTCGACGAAACCGACCAGGCCGAAGCTCTCGATCAGCGAGTACCAGGTGCCGCGAACGGCCTTCTGCGCCAACGGGATCTGGCGCAGCAGCCGACGCTCGAGCCCGATCGTCGGCCGGTCGAGCCGCGGCACGATCCACGGCGCCGACCGCTGGAACACCGTCATCGCGGCGACCTCGGGCTGGATCTCCGGCACGAACTGGACCGCGGAGGCGCCGGTGCCGATCACCGCGACGCGCTTGCCGGTCAGATCGTGGTCGTGATCCCAGTGCAGCGAGTGGAAGGCCGTGCCTTCGAAGGTCTCGAGACCGGGCAGTGACGGATACTTGGCCTCGGCGAAAATGCCTGCCGCGGAGAGGAAGTAGTCCGCGGTGAGCTCGCCGCGCGAGGTCTCGATCCGCCACAGTGACTGCTCGCCGTCCCAGCGCGCGTCCAGCAGTTCGGTGCCGAGGCGCACATGCCGGATCACGTCGTTGTCCTCGGCGACGGTGCGCAGGTAATCGAGGATCTCGGCCTGCTTGCCGTAGGTGCGCGACCACTCCGCGTTGGGTGCGAAGGAGTAGCTGTAGAGCTGGGAGGGCACATCGCAGGCGCAGCCGGGGTAGGTGTTGGCCTGCCAGGTGCCGCCGAGGTCATCGGCGCGTTCCAGCACGACGATGTCGTCGAAGCCGGCTTCGCGGAGTTTGATCGTCAGCCCGATCCCACCGAATCCGGCGCCGAGCACGACGATGTGCGTGTGTTCTGTGGGCATGGGTCAGCCGATCCTTCCGTGCAGCACCGACACCAGGCGATCGACGACGTTGTCGATCGTGGCGCTGCGGGTGAATGTCGTGAGCGCCAGCGGCGAGGAGAACCGTTGCCGGGTGGTCGCTTTGGCGTAGGTGAACTCGCGCAGGCCGTCGGGTCCGTGCACCCGGCCGAAGCCGGAGGCCCCGACCCCGCCCAGCGGCAGCGCCGGGATGGTGGCGTGCGCGATGAACGCGTTGATCGAGGTACCGCCCGCGTTGATGCGGTCGGCGATCGCGTCGCCGTCGCGGCGGGCGAACACGGTGGCGCCGAGCCCGTACTCGGAGTCGTTGACCCGCTCGATCGCCTCGTCCATGGAATCGACCCGGGTGACGACCAGCGTCGGGCCGAAGGTCTCCTCGGTGACCGCGGCCGAATCGTGCGGCACGTCGACCAGGATGGTCGGCTGCACGAACTGGCCGTCGATGGCGTCGAGCCCGCCCAGTAGTGCCCGGCCGCCGCGTGCGATGGCGTCCTCGATGTGGCGCTGGATCACCGCGAGCTGTTTGGGCATGGTGATCGGACCGATCTTCGCGGCGCCCTGCCCGGCACGCAGATCGCCTGCCCGATCGAGCAATTCGGTGAGGAACGTATCGTAGACGTCGGTGTGCACGTAGACCCGTTCCACGCCGAGGCAGGTCTGTCCCGCATTGGCCATGCCGCCCCACAGCGTGGCGTCGGCCGCGGCGCCGAGGTCGGCGTCGGCGTCGACGATCAGTGCGTCCTTGCCGCCACATTCCATGAGGACCGGCGTGAGGCGTTGCGCGCAGGTGGCCATCACGCGCTTGCCGGTCTCGGTGGAACCGGTGAACCCGATCTTGCCGACCCGGCTGCGGCACAGCGCCGCACCGGTCTCGCCGCCGCCGGTGATCACCTGCAGCACAGGCTGTTCGGGTACCACGCGGGCGAACGCCTCGGCGAGCCAGACGCCGACGCCGGGGGTGTACTCACTGGGTTTGAACACCACCGCGTTGCCGGCGGCTAGAGCGAACGAGATCGAGCTGAGCGGGGTGAACACCGGATAGTTCCACGGGCCGATCACCCCGACCACGCCGAAGGGGCGGTATTCGACCCGGCAGGCCTGGTTGACGGTGAGCAGACTCGGCGCGACCGAGCGCGGTCCGAGCACGTCTTTCGCGTTGTGGGCGGCCCATTTCAGGTGCTCGAGCGCCATCACGATCTCGAGTGCGGCGTCGGAGTGCGGTTTGCCCATCTCCGCGCCGATGATGCGGGCGAGTTCGTCGCGGCCGCGGGTGATCTCGGTGCGCCAGCGATCGAGGCGACGGGCGCGTTCGTCGAAACCCACTGTGCGCCACCAGGTCGCGGCACCGTGGGCCCGCTCGACGGCGGCCTCGACGCCGATCTCGTCGTGGTGGGGATAGGAACCGACCAGGGCGCCGGTCGCGGGACTGTGGACGTCGAAGGTGAGGGAGGTGGTCATGGGACCATGCCTTTCGCGGTCAGAGGTCCAGCGTGAGTGCGCCACCGGCGGAACGGGATACGCAGGTGAGGAGGTGATCGGCGCGCTCGCCCGGGGGGAGCAGTCGGTCGCGGTGGTCGATCTCGCCCGCGATGACCTTGGTCTTGCAGCTGCCGCAGAAGCCCTGCCTGCAGGAGAAGGCGACATCGGGGCGCGCCCGGCGAATCGCGTCGAGGGCGGTCTCGGTGCTGCCCACCCGCACGGTCTCCCCGCTGCGGGCGAGGGTGATGTCGAATTCCTTGCCGTCGGTCACCGGCCGCGCCGAGAACAGTTCGGTGTGCAGCGAGGCGGTGGGATTGCGCGCGAACAGGCCGCGCTGGGCGGCATCGAGGACCGGGGGAGGGCCGCACACGTACACCGCCGCGCCGGGAGCCGCGGTGGCGAGCAGCGCGGAGATGTCGGGTGTGCCGGTCTCGTCGTCGGGGCGCAGCTCGGTGCCCGCGGGGAGTTCGCCGAGGAACGGCATGGTTTCCCGCGACCGACCGAGGTAGACCAGCCGTCCGCGAGAACCGGCCGCGTGCGCCATCGGCAGGATCGGGGTGATCCCGATCCCGGCGGCGATGAACAGGTACGACGGTGCGGTCTCGACGAAGGTGAAAGCGTTGCGCGGGCCGCGGATACGGAGCACGTCCCCCGAGCGCAGGGCGTGCATCTCCCGCGATCCGCCGTCGCCGTCCGCGAGACGGCGCACCGCGATGCGGTAGCGGTGCCGGTCGCGCGGGTCGCCGCACAGGGAGTACTGGCGTTGGCGGCCCGAGGCGAGGAAGACGTCGATGTGGGAACCCGGCCGCCACGACGGCAGGGTCGCGCCTTCGGTGTGGGCCAGGGTCAGGCTCACCACATCGGTGGCCTCGGCGTGCACCGCTTCCACCCGGACATCGAGGTCGAAGCCGTTGTGCCGCACCGGATGTGGTGGCGACAGCGTGGGCTGGGTGAACACCTTCTTGTAGATGTCGACGGCGGCGCCGAGCGCTCGCAGGCTCGGCGTCGCGACATCGGCGACAGGGTTCACGCGCGCGCCGCCGGCGAATGCGCCAGGTACCGCAGGGCGTTGTCCATCGAACCCAGCTGCGAGGGGTGGAAACCCGGCCGCAGGTAGCGCGGCATCTCGGTGACGAAGGTGGTGAAGTTCGGGATCACCCCGCGCACCGTCGCGCTCACGAACTGCCTGGCCCAGGAGCGTCCCTTGTTCTTGCTGGGGTCCTGGCGATACAGGTAGGCGGTCGAGACGATGAACAGCGGTAGCAGGGTGCCACTGGCGAGCAGCCCGGTGCGCAGCCGCCGGGCGTAACCGCCGTCGACGTGCATGTACGCGTCGAACACCACGCTGCGATGCTCGACCTCCTCGGCGCCGTGCCAGCGCACCAGGTCGAGCATCGTCGGGTCCATCCCGAGCTCGGCCAGCACATCCGATTCCAGCAGCCATTCGCCGATGACGGCGGTGAAGTGTTCCATCCCGGCGAACAGGCCGAGGCGTTCCTTGAGCCATTCCTCCTTGGCGCGGCCGGTGAGGCCCTGGTCGCCGAGGATCCGATCGACCATCCAGGCGATCTTGGCGACATAGGACTCGACATCGAGCCCGATCGACTGCAGGTGCCGCCGCGCGCCTTCGTGGCTGCTGGCGTGCATCGACTCCTGGCCGATGAACCCGGTGACCTCCTCCCGCAGCCGCTCGTCCTGGATATAGGGCAGGGCCTCGGCGAGGCACGTGGCCATCGCTCGTTCGCCCTCGGGAAGTACGAGATGCATCACATTGGTGACATGTGTCGCGAGTACTTCGCCCGGGATGTAGTGCATGGGCACCGACGTGAAGTCGAAATGCACATCCCGCGCGTGAATTGCGTGCGCTTCTTCCTGATAGGAGCGCGCCGTTGCACCGTTATCAGCCATATAGAGACCGTACAGTGCAACAAATATCTTCGCAATGTTGCAGAGTGACCTGATCCACGTCTGTGACCGTGGCTCGCCGCGCCTGCTACCGTCGAACCGTGCTCTCTACCGCCGCGACCTCGGGGAATTCGCCCACCGCCGACTCGGTCGAAGAACGAATTCTCGATGCCGCCCTCGTGCAGTTCGAGCGGGTCGGCGTGCGCAAGACGACGATCGAGGACATCGCAAGGGCCGCCGACGTCGACCGCGCCACCGTCTACCGGCGCATCGGGTCGCGCGATGACGTGGTGAGCGCGGCGTTCGAACGAGAGGTGCGCAGGCTGCTCGCCGACCTGGGGGAGATCCCGGCGCGCCACGACACCTTCGACGACATCGTCGTCGACATCTTCACCACCGTGATCACGCGCTGGCGGGCGCACCCACTGGTCGAGCGGCTGCTGACCCTGGAGGCCGACCGGCTGCTGCCGCAGCTCACCGTCGACGGCGCGTCGTTCTTCCTGCTCTCGGTCGCCGCATCCACGGAGATCATCCGAAAGGTGCTCGAGGGCAATCGATTCCCCGACATCCCCGATCTCAGCGCGCGCGTCGAAGTGGTCTGCCGGGTGGTGCACTCGCTGATCCTGCAGCCGGTCGGCACCATCGATACCGGCTCGGAGCAGGCCTTGGCGGCGTTCGCCCGCGCCTACGTGGTCCCGATTCTGGTGACCGGCTCGTAGACGCGGGCCGACGCGTCAGAGGAAGCGGGCGATCAGGTCCTTCATGACCTCGTTGGCGCCCGCGTAGATGCGTGAGATGCGCCCGTCGATCCACAGGCGCGCGATCGGGTACTCCTCCATGTAGCCGTAGCCGCCGTGCAGCTGGACGCACCGGTCGATCACCTGGGACTGCTGATCGGTGGTCCAGTACTTGATCATCGCGGCGGTCTTCACATCCAGTGCGCCGCGCAGGTGCTTGGCCACCGCGTCGTCGACGAAGGTGCGCACGACGGTCGCGATCGTCGCGCAGTCGGCCAGCTCGAAGCGGGTGTTCTGCAGGGCGAACAGCGGCTTGCCGAATGCGTTGCGCTGCTTGACATAGGCGAGCGTCTCGTCGACGGCGGCCTCGATCGCGGCCGCGGCGGCGACCCCGCAGATCAGCCGTTCCTGTGGCAGTTGCTGCATGAGCTGGATGAAGCCCTGGCCCTCGGCGTCGCCGAGCAGGTTCGCCTGCGGCACCCGGAGCCCGTCGAAGAACAGCTCGGTGGTGTCCTGGCCCTTCTGGCCGACCTTCTTCAGCAGTCTGCCGCGCTCGAATCCGGGGGTGTCGTCGGCGACCTCGGCGACCACCAGCGACACGCCCTTGGCGCCGAGGCTGGGGTCGGTCTTGACGGCGATGATCAGCAGATCGCAGTTGCGGCCGTTGGAGATGAAGGTCTTGGCGCCGCTGATCACGTAGTCGTCGCCGTCCTTCACCGCCTTGGTCGCGATGTTCTGCAGGTCGGAGCCGGTGCCCGGCTCGGTCATGGCGATGGCGCCGATCCACTCGCCGGAGGCGAGCTTGGGCAGCCAGCGCTTCTTGTTCTCCTCCGAGGCGTAGGACAGGATGTAGTGCGGCACGATGCCGGTGTGCACACCCAGCTGCATCGCGGAGTCGCCGCCTTTGACCTGCTCGGTGAACGGCACGGCCTCGTGCGCGAAAGTGCCACCGCCGCCGCCGTATTCCTCGGGAACCGACATGCACAGCAGGCCCAGCTCACCGGCCTGCCGGTAGACCTCACGGCTGGGGTAACCCTGCGCGGCGAACTCCTCGCGGTGCGGCGCGACGGTGTTGACGAAGAAGTTGCGGGCCAGCTCGGCCAGGCCCTGCAGCTCCGACTCGGCGTCGGTGTCGACGGTGCTCATCGAGTTCCTCTCCTTGTTTCGATGGACTGCGCACCAGAGTGGACACTCTGTTGGCAATCTGTCAATAGTGAGGGTAGGGCATTGACAAACATCAACCGTACTGCGAAGGTTCCAATTGCTTGGACATCCAACTATTGGATAACCTCCAACTGCGCGCACCGCGCAACCGACATCAACGGAGTAGGACTGGCATGGTTCGCGAACTCACGCACTTCATCGGCGGCAAGCACGTCACCGGCACTTCCGGCGCCTTCGGCGACGTCTTCGATCCCAACCTCGGACAGGTCCAGGCCAGGGTTCCGCTGGCGAACACCGCCGAGGTGGCCGCGGTGATCGCGAACGCGGCCGAGGCCCAGCGGGGGTGGGCGGCGTTCAACCCCCAGAAGCGCGCCAGGGTGCTGATGAAGTTCGTGAACCTGGTCAACGACGAGATGGACAGCCTGGCCGCGCTGCTCTCGGCCGAGCACGGCAAGACCATCGCCGACGCCAAGGGCGACATCCAGCGCGGACTCGAGGTCATCGAGTTCGCCATCGGCATTCCGCACCTGCTCAAGGGCGAGTACAGCGACAGCGCGGGCACCGGCATCGACGTGTACTCGATGCGTCAGCCGCTCGGTGTCGTCGCCGGGATCACCCCGTTCAACTTCCCGGCGATGATCCCGCTGTGGAAGGCGGGCCCGGCGCTGGCCTGCGGCAACGCCTTCGTGCTCAAGCCGTCCGAGCGTGATCCCTCGGTGCCGCTGCGCCTGGCCGAGCTGTTCCTCGAGGCGGGTCTGCCGCCGGGCGTGTTCAACGTGGTCAACGGCGGTAAGGAAGCCGTCGACGCGATCCTGCACGACCCGCGGATCAAGGCGGTCGGCTTCGTCGGCTCGACCCCGATCGCCCAGTACATCTACGAGACCGCGACCGCCAACGGCAAGCGCGCGCAGTGCTTCGGCGGAGCCAAGAACCACGCCGTCGTGATGCCCGACGCCGACCTCGACGATGTCGCCGATCAGCTCATCGGCGCGGCGTACGGCTCGGCGGGTGAGCGCTGCATGGCGCTGTCGGTGGCCGTGCCGGTGGGTCAGGAGACCGCGGATCGGCTGGTCGCGAAGCTCACCGAGCGCGTGCACAAGCTCAATGTCGGCCGCTCCGACGACCCGGGCGCCGACTTCGGTCCGCTGGTCGGGCTCGACGGTGTGAACCGGGTCAACGACTACGTGCAGATCGGTGTCGACGAGGGCGCGCAGCTGCTGGTCGACGGTCGCGGACTGACCGTCGACGGCGCCGAGGACGGCTTCTTCGTCGGTGCGAGCCTGTTCGACAACGTCACCGCCGACATGCGGATCTACAAAGAAGAGATCTTCGGCCCGGTGCTCACCGTGGTGCGCGCGGGGGACTACGAAGAGGCGCTGCGGCTGGTCGACGAGCACGAATACGGCAACGGTGTCGCGATCTTCACCCGCGACGGTGACACGGCCCGCGACTTCTCCGCCCGCGTGCAGGTCGGCATGGTCGGCGTGAACGTGCCGATCCCGGTGCCGATCGCCTACTTCACCTTCGGTGGCTGGAAGGGCTCGGGCTTCGGCGACCTCAACCAGCACGGCCCGGACTCGATCCGGTTCTACACCAAGACCAAGACTGTCACCCAGCGTTGGCCTGCCGGACTCAAGGAGTCCAACGCGTTCGTCATCCCGACGATGGACTGATGCGGTGATGTTCACCCTCGATGAGGACGAGCGCGCGATCGGTGAGACCGCGCGCCAGTTCGCCGACGAGTTCCTGGCGCCGAACGCGCTGGATTGGGATGAGCGCAAACACTTCCCGGTCGATGTGCTGCGCAAGGCAGGCCCCCTCGGGCTCGGCGGCATCTCGGTGCGCGGCGACGTCGGCGGCTCCGAACTGCGCAGGCTGGACGCGGTCCGGATCTTCGAACAGCTCTCGACCGGGTGCCCCTCGGTGGCGGCGTACATCTCGATCCACAACATGGCGACCTGGATGATCGATGCCTACGGCACCGAGCAGCAGCGGCAGCGGTGGGTGCCGGGGATGGCGTCGATGGAGCTGCTCGGCAGCTATGCCCTGACCGAGCCGGGCATCGGCTCCGACGCGGCGGCCTTGAGTACCAAGGCCGTTCGCGACGGCGAGGACTACATCCTCACCGGCGCCAAGCAGTTCATCTCCGGCGCGGGCGCCAATGACGTGTACGTGATGATGGTGCGCACCGGCGGGGACGGCCCGCGCGGTATCTCGGCGCTGATCGTCCCGGCCGACACACCGGGTCTGACGGTCGGTCCCAATGAGAAGAAGATGGGCTGGAATGCCCAGCCGACCCGTCAGGTCCTGCTCGACGGCGCCCGGGTGCCGGTCGCCAACCGCCTCGGGGCCGAGGGCGACGGCTTCTCGATCGCGATGAACGGCCTCAACGGCGGGCGGCTCAATATCGCCGCCTGCTCGATCGGCGGCGCGCAGGCCGCGCTCGACAAGACGGTCCGCTACCTCACCGAACGCCACGCCTTCGGTAAACCGCTGGTGCGCAACGAGGCTCTGCAGTTCGAGCTGGCCGACATGGGCACCGAGCTGGAGGCGGCACGGACCCTGCTGTGGCGGGCCGCCGCCGCGCTGGACGCCGACGCACCGGACAAGGTATCCCTGTGCGCGATGGCGAAGCGATTCGCCACCGACACCGGTTTCGAGGTCGCCAACAAGGCACTGCAATTGCACGGCGGCTACGGCTACCTGCACGAATACGGCCTGGAGAAGATCGTGCGCGACCTGCGAGTGCACCAGATCCTCGAGGGCACCAACGAAATCATGCGGGTGGTCGTCGCCCGCTCACTGATCGGAGCAGCATGACCGACGAGCCCGAAGTCCTGATCACCGTCCGTGACGGTCTCGGCCTGATCACCCTGAACCGGCCCAAGGCCATCAACGCGCTCAATCACGCGATGACCCTTGCCATCACCGACGCACTGCGGTCCTGGGCCGACGACGACGCGGTGCGCACCGTCGTGCTCACCGGCGCGGGCGAGCGCGGGCTCTGCGCGGGCGGCGACATCGTCGCCATCCACGCCGACGCGAAAGGCGGTACGGCCGGCGCTGATTCGCCGACCGGGCGGTTCTGGCGCGACGAGTACCATCTCAACGCGCTGATCGGCAGCTATCCCAAGCCGTATGTGGTGATCATGGACGGCATCGTGATGGGCGGCGGGGTCGGTCTGTCCGGGCACGGCAGCCACCGCGTCGTCACCGAGCGGTCCAAGATCGGGATGCCCGAGGTCGGTATCGGTTTCATCCCCGACGTCGGCGGCACCTACCTGCTCTCGCGGGCGCCCGGTGAGCTCGGCACGCACGTCGCGTTGACCACCGCCCGCATGGGCGCGGGCGATGCGATCGCGGCCGGATTCGCCGACTACTACGTGCCTTCCGGCGATCTCGACGGCCTGCTCGACGCGCTGCGCACGGCGAATGCCGACGAGGCGATCGCGCAGTTCGCCACGGCCGCACCGGCTTCGGAGTTGCTCGCCCAGCAGAGCTGGATCGATGCCTGCTACAGCGCGGACACCGTCGAGGAGATCGCGGCAAGGTTGCGGGCCCACGAGTCACCCGATGCCGCGAAGGCCGCCGACGACCTGCTGGCCAAATCGCTGGTGGCGCTGAAGGTCACGCTGCGGTCGCTGCGCGCGGCGCGCGAACTGACCAGCCTCGAGGCGGTGCTCGACCAGGAATACCGGGTCTCGATCGCCGCGCTCGGCTCACACGACCTGGTCGAGGGCATCCGCGCCCAGGTGATCGACAAGGACCGCAATCCCCAGTGGCGGCCGGCAACGCTCGCCGAGGTAACCGACGACCAGGTGGCGGCCTACTTCGCCGATCTCGGTGCGGCGGAACTGGGTTCGACGACAGCGAAGGCGCAGCGATGAGCAAGAAGATCGGTTTCCTCGGGCTCGGACACATGGGCGGCCCGATGGCGGCGAACCTGGTGCGGGCGGGCTACGAAGTGCTCGCCTACGACCCGGTGCCCGCCGCGCAGGAACAGGCCCGCACCGACGGCGCGACCGTGGTGGACACCGCCGCCGCGGCTGCCGCCGACCGTGACGTGGTGATCACCATGCTGCCCAACGGCAAACTCGTCCTCGACGTCTACGCCGAGCTGCTGCCCGCCGCCACGCCGGGCACGCTGTTCATCGACTGTTCCACCATCGACGTCGCCGACGCGAAAGCAGCTGCGGCACTGGCCGTCACGGCGGGTCACCGCCCGCTGGACGCGCCGGTCTCCGGTGGTGTCGCCGGGGCCACCGCGGGCACCCTCACCTTCATGGTGGGTGGCGCGGCAGCCGACTTCGCCGACGCGAGCGAGGTGCTCGGGGTGATGGGCGGCAAGGTGGTGCACTGTGGTGACGCCGGGGTCGGTCAGGCCGCCAAGATCTGCAACAACATGCTGCTCGGGATCTCCATGATCGGGCTGTCGGAGGCGCTGGTGCTCGGTGAGCGACTCGGCCTGAGCCACCAGTCGTTCTTCGACGTGGTGTCCACCGCATCGGGCCAGAGCTGGGCGCTGACCAGCTACTGCCCGGTGCCCGGCCCGGTGCCCGCCAGCCCTGCCAACAACGACTACCTGCCCGGCTTCGCCACCGCGCTGATGTCGAAGGACCTCACCCTGGCCGCGAACGCGTTGCAGGCCAACGGGATCGACGGACAGCTCGGCGAACTCGCCGCCGCGATCTACGCGCGGTTCAACCAGACCGACGCACACCGCGACTTCTCCGCCATCGTCACCGACATCCGCGACCGATCCGGCGAGGCCACCGCGTGAACGACTACGAAACCATCCTGGTCGAGACCAAGAACCGCGTCGGCTGGATCACGCTGAACCGGCCAAAGGCCCTCAACGCACTCAACACCGGGGTGCTCGACGACATCGTCGCCGCGCTCGACGAACTCGGGCGTGACGACGAGGTCGGCGCCGTCGTGATCACCGGCTCCGCCAAGGCATTCGCGGCGGGCGCCGACATCAAGGAGATGGCGCCCAAGTCGTACATGGACATGTTCATGGACGATTTCTTCGCCCGCTGGGACCGGCTCGCGCAGTTCCGCAAGCCCACCATCGCCGCGGTCGCGGGATACGCCCTGGGCGGCGGCTGCGAGCTCGCCATGCTCTGCGACATCCTGATCGCCGCCGACACCGCGCAATTCGGCCAGCCCGAGATCAAGCTCGGCGTGATCCCCGGCATCGGTGGCTCCCAGCGACTCACCCGCGCGGTGGGTAAGGCCAAGGCGATGGACATGGTGCTGACCGGACGCACCATCGGCGCCGAGGAAGCCGAACGCGCCGGCCTCGTCTCGCGCATCGTGGCCGCCGACGACCTGCTCGACGTCACGGCCGAGGTGGCCGAGACCATCGCGGCGAAGTCGCTGCCGGTCACCATGATCGCCAAGGAAGCAGTGAACCGGTCCTTCGAGACCACCCTCGCCGAGGGAATCCGCTTCGAGCGCCGCGTCTTCCACTCGCTGTTCGCGATCGAGGACCAGACCGAGGGCATGAACGCCTTCGTCGACAAGCGGCCACCGAACTTCACCCATCGCTGACCCGGCATCACCCCACACACTTTTCGAGGAACCATGACCGAGGCATACATCTACGACGCGATCCGCACCCCGCGCGGCCGCGGCAAGAAGACCGGCGCCCTGCACGGCGTCAAGCCGCTCGACCTGGTGGTCGGGCTCATCGATGAACTGAAGACCCGCCATCCCGACCTCGATCCCGCCGCGATCGATGACATCGTGCTCGGCGTGGTGTCGCCGGTGGGCGACCAGGGCGCCGACATCGCCAAGACCGCCGCGATCGCGGCCGGACTGCCAGACACCGTCGCCGGCGTGCAGCTCAACCGGTTCTGCGGTTCGGGCCTGGAAGCGGTCAACACCGCCGCGCAGAAGGTGCGGTCGGGCTGGGAGCAGCTCGTCATCGCCGGTGGCGTGGAGTCGATGTCGCGGATTCCGCTCGGCTCCGACGGCGGCGCGTGGCGCTCGACCCGATCACGAACTACCAGTCCTACTTCGTGCCGCAGGGCGTCAGCGCCGACCTGATCGCCACGATCGAGGGTTTCACCCGCGAGGACGTCGACGCCTTCGCGGTCCGGTCACAGCAGAAGGCGGCAGCGGCTTGGTCGGGCGGCTACTTCGCCAAATCGGTTGTTCCGGTGCGTGATATCAACGGCGCGGTGCTGCTCGACCACGACGAGTTCATGCGGCCGGGCACCACCGTGGACAGCCTGGCCGGGCTGACACCGTCGTTCGCGGCGATGGGGGAGATGGGTGGCTTCGACGCGGTCGCCCTGCAGCGCTACCACCACATCGAGAAGATCAACCACGTGCACCACGCCGGTAACTCCTCCGGCATCGTCGACGGTTCGGCGCTGGTGCTCATCGGCAGCGAATCCGCGGGCAGCGCAGCCGGTCTCACCCCGCGCGCCAGGATCATCGCCTCCGCGGTGAGCGGCAGCGACTCCACGATCATGCTGACCGGACCGGTCCCGGCGACCGAGAAGGCGCTCGCCGTCGCGGGTCTCACCGTCGACGACATCGACCTGTTCGAACTCAACGAGGCCTTCGCCTCGGTGGTGCTGAACTTCCAGAAGAAGCTCGGCGTGCCCGACGAGAAGATCAACGTCAACGGCGGCGCCATCGCCATGGGCCACCCGCTGGGCGCCACCGGCGCCATGATCACCGGGACCATGGTCGACGAGCTGGAGCGCCGGGGAGCGCGCCGCGCGCTGATCACGCTGTGCATCGGCGGCGGCATGGGTATCGCCACCATCATCGAGCGCGTCTGAGCGCCGGACCCGGATACAGAGGAAAGACCATGAGCGAGAACATGATTGCCTGGGAGCTGGGCACCGACCGGGTGCTCGTGCTCACCATCGACGACCCGAACCAGTCGACGAACACCATGACCGAGGCGTTCGCGCGCGACCTCACCGCGACCGTCGACCGGCTCGAAGCGGAGAAGGACACCTTCGACGGCGTCATCCTCACCTCGGGCAAGGACACGTTCTTCGCCGGTGGCGACCTGAACCTGCTGATGAACGCGACACCGGAGACCGCGCCGCAGATCGCGCTCGGCCTCGACACCTACAAGGCCGCGTTCCGTCGCCTCGAGACGCTGGGCAAGCCGGTGGCCGCCGCGATCAACGGCACCGCGCTCGGCGGCGGCTTCGAGGTCGCGCTCGCCGCCCACCACCGGATCGCGCTCGACGCCAAGGGCAGCCTGCTCGGCCTGCCGGAGGTCACCTTCGGGCTGCTGCCCGGCGCGGGTGGCGTCACCCGGACCGTCCGGCTGCTCGGCATCACCAACGCCGTGCTCAATGTCGTCGGGCAGGGCCAGCGGATGAAACCCGCAAAGGCGTTGCAGGTCGGGATCATCCACGAGGTCGCCGCCACCCGCGAGGAGATGTTCGCGCAGGCCCGCGCCTGGATCGCGGCCAACCCCGAAGCGGCCCAGCCGTGGGATGTCAAGGGCTACAAGATCCCCGGCGGCCTCCCGTCGAGCCCGGCGCTGGCAGCCAACCTGCCCGCGTTCCCCGCCAATGTGCGCAAGCAGCTCAAGGGCGCGCCGATGCCCGCGCCGATCGCGGTGCTGGCGACGGCGGTCGAGGGCGCGCAGGTCGACATCGACACCGCGTTCGCCATCGAGACCCGCTACTGCACCAACCTGATCTGCGGTCAGGTCTCCACCAACATGATCAAGTCCCTGTTCTTCGATCTGGGGACGATCAATAAGGGCGGCAGCCGCCCCGAAGGCTTCCCCGTGCGCACGCCGGAGAAGGTCCTCGTGCTCGGCGCGGGCATGATGGGCGCGGGCATCGCCTATGTGCAGGCCCGCGCCGGTATGCAGGTCGTGCTCAAAGACGTCACCATCGAGGCGGCCGAGCGCGGTAAGGCCTACTCGGCCAAGCTGCTGGACAAGGCGCTGAGCAAGGGTGCCGTGACCCAGGACAAGTACGACGAGATCCTCGGCCGCATCCACCCGAGCGCCGATCCGGCCGACGCCGCGGGCTGCGACTTCGTCGTCGAGGCGGTGTTCGAGGACCCGGGCCTGAAGAAGAAGGTGTTCGGCGAGATCGAGGCGCTGGTGAACCCGGATGCCCTGCTCGGCTCCAACACCTCCACTCTGCCTATCACCGACCTGGCCACCGGCGTACAGCGACCCGCGGACTTCATCGGTCTGCACTTCTTCTCGCCCGTGGACAAGATGCCGCTGGTCGAGATCATCGTCGGCGACCAGACCAGCGACGAAGCGATCGCCCGCGCCATCGACTACACCCTCGCCATCAAGAAGACCCCGATCGTGGTCAACGACAGCCGCGGCTTCTTCACCAGCCGGGTCATCGGCCAGTTCATGGACGAGGCCATCGCGCTGGTCGCCGAGGGCGTGCACCCCGCCAGCGTCGAACAGGCCGCCACCCAGGCGGGCTACCCGGTCGGCGCGCTCGCGCTGGCCGACGAGATCAATATGAAACTGGCCCAGAAGATCCGGCGCAGCCTGAAGGAGAACCTGCTCGCCGAGGGCCGCGACTGGACCGATTCGAAGGCCTACCCGCTCGTCGACGCGATGGTCGACGACTTCGACCGGCCGGGCAGGCTCGAGGGCCGCGGCTTCTACGACTACGACGCCGACGGCAAGAAGCTCGGCCTTTGGCCGGGACTGGCCGAGAAGTACACCCGCGACCACGGCATCCCGTTCATCGACATGCAGGAACGGATGCTGTTCGCCGAATCCCTCGACACCGTGCGGTGTTTCGACGAGGGTGTGCTCCGCACTGTGCCGGACGCGAACATCGGATCGATCTTCGGCATCGGTTTCCCCGCCTGGACCGGTGGTGTGATCCAGTACATCAACCAGTACGAGGGCGGCCTCGCCGGATTCGTCGCGCGGGCCGACCAGCTACGCGCGGCCTACGGCGCCCGCTTCGAGGTCCCGGAGTCGTTGCGCACCAAGGCCGCAGCAGGCGAAACGCTCGGTTGAGCACCGGTTTCCGATGACGACGATGCGCGGCGACACCCGGCACCCGGTGACCCCGGGTGCCGGGGGATCGGCCACCTCTGCCGCCGACCTTCGGGGGCCCGTCGCGCGGGCCCACCGGCGGCAGACGATGCTGGTCGCCGCGCAAGAGGTCTTCGTCGCCAACGGATACCACGGCGCCAGGATGGACGAGATCAGCGCCAGGTCCGGGATCAGCAAGCCGGTGCTCTACGATCATTTCGCGAGCAAGCTGGATCTGTATCTCGTTGTGCTGCAACTTCATCTGGACCGGATGGTCGACGGGGTCCGCGCGGCTCTCGCTGCGGGCACCGAGCCACGAAACCGGGTGCGTGGGGCGGTGCAGGCCTATTTCGATTTCGTCGAACACGACCTGGGCGGGTATGTGCTGGTGTTCGAATCGGCGGTGCCGAGCGAACCGTGCGTCGAATGGCGGGTGCGCAACGCGATGCGCGAATGCGCCGTCTCAGTGAGCGCTGAACTGAGGGCAGCGGGTGTGGACGCGAACAGGGCCGACATCCACGCCTGGGGACTGGTCGGCCTCAGCCGCCTCGCGGCAGGCCACTGGCTGGAGGCCGGGCGGCCGATCCCGAAGAAGGACGCGGTCGACACCGCGTCCGCCCTGTGCTGGAACGGACTATCGACAGTGGATCGACAACAGGAAGAACACCGATAACCATGGCTCAGTCATTCGCCTTGATCGAATCCGACGACGAATTCCTCGCGAGCGCATCGAACCGCTTCGTCCACATCCTCGACATTCCCGCCCCGCCGTCGGAGGTCTGGGCGGCCCTGACCGCCGACGACGCACTTGTGTCGTGGTCCGGGCTGGTCACCGGAATGCGGTGGACCTCGCCGCGACCCTTCGGCGTCGGCGCGGTCCGCGTCGTCACCCTCGGGCGCATCGCCGCCCTGACCGAACGCTTCTACCGCTGGGAAGACCAGCAGCGCATGACCTTTACCGTCGACTTCGCCTCGATCCCCGGGCTCCGTCGCTTCGCCGAGGACATCGAACTGGCCCCGACCGCCACAGGAACCCGGCTGACATGGACCTTCGCCGTAGAGGGCAAACAGCCCCTGCAACTGCTGTTGCGCTCGACGAGCGCGGTGACAGACCGGGTCACCGCCTCCATCGCCAAGGGCATCGTCGGCCGTGTCGCCGCGACGGCGCCGACCGGGGGAGAGTGACACCGACCGCTGCGCTGTGATCAACCACCTGGCCGCCACCGTGGTCGTTGTATCGCTCGATGGGCTCGAGGCCGTGCCGCCGGTATTCAGTGCTGGATCAAACCGCCGACGGGAGTGGTCGTGACGTGACCGGTTGCCGGAAGTGTCTGTGCCAGAGCCAGGCCGTTTTCGACAAGCGATGATCGGCGCAGAGAAGCCACCTCACCGATCGGAGTCCAGGTGGGCTCGACAGTTGCCCCGTCCAGTTCGGCTCGAAGCCGACCGCCGGTGACTCGGACGCGGTAGAAGATTCCGACATTCTGATGCTCGACTCCCGCATGGGCAACGGCCGCGGAAATCACCCTCGAATCCACCCCCAGCAGGCGTTCGACAACCCCGCTGTAGCCGGTTTCCTCGGAGAGCTCCCTGATCACCGCATCGAAGGGATCCTCCGCATGCTCGACCCCACCGCCTGGAAGTGTCCACGTGGTTTCGCCGCTTGCAGCCACGTGACGAGTGAGCAGCACCCGCCCCCGTTCGAGGCAGACGGCGTAGGCCGCGATTCTGAAACTCATCCACTGAACTGTAATCCCGCCATCTGGGTTGCTCGGCGCTGACGAGGTCCGTGCGGTCGGTGACGAGGTTGCGCCATGCCCGCACCGATCACCTTGGCGTTGTTCTGCTGTTCGGGCAGCTCGCGGCGAGGTATGGACAGCGTCAGAAGCGCAGTTCTCGTATCGTGTTGAGGTCGATTCCGTGGCGTGCGTAGGTTTTTATCGTGTTCTCGCCGGTGAGGTCTGCTTCGGTGTAGCCGAGCAGTTCGGCGACACGGATGACGTCGGCTTTGGTGGCGGCTTCGATCTCGAGATACGACGGGATCCTGGGCCAGTTATCGAGTTCGAGCTCTGCGCCGTCGAGCGTGTAGCTGATCCGCTTGGTTTCCTGGTACGACTTCGCAGAGAATCCCATCATCTCGAGCAGGGCGTTGGTAGCGGCGAAGTCGTCGACGCTCACCTCCACCTCATGTGTGCCGTCGATGGCGTCGCTGGCGATCTCTTTGACCGCGAGCGTCGTCCGTTTTCCGTTGTCGCGCAGCCTGATCCACTTGCCATTGACACCGGGGGTGACGTCGTAGACGTAGCGGCGCATGAATCGCTCGCCGAGCTTGCGGCCGCCTTTGTCCAGGATGTGACGGTCGATGATGTCGGGGTCGATGTCGAGGATTTTCGCTTCGTGCTCGATGGGCACGGGGCTCCTTCTGAGTTGTTGTGATCGGGTCGTTGTCGATGTAGAGCGTGCGGGCGGAGTCGATGCGGTCCGCGGCGATGTCGTGGATGTTGGGTGTGTGCGGCAATCCGCACCCAAGTTCTACGAACTGGGCTACCCGGTGGTGGTCGATGAGGTCCGGTAGGTCAGGGCTGTAAGTACAGTCGGGTCGGCCAAGGGCGCGGTGTCCGGATTGCTCCGAATCCGTTTCCCTTGGCCGCCCGCCGAACCGGACGTGCGGCTCTCACCGCATCCGG
>NZ_JBHXNK010000017.1:50720-154721 GCF_042719755.1 Nocardia sp. NPDC058519 | reverse complement strand
AAGGCATATTCCTCGGCTGCGAATCGGAAACTGTTGCGGAGCAAGAGGACCGTGGCGGTGATCCCGCAACGGTCTGATCAGGTTGCCAACCGGAAACGCCGAGGTCGTGCTGGTGGACGTCCGCCCCGGTTCGACTCGGAGGCTTACAAGGGTCGAAATGTGGTCGAGCGGGCGTTCAACAAGGTCAAACACTGGCGTGGTGTTGCAACTCGCTATGACAAGCTGGCCTGCACTTACCGGGCCGGGTTCGTCATGGCCCTCACGGTCGAATGGCTGAAGCTATTGGGAGACATGACCTAGACGAATGCGGCTCTCGTGCACCATGGATCGCCCAGCAACTCTCCGACCTCCTCGAGGCGCTTCCCTCGACCACAGGCTTCGTTCTAGCGACCCGTGCCAATGCAGAGCGTGCTGCTGCCCGCCTGGAACTGCCACGCGCCGAACTCGCTCCCCCGGACGATCTCAGTGCGACAGTAGATGCGGTCCTCGGTGCCTGCGCCGAAGCGCGGGCACCGGAAACCAACAGAAGGACGTGGCTGGCGGCCCGTCGTGGCTGGATCAAGGGCGCGAGTGAACAACACGATCATCTGCTCCAGGTACCGCTCCTGGCTATACTCCTCGCGCTGATCTGCGCCGACACACCGGATGCAGAGTTGCCGAGAGGTCGGGCAAAGCTGTTGCACCGAGCGGTCGAGCAATCGGTCGAACGCTGGGAACAGAGTCGGCACGCACCCGACCGACTCCGGCCGTGGGCTCATGAACTGAGCTCACAGATGCTGCTCGACGGCTTCGTCGAACTCGGGAGAATGCTGGACGGTGGGCTGAGTGTCCCCCGGTCGGACGCAACCGAAGCGCTGACTTCGCTGCTGCGAGATCCGGACCGATGGGCGCTCGCGCCAGCCAGGGCGCGCGAAGTAGCCGAGCACGTACTGCGCTTCTGGGACGAGCACGTCGCCGTGTTCGTCATCGACGCCACCGACCAGCTCACCACGCGCAGCAAAGTCTTCGTCGAGATCGCCACCGCTATGTGGGCCAAGGACTCTGATGAAGTAGCGCTCACGACATGGCTCAACGACGCGCTGACCTACACCGACTCCGACGGTGCCATCGGACTGGCAGCCGACCTGGACAACCGCACCGTCACTGCACTGCTCGACCTCGGTGACTGCGACAAGCCGCACATCTCCCTGCTCGTCGCGGAACTGGCTGACCGCGGCATCGTTACGCTCACCCGGGAGGAGCAAGATCGCACACTGGCTCAGCTCGCAACCGGCATCACCGCCATAGGCGAAGGCGAGCCTCCGGTCGTGCGTGCTCGCCGAACTCTCCCAGAATCGCACAGCTCGGGAACCGATACAGCTGACGCCGACCCCTGGGCTTTCGTCGAAGCAGCGTGTCTGCTCGCCCTCTCCGCAGATGCACGTGCCCAGCGTGCAGAATTGATTGCCCGTGCTGAGCTCGATGAACGTGCCTCGTTGATCGCTGCAGCACTATGTGTTCTTACCGACACCAGCACCGACGAACAACGGCTCGGCTCAACGGCGGCCGAGACCGTCATGACCGCGCTCAATATCGCCATGCCAACCCGACCGGACGTGGTGGAGACGCACCGTCGCCGGTTCACAATCGTGTCCGGTGAGCCTCTGGCACCGGGACTGGACCGCGTCGCCCTCGCTGCAGCACACCGCCTCGACGAATTGCCAGAACACGGTGGCAAGCGATCCGCCCTCATCGCTAATCACAGTGCAGCAGAAATAGCGATTCGAATTGCCACCGTTCTCGAACACGCAGGCGTCGACACGGACATCGGCGAAAGCCTCTCGGGAATCAGAGAAACGGCAAGGAACTGGCTCGACACCTACCGAAGGAATCGAACTGCCCTTCTCGACGATCTGAGCGCGTTCGCACCTCCCCCGAAACAACCACCACCCTGTGACGGGTCGTGGCCTCTGGCCGACCTCGGATCTTTCCTCCAAGTGACCGATTATGACGACCACCGTGGCAGTTCGGGTGGATGGACCGACTCCGCGGCCATACGGCACGACACGCTGGCTGCTCTCGCCGACGCCTATGATCTGGACAAGTTCGCGATCGCGCAGCAAGCGAAGCATATCCGGGAAGTTGGCGCAGCGGACGGCGAGCGCGCAGAAATGGGCGAATGGTTCGTAGCTGGGACCAGCGCACTCGATGAGCCCGCACTCTCCGAGGATCTGAATGCGGCGCTGACCTCCGATCAGTTGCTCCTATTAGCTTCATGCTTAGACTCCGGGCCTGACTGGATTGCGTGGGCCGCCGCAGAGGTGCTCGGTAATGTCAAGAACCCCCCGTGGAACAGTGAGGACATGCTCAAGAGAGACATGTCGAGTCGGCCACGTGACCGGGCGATTTTGCTCTACCTTGTAGCAATCGCAACTGCCGCTGAGAAAAGCCAAGACCTACTCGATTGGGCGGCCGCAGCCGAATCTGCAGATTACCGGATTGCTGCACGTATCGCGGCACAGGCGGAAGGCCTGGACCCTGACGGCTCGATAGCCGATTCGCTGCGCCATGACCCAGACTTGTCGGTCCACCCACCCGAGACGAGGCACGACACAGCGTCGGCGACGCACTGGTCATGCGACAGGTGCCGAGCGATAAATGACTTGGATGCCGAAGACTGTACAAGTTGCGCAAGCGGTTCACGCCCAGAGTGCCTGAGCTGACGACTACGGGCCCCCGACGAACGCTAACGCAGGCTGATCGATCTGGCCGCCGAGGGCACCATTCCACAAGCAAAGATCAGGGCCACATACATGACCTAGCGCCTAAATGCTTAACGTTCGAAAGAAGTCGGTGAGTTGGCTTTCAATGATGATAAAGGGATCTGCTTTTTCGTCCACGATTTGTGCCATGGAGATCAGATCATCATCACTCAGGAAGACAATAACCTTGTCATGTTCAAGCCACGCCCGCCGTCGTGCTCGCAATGCCGGATCACCTGGAGTCTGCCGCGATACGAGCAGCCCGAGCATGCGAAATGCTTTTGGTAGCAAGTACTGGGCTATCGATTCAACCTCGCACTGACCGACGGGATGGGTGTAGTTTTTAAACTCGGCAACAACGAATCGTGTCCGGAACTCATTGCGCAAAGCCGACCAGGGCGAACCGGAATATGGTATAGGAAATATCGCGTCCATAATATCCAGCGTGTCGTCGGTACGGTTTTGCATGTCCGGTGGCTCAAGCTGATGGATGAAAATCTCTGCGAGCACCTGAGTCGCGGTCGACTCGAAGGCTCTCCACCCTTCTTTCCCTTTTCGTACCCGAGCAAGTTGATCGACGACCCGATCGGTGACACTCTTCATTTGAGGAGCAACATCGTCGACCAAGAGCGGACTCAAGTCACGATTTATGGAAGCCTTCTCGATTAGGAAACTTATGTCAGAATTTTCAGCCAAATATTGCCCAATCTCAGCGCGGTCCCAGATATCTATCCCGTTCCCGCGGAAGCGATCCGCCAAAGAGGCCGACATTTTCCCAGAGTAGACGAACAGGAATGCCGAGTGGGGAAACAATTTCTGGAGCCTGATCGCCCGGTCGACCACCTGCCTCATCATAGAAGGGTTCGGGCGAACACGCGGATTACGAGTGTGCTTTACCTCAACAAAGGTAAGCTGGCCGCTGGGGCCGAGCGCAGTAAAATCGACCTCCACGCCACCTGCATTTTTCGCCCGAGTCCCCGGTGGGGCAGGATGGGTTGTGATTCCGTAATTCGCGCGGCGGAGAAGTAGCGCAACGAGCGCCTCGAAAGTTTCATAATCGAGGCTTTCCAGCTCCACGTGTATACCCTCTCCGTTGTCTCATCGCCCGGGTCCAACGATATCAGCACTGCTGGTGGCGTCCGCAGTCAATCATCAAGGCGGGCAACGATGGTTGCCGATCCAACTTCAGGCAGTGATGCCGATCGCTTGCACGGAGTCGGAGACGAAGAGGGGGCGACAACTCCGCAAACCCTAGGGGAGGCTCTGGGATCCACTAACGGCCGTACTCACAGTCGGTGCGCCGTACCCGAAGGCCGCGAGCGACCAGGGGACAGCGACGAAACCGTCAGCGCGTTGATCAATGACTTGAGGCGTTCCGCAGCATGGGCGAGCGGAATGGCTTCCTGCTCGATTCGCCGGAATGGGGCGGGACCGGCTGTGGCGACCGCGTCGTAGGCCGTCGCTTCGGCGTGGGTTAGGCGGGTGAGCGTCATCGCCGAGTGCTTGATCGGGCGTCCGTCCTTGTCGTGGTTCACGCCGTGGTCGGCGTAATAGTTTAGATCAGTCGAGTCCATGAGGATGGTGTGGACGGTTTTGGCTGGCAGTCCGTCGGGCGTGGCCTTGACCATTGCGGCGCGGAGTCAATCGAGGATCGCGTAGCCGTCGGCGTCGATATCGCCCCAGTAGACGACGTATTCACACACACGAATCCACGCGATGTCGGCCAAAAGAGCCGCGGCGGCTTTGCCGCTTCCTTCGACGACAATGGTGTCAGCGGCGGGTGGGAACCAGAGGCGGCAGTCACGGTTTTCGACTATGAGGACAACGCGCGGTACATAGGCGAGGTCGTGTGTGTCGCCTGTGGTCCAGGCATCGTGACTTCGTCCGCCCGAGGCTATGTAGTCAGGGTCGACGTCGGTCAGGTGAACCACTGCGAGCCGTGGCCGGACTTCAGCGCGCACATCGCGGCCGGCGACCGCTTGCAGTAGGGCACCATAGATTTCCAGCCATTTGGAGTGCATGCCGGGCACCGGGAGTTGTCGTGCGGTCCAGGTGCTCACGTCGGGATGATTGCGTTGCCAGGCCACGGCCTCGAACAAGACCGCCGTGTCAGGATCAGCCAACCGATAGGTCGCCTTCAACGTGGCCCGGGTAAGCAGGGCGCCGGCAGCGTCGAGTGACACAGCAATTGAACGAGCGCGATCGATATCGACGGCCAGCGGTTCGATCTGGACCCGGGAGACGAGTTCGACTGCGGCAGTGAGGTTCATTGCCATCAGTGCGGCCGGGAAGTCATCGGCCACACCACGAATGACCACCGATCTACGGATGATCTCCGTGCCTGGGACGCTGCCAACCTATTGCGCGTCGAACGTGCGCCACGTCATATGCCATGTATGCCAGGAGCCATACCCGATCTCCTCGACTGCTCTCCCGCTAGACACTCCGGGACGAAGCGGAACCGAAAAGACCACAGCGTCACCAACACCGTGGTCCGCGCAGATCGCGTCAGCCCACTTCTGACCGATCTTGCGTCGGATCGTCTCGACTGCATCGGTCGGCGTAACGAGCCTGGAAGTCACTTGTCCTCTTGGGGCATGCCGAGGATGGGTTTGGCCCACGAGCGATTCTGGGCATTCTTGAGCACCAAATATTCGGCTTCGACGTGTGGCTCGATGGTGCTGTTTTTGTCGTTGGGGGGACCCTGGCGCGCAAGCTTGTTGAATACGCCGCTCTGCACGGGCGACGCGAGCACGTTCACGAGAAGACGCCCTACAAATGGCTGGCCGGTCACCGCCCCCGGGCTCCATGGCCACAGCTGATCGCGGCTCTGCTCAGCGCCGAACTCGCCCGCCCAATCAGCCCGGCAACGTTGGGCTGGGCCCCGAACGGCAAGACCGATCAGCAGCCGTTGCTGCCCGCGTACAGCGGACTGGCGCTACCGTGGACCGTCGAAGGGGCCATGCATGCAATGCGGGCAGTGACGGAGGCTGATCCTATGGACCGGCGAGTATTTCTCACCACGATGGGCGCCGCGATGAGCGCGCCTGCCCACGAACGGCTGCTGGCCGAGCCGGTCGCACACCTCACCCGCACAGGCAAGTCTCGCCGCGTGAATGTCAGCACCGTCGACGAGCTCGACCTCATGAACGCCAGCTTGCGCCGCCTCGATGACGGCGGTGGGGGTGACGCGCTGCTGCTGATGGTTCGCGCGCACCTGCGCCAGGTCGTGGCACTGATCGGTAAAGGCAGCTACAACGACCTTGTCGGACGACGTCTTTTCAGCAACGCCGGTGAATTGTCGCGTCTGGCAGGATGGCTGGCGTTCGACGCCGGACAACATGCCCGCGCACAACGTTTTTGGCTGGCCGCGCTTCGCGCCGCACACACCGCGGGTGATCGCGCTCTGGCCGCCAACACCCTCGGCTTCATGAGCTGCCAGGCAAAAGACATCCGGCAGCCACATGAAGCCGTCACCCTCGCCGAAACCGCCCGCCGTGGCTACCTCGGTGCCAGCCCGCGCGTGTCAGCGATTCTGGCGCTGCGCGCCGCGGAAGCACACGCCACCAACGGATCGACGACCCAATGCCGTCGCGCTATCGACGACGCCTTCGCCCATCTGGACTCCCCGACCACGACCGCGCCGGACTGGAGCTACTGGCTCAACCCCGGCCACGCCCACGGCCAAGCCGGCTTCTGTTATCTGAAACTCGGCGACCACTCCGCCGCCCGCCGACACTTCCGTCAAGCGCTACGACTGCAGGACCCCAACGCCTCACGCGAAGGCGCTCTCCGCCACACATTGCTGGCCACGACCTACGTTCGGCAGGCCGACCCCGACCTCGACCAAGCACTTGCACTGGCCGGTCAAGCCGTCGAGGTCCTCGCCGACGACGTCAGCTCGAACCGGTGTATCGGGCACCTCGACACGCTCCTGCGCGACCTCACCCCCCACAATCGCCGGCCAGCGGTCCGCCACCTCGCCGACCAAGTCCAATCACTTCGGGCGACGCCCTCGACTGTGGGATAAAAACATCGATATGACGTCGCACCCGAGCCCGATACCCGGGGCCTCGCCTCGGAATTCCTCCGCTGCACCCGTGAAGCACGCTCGGCAAGTCACCGAGGCCTCCAGAACTACTACGCTCATCCCACATCGGTTCGACCACCCGGTCTCCGTCCAGCTGATGGCGGAGTACGCCAAGGAGCGTCGGTCGATGGTCGGCTTCGACGATCCCCCGAATCTCGATCGACCAGCGCAGTACGAACCCCATCAAGGGCTGTTCATCGTCGCGTACACCGCAGGCGAGCCGGTCGCCTGCGGTGGACTCCGCACGTCATCGCTTACCGAGCGGACAGCCGAGATCCGGAAGATGTTCGTGGTGCCGAACCATCGCAAACGCGGGGTGGCCCGGCTCGTCCTCTCGGGGCTCGAGCGATTCGCGTTCGAGCACGGCGTAGCCCGGATCATCCTGGAGACCGGCTCGTACAACCAGGCCGCTATGCGCCTCTACGCCTCGGCCGGGTACACACCGATCCCGCCCTATGTGCCAGGTCGGCCTGATTTCAACCGAGCCTTCGCTAAGCCGTTGAAATCAGAGCCTGTCCCCGCACCGACAGGAACATGCTGAACGTATGGCTGCGGAACGCTGATTGCCCGCGACACGACGCTGACCGAACTACCCGACCACTGGTTCGCCGAGAAGGCAACCGGACCACAGGACACACCATGCGGCCGCTCGAGAACTCAGCGAGTCATCGACGCATGGTTCGGACTACTGTTCATCAAACTGACAACAATACCGTTGCCCTATTGGTAGCGTCTCCGAGAGGCTTACTCGAACCCTCGTCGCGCTCGATAATGCGCCGAACCTCCGCCGAGCCGAGCTTCGCCCACGGCTGAGGCTCCCGCCAGGCGTGGGATCCCCTGTTGCATTCACGCTTCCAGATCGAGGTAGACCATGGCCACCGAACAGCGGCAACTAGATGAGTTGGGTTACTACCTATTGGCAGGCTCAGGCGGGGGCGGTCCGGTCCACCTCACCGACGACGCCCGCAAGGGCGAGGTACTCGGACTCGGCACAGCGTTCATCTCCGAACGCTGGAACGTCAAAGAGGCCGCGTCGCTCACCGGCGCTGCCTGCGCGGTGACAGAGCGAACCCGGGTCGCTACCGCCGCGACCAACCCCAACACGCGGCACCCCCTGATCACGGCGTCCTGGGCCACGACCATGCACAGACTGTCCGGGGGACGATTCACTCTCGGTATCGGGCGCGGCGTCGCGGCAATGTATTCCGCGTTCGGCATCCCCGCGGTGACAACCGCACAGCTCGAGGATTGGGCCGATGTCATGCGACGGCTGTGGCGCGGAGAATTGATCATCGGCCACGACGGCCCCTTGGGCTCCTACCCCGTGCTCGTTCTCGACCAGAGCTTCGATGAGGACATCCCACTCGCATTGGTCGCGTTCGGCCCCAACACCTTGTCGCTCGGAGGCCGGGTCTTCGACGACGTCATATTGCACACGTACTTCTCACCGGAAACTCTGCAACGGTGCGTCCAGACGGTCAAGCTCGCTGCCGAGAAGGCCGGTCGCGATCCCGACTCGGTGCGGGTCTGGTCATGCTTGGCCACCGTGGGAGACCATCTCCCGGAACAACTTCGGTTGAAGAAGACCGCCGCTCGGCTCGCGACATATCTGCAGGGCTACGGAGACCTGCTGGTGCGCACGAACGACTGGGACCCCGGCGCCCTCCAGAGGTTCCGCGCAGATCCGATTGTGACCTCGATAGCCGGTCCGATCGACGGTGTCGCCACCGCCGACCAGATCGAGCACATCGCCACATTGCTGCCACAGGAGTGGCTGGTATCCGCGGCCACCGGGACACCCCGGCAATGCGCCGACCGCATCCGCGCGGAATTCAGCTACGGCGCCGACCGCGTGATCATGCATGGCTCGACCCCCGACGAACTCGCCCCCATCGTCGCCGCGTACCGCGACACGGAGCAGAAGAGGCCGGTGAGATGAGCGCAACCGTACCGATTCCGCGCGGCGCCGCGGACGTCACCCGCCGGTGGCTGCAGGCCGTGCTCGGATCGGATGACGCCACGGTCGTGGTCGAGGATGTCGAGATCTCCCGGATCGGCACCGGTCAGACAGGTGCGACGTTCCGAATCACGCCACGTTATGCCAGCGGAGAGCACGGGTTCCCATCGACTTTCGTCATCAAACTGCCCGCCGACGATGATGGCGTGCGCGCAGGTGTCACGCTCGGCTATCTCAGCGAAATCACCTTCTACAGACGGGCTGCCGAGCAGACCAGCGTGCCCACACCGCGCTGCTTCTACAGCGATATCACGGCGGACGGCACAGATTTCGCCCTGCTCCTCGCTGACCTGGCCCCTGCGATTCCTGGCGACCAGATCGCGGGCTGCGATACCGATGCGGCGCGTCAGGCCGTCACCGCATTGGCCGGCTTACATGGGCCGAGTTGGTGCGATCCGCGCTGGCTTGACCTCGCTGTAGCAATGCCCAAACCGGGTGATGTAGCAGCGGCGGGCGGCCTCGGCGAGGTGGCACGGATGGCCGCCGACATCACGCTCGACAAGGTCGGCGCGCGCATGGATCGTCGTGACCGTGAAACTTTCTCGGAGGCGCTCGGCCTGGTGACGCCCTGGCTGCACGCCGGCGCCGAAACCGGCCGCTTCGCCTTGATGCACGGAGACTACCGACTCGACAACCTCATGTTCGACAGCACGACCAACCGCGTCAGCGTGGTCGACTGGCAAACACTCGGCATCGGACTACCTGCCCGCGACCTCGCCTATTTCACCGGCACCAGTCTGGACCCCGACACACGAGCGGCGTGCGAGGAAAGCCTCGTAGAGGTGTACCACCGGGCACTACTCGACTACGGCGTCACCGGATACACACCCGAAACATGCTGGCAGGATTACAGATTCGGGATGGTGCAGGCCCCGTTGATCATCGCTCTCGGTGCCGCCTTCGCAACACCGACAGCACGTGGCGAAGAGATCTTCCTCGTCATGTTGGAGCGTAGCTGCCGGGCGATTCGGGATCTAGGGACACTCGCATTGATCGGCGCGACGGACTGACGCGGGACGAAGACCGCAGGCCGTTGAAGTCAGACTTGCGCAGGGTCGTACCGTAAGGGGTACAGTAAGTCAAACGTTTACGCCCGCGATGGTCTCCCCGGAGGTCTCGACGGCGTCGTCCGTGTTGGATGCCGATCGCCCGGTTTCGACGACGGAACGGCTTCGACGACACCACCGGATGCGAAAGGACACAGAATGACAAAGTTGGACTATCAGGCAGTTGATGTCGACAACCACTACTACGAACCACTGGACGCGTTCACTCGCCATCTGCCCAAAGAGTTCAAGCAGCGCGGGGTGCAGATGCTCAATGACGGCAAGCGGACGCTGGCGGTGATGGGCGGAAAGGTCAATCAATTCGTTCCCAACCCGACGTTCGACCCGATCATCGAGCCGGGTTGCCTCGACCTGCTGTTTCGCGGTGAGATTCCCGAAGGTGTCGATCCGGCCTCGTTGATGAAGGTGGACCGCCTGTCAGAGCATCCCGAATACCAGAACCGCGACGCACGCGTCACCGTCCTGGATCGGCAGAACCTCGAGACCGTCTTCATGCTGCCGACCTTCGCCTGCGGGGTCGAGGAAGCTCTCAAGCACGACATTCCCGCGACGATCGCCTCGGTGCACGCTTTCAACCTGTGGCTCGATGAGGACTGGGGATTCGATCGTCCCGACCACCGCATCATCTCGGCGCCGATCATCTCGCTCGCCGACCCGGTGGCGGCGGTCGAAGAGGTCGAGTACGCGCTGAGCCGTGGTGCCAAGATGGTGCTCGTCCGCCCCGCGCCCGTACCCGGGGTAACTCGCCCACGATCCCTCGGAGACCCCCTCCACGACCCGGTGTGGGCCCGCCTGGCCGAAGCCGGCGTTCCGGTCGGCTTTCATCTGTCCGACAGCGGATATCTCGCCATCAACGCGCTGTGGGGCGGCAAGGCGACATTCGAAGGGTTCGGGAAGAAGGATCCGCTCGACCAGATCCTCCTCGACGACCGTGCGATCCACGACACGATCGCCTCGATGATCGTGCACCAGGTGTTCACCCGTCACCCGAAGCTCAAGGTGGTCAGTATCGAGAACGGCTCGTACTTCGTCTACCGGTTGATCAAGCGTTTGAAGAAGGCCGCGAATACCGCGCCGTACCACTTCACCGAGGATCCGGTGGAGCAGCTGAAGAACAATGTCTGGATCGCGCCCTACTACGAAGACGACGTCAAACTCCTGGCCGAGACCATCGGCGTGGACAAGGTCTTGTTCGGCTCCGATTGGCCGCACGGCGAGGGGCTCGCCGATCCGACGACCTTTACCGCGGACATTCCGCAGTTTCCGGAGTTCTCTTACGAGGACACACGAAAAGTGATGCGCGACAACGCACTCGACCTGATCGGCTCGAATATCGGCCTGGAATCACCCAGCCGCTGATCAGAGGGATGACCGAGAGAAAGCGTGCGGCTCCCCCGTCACCGACGGGGGAGCCGCATCGCGCTTCGGGGGTACTGCGGAGTGATCGGACAGCAGTCACTTCGCCGTGAACTTGGTGACGTCGAGAATCAGCACGACGCGATCGTAGACATCGTCGGGCAGCCCGGCCTCGGTGTCACCGTACAAGTCGTTCAGCTCACGATAGAAGTCCCCCTCGGCATCTCCCAAGACCGTGACCAGCCATCCCTGTGTCTGCAGCGATCTGCCAGGGATCTCCGGATCGGTGATCAGGAAGGAGTAATTCGGGTTGGCCTGCAAACTGGTGAATTTGCGCCGTGGGATCGTGTGGCTCATCCGCAGATGCGCGCCATCCCATTTGAATCGCATCGGCGACAGGTCGGGGGAACCGTGCGGGGTCACAGTTCCGAGCACACCGACGATCGGGCGCTGAAGTAGGTCTTCGTACTCCGCAGGCACTCTCGAGTTCATGAGGGACTCCACTATCGATTCGCAGTGAGATATACGGTTCCGCACCAGCGTGCTGCTCTTCGCCGCAGCGAGAATCGGTATATCGTCCTAGTTACAGTATGCACTACTGTATATCATCACCGAAGCGCGCTCGCCTGAAGTTCCCTACTCGGCCCACCAGGCGCGTCGCAGGTCAACCTCCTGCGATGACCCGCTCCCCGAAGCACTTCACGAATTGCGCGGCGGCGGTCGGACTCGAGCCGTCGACGTGCACAACAGCCCAGGTGGCGCCACGCTTTTCCAGGTCGGCCAGATACACCGACGCCGCCCGCACGGTATCGGCATCGCCGAAGTCCAGGTGCGGACACACGACCTGGATGTCAACCGTGTCGGCAGCTCGGCCCGCTGCCGCCAGGCCATGGCGGAGGTCGGCTACGGCGGCACCGAACGCCTCGGCGTTCTCGATAGCGGTCGTTCGCATGGCGGCGGCCATACCCGCATCGGCGATGATCGGCATCCACCCGTTCCCATGGCGGACGACTCGACGCCGAGCCGCCTTGCCGTTGCCCCCGATCCAGAGCGGCGGGTGCGGGCGCTGCGCCGGAGGTTGCAACCACAGAGGTCCCGGTGCACCGAAATCCATTCCGGCAACAGGCGTTTCCGGGTCGGTCCAAATTTGACGGAGGGCGCCGAGCGCCTGGTCGAGTAGTTCACCGCGCCGCTCATGGTCGACACCCACCGCGGCGAACTCGGCACGCAGGTATCCAGCTCCGACACCGGCGATCAAGCGACCGCCCGACACGATGTCCAGACTGCCCAGAGCTTTCGCGGCGAGGTACGGGTTACGAAACGGCAGCACATACAGATTGGTGAGCAATCGAATACGTGCGGTGAATCCGGCCATGTAGCTCAGGGCCGCGATCGGGTCGAGAGTGTTGTGACCGCCGTTGCGCCGCCACTTCAACGAAGGCGCCGGGTGCTCGCTGAGCGCCACCGCGGCAAATCCGGATTCCTCGGCCTGGCTGACGACATCACGGATAACCGCGGGCTCCAAGAATTCGTCGGATGCCGTCGGCAGCTCAGCGGGATACTCGAGAACGTACTTCATTGCGCGAATTCCTTTGTCCAGATCACCGCGCACGCCGTTGTGCACGACAGCGTGCCACTGGCCGACGAACCACATCGAGTGCAACAGTGGCCAACTCGGTCTCTCTTACTGTATACGTTACAGTACAATGTCCATGCCAGAGCGGCACGGTGACGAGCGATGATGAGGTGAGCTGTGCACATCCCTGTTCAGGACGAGTCGGGAGGTCCGCTCGCCGGGATCACCGTCGTCGCACTCGAGCAAGCGGTGTCGGCACCGATGTGCACCCGCGCCTTGGCCGACCTGGGTGCCCGGGTGATCAAGATCGAGAACCCACGCGGCGGCGACTTCGCCCGACACTACGACGACGTGGTGCACGGGCTCGCCGCGCACTTCGTCTGGGCCAACCGTGGCAAAGAGTCCATCGCTGTCGACCTCAAGCATCCGGACGGGATGGCGGTATTGCACCGGCTCCTCGCGACCGCGGATGTTTTCGTCGCCAACCTCGCACCCGGGGCGACGGCGGCACTGGGGATCTCACCGACCGAACTCGCGCAGCGCCACCCTGACCTGGTGGTGATGGAGATCGACGGATACGGCGCGGGGGGACCACTGTCGCACAAGCGCGCCTACGACCTGCTGATCCAAGCCGAGTCCGGAGTCTGCGCGGTCACCGGTTCGCCGGGGGCCCCAGCCAAGCCGGGCCCGCCCATCGCGGATGTGGGCTCAGGTCTGTACGCCGCGCTGACGATCCTGGCGATGATCTGCGGCAAACGCTCATCCGCCGGGCGCACCGGCGATGCCACCGAACCCGCCCCGTTCACCCGCGCATCGGTGAGCCTGTTCGATACCGCCGCGGAGTTGATGGGCTACCAACTCACCTACACCCGGCATACCGGTGTAGATCAGCAACCACTCGGGATGAGCTCCCCCGCGGTCGCACCCTACGGCGCCTACCGCACCGCGGACTGCGAGACCGTGGTCCTCGGGACCACCAACGACCGCGAATGGCAGCGCCTCGCCCGGGATCTGCTCGACCGGCCCGACCTCGCCGAGGACCCACGCTACGCGGGCAACCTGGAGCGGGTCCGGCTACGGGCCGAACTCGACACCGAGATCGCCCAATGGTGTGCGCGCTACGACGCGGACACCATCCAGGCGCGGGCCGACGCGGCAGGCATCGGGAATTCTCGTTTCAGAACGCCGAGCGAGGTGGTCGCGCACCCCCATCTGGCGGCGCGCCGCCGATGGCGGGAGATCAGCACTCCGGAGGGTCCGGTGACCGCACTGTTGCCGCCTCCGGTCATCGCGGGTTTCGCACCGCCGATGGGTGCGGTTCCCGGACTCGGCGAGCACACCGAAACAGTCTTGGCAGCAGCAGGATTCGCGCCTTCCGACATCGCGGCGCTTCGTGATCGCGGTGCGATCGGCACCACCACTTCCCGCCCGTCCGGCGTGACGGCGACGAAAGGATGATCCAGTGACAGACGAACCTGTTTTGCTCATCGACCACACCGCCGGCGTGCGCACGCTGACACTCAACCGCCCGCGTCGTAAGAACGCGATCAGCACCCCGATGTGGCACGCGCTGCGGGCGGCACTGCGTGACATCGCCAACGACCCCACGGTGCGTGCCGTTGTCCTCACCGGAGCAGGCGGATCATTCTGTGCGGGAGCCGATATCGCCGCGACCGAGGGAATGGACGAGTTCCCTGATCCGGCTCGCGAATTGCACACCATCAACGAGACCGTGCGGCTGTTGCACGAGCTACCGGTGCCGACGGTGGCAAAGGTGCGCGGCGTCGCGGTCGGAGCGGGATGGAACCTCGCACTGGCCTGCGATCTTGTCGTCGCGACCCCCGAGGCACGGTTCTGCCAGATCTTCGCCCGCCGCGCGCTGTCGGTGGACTGCGGTGGCTCATGGCTGCTGCCCAGGCTCATCGGCTTACAACAGGCCAAGCGCCTGACCTTGCTGACCGAGATGATCACCGGCGAGCAGGCCGACGAGCTCGGGCTTGTCACCTGGCTGCAGCCCGTCGAGACGATCGACGAGTTCGTCGACGACATAGCAGGCAAGCTGGCGGCGGGACCGCCCCTCGCGCTGCGACAGACCAAAGACCTGCTCAATGCCGGAACCGAACGAACCTTGTCCGAGGCGCTGGATGCCGAAGCGCGGGCCGCGGGTATCAACCTCACCGGTGCCGACGTGATCGAAGCCTTCGCCGCCTTCGCCGAAAAGCGTGCCCCGGTGTACGCCGCCGCCGACCAGCAAGTCGCGCCATGACCGGTCGACAACTCGGGCAGCCACGTCGCCGCCGCGAACGAGGATCGCTCAATCCCGCTGACATCATCGACGGCGCGTTCGAACTCGCCGAACAAGTCTCGGTCGACGGGCTCAGCATGCCGCTGCTCGGCAAACACCTCGATGTCGGCGTCACGAGCATCTACTGGTATTTCCGCAAGAAGGACGACCTGCTCAACGCCATGACCGATCGCGCGCTGCGCCAGTTCATCTACGCGGCGCCCTACCCTTCCGTCGAAGCACACGACTGGCGGGAGTCGCTGATGCGCCACGCGCGCACCATGCGCCGCGCCTTCCTGAGCAATCCGATCCTGTGCGACCTGGTCCTGATCCGTTCGGCGCTCAGTCAGCACGCGGCGAGGCTGGGCGCTGAACAGGTGGAGCGCACGGTCGCGAGCCTCGTCAAGGCCGGGCTCTCCGTCGACGAAGCCTTCACCGTCTACTCCGCGGTCAACCTGCACGTCCAGGGCTCGGTAGTGCTCCAACGACTCCACGACAAGAACCAGGAGCTCGGCAGCGACGCGACCGCCTACTACGACGTCATCCACGTCGACCCCGAGACGACTCCGCTGCTCGCGGCCGCCATGGCCAAAGGCAGGCGGACAGGAGCGCCGGACGACCGGAACTTCGAGTGGGGGCTGCAATGCATCCTGGATCACGCGAAGCGCACGATCGAGGGGCAAGATCGATGAGGCAGCCGAAGACTACGACGAGATGGTGGCCTGAGCATCCGTGGACGAACCTACCGACTTTCATCGCGACCTACGTTTGGCCCGATACCTGCCACAGACCGTCGTGGGAGCGCGGTCGGTAGGGCTCATCAGGAAACTGCTCGCTCGCAGCGGCAAACAACCACCGTCGAAAGGCGTGCTCGCGCAGGTCGACGAGAATGTCACCGTCCGGCTGTTCCTGCCCCGCCGCGCACGGCCGAAAGCACCGGCGGTTCTGTTCGTCCACGGCGGCGGATATCTCATCGGCAATGCGGCGATGGGCGACGGATTCTGCCGGCAGGTCGCCGACGAACTCGGCGCGGTCGCGGCCTCGGTCGAGTACCGGCTGGCACCCGAACACCCGTTCCCCACCCCGCTCGAGGACTGTTACGCGGCGCTGCGCTGGCTGGCAGCTCGACCGGATGTCGATGCCCGGCGGATCGCGATCGTCGGCGAAAGCGCCGGCGGCGGGTTGGCCGCCGCATTGGCCCACCTCAGCACCTGGGGCACTGAGGTTCGCCCCGTTCTCCAGGTGCTGTCCTATCCGATGCTCGACGACCGGACCACCGCGCGCGCCTACCCCGCCCCTGGCCGGTTGCGGATGTGGAACGAACAGAGCAACCGGCTCGGCTGGCGTTCCTACCTCGGCCCTGCCGGCGACGATATATCGCCGCTGGCCGCGCCTGCCCGCTGCGACGACCTGACCGCGCTCGCGCCCGCCTGGATCGGCGTAGGAACCAACGACCTGTTCTACGACGAGAACCTCGCCTATGCCGAACGCCTTCGGCAGGCAGGCATCCCCTGCACTCTGCGGGTGGTGCCCGGCGCCTACCACGGCTTCGACCTGGTCGAGAGGTGGACGCCGGTCGCGCGCGCCTTTCAGCGTGCCCGACTCGAGGTACTCGACGAGGCGCTAAACGGCGATGCGGGCCCCGCGCACGCCGAGTGAAGTCCGAGCCCGGTCCCGCTGCGCTTTCCCCGGCAGCCGATGCTTGCTACCTTGTTCAGTACAGTCCACGGTAATGCATACCGTATAGCAGACAGTATTGAGCGGAAAACGGAGTGCGAGGCCCCGATGAACGATATCGACTACCACGAGCCTCTTACGCCCGACTCCCCCACGATCGTCGAGGTGCTGCACCGCACCGCGCGCGCACATCCCGACAAGCCGCTGCTGCTCTGCGCCGACGAAGAACTGACCTACCGTGCGGCCGAGCGCCGTTCGGCACACCTTGCCCGCGGCTTGATCGCACTCGGCGCCGGGAAGGGAACCCATGTCGGACTGATGTATCCGCGGGGAGCGCAGTTCGTCGTCGGCCTGCTCGCCGCGGCTCGCATCGGCGCGATATCGGTGCCCCTCGCCACCTCCTCCACGTCGGAATTGCGAGAGCGCTTGGCGCACAGCGATGCTCACATCGTGCTTCGGGCCGCTGATGCATCACACGACGACATCCGCCGACTTTCCGAAGCGCTCACCGGCGCGGAGTTCGACGAGTCGGGCCGGTGGTACTGCACGGCCGCGCCACAACTGCGCCACGTCGTCGTAGACGCCTCGCCCACACCGTCGAGGTTCCTGCACAACATCGGCGAGCAGGCGAAGGCGATCAGCGAAGAGCTTCTCCACGCGCTCGAAGACGATGTCCACGGATCGGACCCGCTCGCCATCGTCTACACCGCCGCAGCGGGGAACGCACCGGAGGGCGTCGTCCACACCCACGCCGGGTTGCTGGGAAACCTGCGCGAGCTTCACGGCTCGTCCGAACACGATGTTCTGACCTGCGACGAACCGTTCTCCTCGATCGGCGGGCTGGCGCTCGGACTGCTGGCCGCCCTGGTCGCCGGATCGACCCTGCGGTGCTCCGACAGCAACCACGCTGCCGCAGGTGCCGATCGATGCGAGGTCGACACCGTCACCTCGCAGCGATCGGCGGTTCCGTTCCTGAGCAACAACATCGGCGGTGTCATCGAAGCAGGCGGGGTCGTGCTGCTCGAACACGGAACTCCGGCACCCGGTCTCGACATCAAGATCGTCGACCAGCGCACGGGTGTGACCGTCGGTCCCGGCGTCGTGGGCGAACTCTGCTTCCGTGGACGTCACGTCATGCGGGGCTACCACCGCCGCAACCGCGAAGAGTGCTTCGACCGCGACGGCTGGTTCCACACCGGCAATCTCGCGCGCAGCGACAGTGCCGGACTGATCTCCGTCACTGTCGTCGGCAGCGCCGGAATCGCGGCTGCCGAGGCCTCGACCGATGCCACCATGGACCAAGTGATTCGCCACACCGCCGCGCGGATCCCGGACCGGCAAGCGGTGGTCGAACCGACTTCGCAGCTCACCTACGCCGAGCTCGACTCGACCACTCGGGACCTGGCCGCCGTCTTCGTCGACGCGGGCGTCGGCAAGGGCACCCGGGTCGGAGTGCTGCTGCCCAACGGCACCGCGTGGATCACGATCGCGGTGGCGCTGACCAGGATCGGTGCGATACTTGTCCCGCTGAGCACCTTGTTGCGGCCGCCTGAGCTCCGCGCCCAGTTGCGGGTTGCCTCGGTCCGAATTCTGGTGACAGTGGAGGAGTTTCGCGGCCGCCGATATCTGGACGACCTTCCCACCGCGGCGAGCGAGGACGACACCCTCCGCGATGCGGCGCTGCCCGCGCTGCGCCGCATCTGGACCGTTGATCGTCTCCTCACCGCGCAGCCGAGCGCACCCGCCGCTCGGATCGTCGACGCCCTCGCCGATAACGTCGCGACCGGCGATCCCTTGGTCATCCTGTTCACCTCTGGCAGTAGGGGCATGCCCAAAGGGGTCCTGCACTCCCACGGCAGTGCGTTCGGCGCGGTCCGGGCGGGGCTCACCGCACGGTGCGTCGACTCCACAACGCGGTTGTACCTGCCGATGCCGTTCTTCTGGGTCGGTGGCCTCGGCGGCGGTGTCCTTTCCGCGCTCTTGGCGGGCGCCACCCTGGTCACCGAGGAAATCCCGCGACCCGAGGCCACCCTCGAGCTGATCCGGCGCGAGCGGGTGACCCTGTTCCGTGGCTGGCCCGATCAGGCGCAAGCACTGGCACGGCGAGCCGAGGAGCTCGCCGTCACCGTGCCGACACTACGTTCGGGCAGCCTCGAGGCCTTGTTGCCGCCGTCGTTGCGGGCACAGCCCGGAGCGCGCGCCAATCTGTTCGGGATGACGGAGTCGTTCGGCCCCTACTGCGGCTATCCCGCTGACACCGATATGCCGATTTCCGCGTGGGGCAGTTGCGGTAGACCGTTTCCCGGCATGGAGGTTCGCATCAGCGATCCCGGTGACGGTCGCCCGGTCCCGACCGGGGCCGTGGGCGTCATCGAGCTCCGCGGCCCGCACATCTTGCGTGGCATCTGCCGGCGTGACGACGTCCTCACACCCGACGGCTTCTATGTCACCGGCGATCTGGGCCATCTCGACGCCCAAGGGTTCCTCTTCTATCACGGGCGGGCGGACGACATGTTCAAGGTCAGCGGAGCGACGGTGTATCCCAGCGAGGTGGAACAGGCACTGCGTGCCGTCGACGGAGTGACCGAGGCCTTCGTCACCGATGTGCCGGGCGTCCAGGGGGCCAGGGTCGGCGCGCTCGTGGTGTGTGCGAGTACCGAGATGACACCCGAATCGATCCGGGGTCAGGTCCGGGAATCATTGAGCGCGTTCAAGGTTCCGACAGTGTGGGCATTGCTGGACTCCCCCGATCGCGTACCCCGCGGAACGACCGGCAAGGTCGACGTCGTCGGCCTGCGGGAAATCCTCGCCGCCGCCCAGCTCGCGAGCACCCTCCGATGAACGAGACCGGGAGATCGGCGGCGCGGCCGTTGGCCGGGGTTCGGGTGGTGGAGATCTCCAGTTTCGTCGCCGCACCACTTGCGGGGATGACGCTGAGCCAACTCGGTGCCGACGTGATCCGGGTCGACCCCATCGGCGGGGCGGCCGACTACCATCGCTGGCCGCTCACCGACGACGGTGCAAGCATCTACTGGACCGGCCTCAACAAGGGCAAGCGATCGGTAGCGGCCGACCTGCGCTCCGGCGCTGGGCAACAACTGATCTCGCGCCTGATCACCGGCAGCGGACCGGCCGGCGGAATCTTGCTCACCAACACCGTGGGGCGCGACTGGCTCGACTACGACACGCTCGCCGCGCAGCGTCCCGATCTGATCCGGCTCGAAATCCTCGGACGTGCCGACGGATCGACGGCCGTGGACTACACCGTCAACGCAGCGGTCGGTTTTCCGATGGTCACCGGACCCGCCGAGCACGCGGGGCCGATCAATCAGGTTCTGCCCGCGTGGGATCTGCTCTGCGGAATGTACGCCGCACTGGCGATCACCGGGGCCGTGCGGCACCGCGAGGCGACCGGGGAGGGCAGCCGGATCACGCTGCCGCTGGAGGATGTCGCGCTGGCGACGGCGGGAAATCTCGGTTTCCTCACCGAGGCGATGCTGTGCGAGACGCCGCGGCCACGCCTGAGCAACGCCATCTACGGCCAGTACGGTCAGCATTTCACCGGGGCCGACGGTGCCACGTTCATGATCGTCGCCCTCACTTCCCGGCACTTTCACGCACTCACCGAACTCACCGGAACCCGCGCCGCCGTCGACGCGCTCGCCACAGCTCTGGACGCCGACTTCTCCGACGAGGGCGCCCGCTACCACCACCGTGATGTCCTCACCGGCCTGTTCACGCCGTGGTTTCGCGCCCGCACGGGCGTCGAGATCACTGCCGCGCTGGAACGGACCTCGATCCTGTGGGAGCGCTACCGGACATTTCACGAGGTCGCCGGTGATCCACGAGTCACGGCGAATCCCTTGTTCGCGCCGATGCTTCAACCGGGCATCGGCACCTACCTCGCACCCAGCGCCCCCGCTTCGGTGAACGGCTCCCACACCGCGCCGCAGCCTGCGCCACGGCTCGGCGAACACTCCGAAGCCGTGCTGCGCGAGCAACTCGACCTGTCACCGACCGCCATCGCGGAATTGCGCGACGCGGCCGTCATCGCGACCGAGAGTTGATCTCGCGGCGAGGGCACGGAATTCGCCGCGTCCTCGCCGACTTCGCATCGCGGCGGCCGAGGATCAGGCGTGCCGCCGGGTGGCGAGTAGCGCCTGCGCCCTGGCCAGATGGGGTCGATCGAGCAGAGCTCCCCGATAGCCGATCGCTCCGGCCTCGGGATCGGCGGCGAACAGATCCACGATCTCCTTGGCAGCGGCCAATTCCTGATCGCTCGGCGCGAAGGCCGCGTTGATGACCTCCACCTGGTCCGGGTGAATGGCCAACATCCCCCGGAAGCCCTCGCGGCGGGCCTTTTCGGCACGCGCACGCGCACCGTCCAGATCGCGGTAGTCGCCGTAGATGGTGTCGACGGCGGCCACCCCGGCCGTCGCCGCGCCGACCAGACACAGACTCCGCGCCAGTTCGTAGGTGAAGCCGTAGCCTCCGTCGGGACCGAGGTTCGTACTGGCGCCCAGCGACTCCGCCAGGTCTTCCACACCCCAGGTGAGCGCGGTCAATCTCGGTGCGCCCCGATAGGTTCCGGTGGTGAAGACGGCTTCGGCGGATTCCGGTGCCAACACGATCACCTCGATGTCGCCGGGTTCGGCACCGGAGGCGACCTCCAACGCGGACAGATAGTGGTCCAGCGTCCGCACGTCGTGGCCACCACGCGATTTGGGCAGCATGATCCCACCCGGTCGCGCGGGCACGATCGCGGCCAGATCCGCCAGCGTGTGCGGCCCGTCGAGCGGATTGACCCGAACCCACAGTCGTCGGCGGTCCGAGTCCGAGTGTGCCGCGAGGAAATCCGCGGTTCGTTTCCGGGCGGCGGGCTTCTCGGCGACCGCGACGGCGTCCTCGAGATCGATGAGCACGATGTCGGCCGGGCCGGCGGCCGCCTTCTCCATTTTTCGGGCACTGTCACCGGGAGCGAACAACCAAGACCTGGCATCGAACCCGCTGAGTCCACTATCGGTCATGATCGACCCCTTCTTGATCGAAACCATTACTGTATTACCTACAGTAATTGATCTATCGAATGTTTTCGACGCGCTGCCGACACTGGTTCGCCCCCTCCCCGTGATCGGCTCGACGAGCCGATAGAATGCCCCCCGGTAGTATTTACTGTGGCGCGTACCACCGGTATCGGCGGCACAGCGTCGACAACAGGTGACGTCGGCAACCCATGGACTTCACAAAGGTGGTTACGGCATGGTGAAACAGCAAGCGGCTACGGAGAAACGGCAGCGGCGCGAGCGGGGCTCACTCAACCCCGAGGACATCATCGACGGCGCATTCGAACTCGCCGAAGATGTTTCCCTCGACAATTTGAGCATGCCGATGCTCGGCAAGCATCTCGATGTCGGAGTGACCAGCATCTATTGGTACTTCCGCAAAAAGGACGATCTCCTCAACGCCATGACCGATCGCGCACTGCAGCAGTATGCGAGTGAGGCCCCGTTCATCGAGGCCAGTGACTGGCGCGAAACCATGCGCAACCATGCCAGGACCATGCGGGAGACGTTCCTCGGCAACCCCATTCTCTGCGATCTGATCCTCATCCGATCGGCACTCAGCCCACGAAGCGCGCAAATCGGCGCCCAAATGACCGAGCAGGTGATCGCCGGCCTCATGGAAGCCGGTCTGCCGCTCGACGACGCCGTCGACACCTACTCGGCGATCCAGTTGCACACCCGCGGATCCATTGTCCTGCAGCGGCTCTACGACAAGAACAAGGAATCCGGCAACGAGCGCGGCGCGTACTACGAGCACCTCACCATTTCCCCGGAAGCCACTCCGCTGCTGACCGAGGCGGGGGCGCGCGGCCACCGCAGCGGCGCTCCCGACGACCACAATTTCGAGTACGGCCTCGAGGCAATTCTCGAGCGGGCGAGCCGGTTGATCGACGCGGGACCGCCGTCGGCGCCGCGTAAGAAGGCCACTCCCGCCAAGAAGGCGGCCGCCGGACCGGCGAAAAAGGCCGTGGCCGCGAAGAAGACAGTGGCGGCCAAGAAGGCAGTGACAGCGAAAAAGGTCGCTGCCCCGCGACGCAGCAGGGCCGCCGCCAAGGCCGAATAACGAGCGGGCTATCGGTCGCCGTCGGGTCGGCGGACGTTCCACGCCCCGGTGAAGGCCGCTTCTCGCTTCTGCGCGAACGCCGCATACGCTTCGGGGACATCGGCTGTCGCGAAGTTGACTGCTTGCGCACGCGATTCACTGGCCAGCGCCTCGTGCATCGTCCGGTCGACGCCCTCGTTGAGCAGCGCCTTGGTCTGTGCGACCGCGATCGGCGGGGCGGCCGCCAGCCGGTCGGCGATCCGGTCGACGAAGTCGTCGATCTCGGCCTCGGGAGTGACCCAGGTGAGCAGACCGAGCTCGAGCGCCGCGGCGGCATCGATCGTCTCGGCCAGCAGGGCCAGCCGCTTGGCCTGCTGCACTCCGACGAGCTTGGGCAGCAGCCACGATCCGCCGCAGTCCAGCGAGAGCCCGCGGCGGGCGAAGACCTGGGAGAACGTCGCATCCGGTGTCGCGACGACGAGGTCGCACCCCAACGCCAGATTCCAGCCGGCGCCGACGGCGACACCGCGCACTTTGGCGATGGTCGGTATCGGCAGGTCGTGCAGCCGCTGGGCGACCTCCGAGATCGCCTGCAGTTTGGTGAACGGCGCGGCGTAGGGATCGCTGTCGACGACGTCGGCGCCGGAGCAGAACGATCCACCCGCCCCGGTGAGGACGACCGCCCGCACGGTGGGGTCGTGTGCGATCGTGTCCAGCGCCTCGCGCAGGGCGATCCACAGATCGATGTTGATCGCGTTCTTGCGGTGCGGGCGATGCAGTGTCAACGTGCACACTCCGCCGCGCTGCAGCTGGTGCAGCACAAGCTCTTCCGTCATCTGCTCGGGCTCCCTACGCTAGAGGAAAAGATCGACGGTCAGCGGAGCGTCCCCTGGCACCGCCCGATACCTGTCCAGGTCGGTGATCCCGTACTCGGCCAGCACCTCCTCGTCGATCAGGAAGTTGCCCGTCGTGTGTTCGGCGGACGAGGTGAGCACCAGATAGGCGGCGTCGGCACAGATGGCAGGGGTGCGTGAGGTGGTGATTCGCTGCTCGCCGCCTGGCCGGTTCCGGATCGCTGCCGTGGCGATCGTGGTGCGCGGCCACAGCGAGTTCACGCCGATACCGTCGGCGCGCAGTTCTTCGGCCAATCCCAGCGTCGTCAGCGACATACCGTATTTGGCGATGGTGTAGCCGAGATGGGCTCCGGCCCAGCGTGGATCGAGATTCAGCGGTGGCGACAGGGTCAGGATGTGCGGGTTGCGTCCGGCCAGCGCCGACTTCTTCAGTGCCGCGATGGCGAGCTTGGACAGCAGGAAGCTGCCTCGACAGTTGATGTCGAGCATCAGGTCGTAGGCCTTCATCGACAGGGCCTCGGTGGTGGACAGGTCGATCGCCGAGGCGTTGTTGACCACGATGTCGATCCCGCCGAAACGTTCGACCGTCCGATCGATCGCCGCCGCGACCACCGCGTCGTCGCGCACATCACCGATGACTTTCAGAACGGTCCCACCGGCCTGTTCGAGTTCCGCCGCCGCGGTGTGCACGGTGCCCGGCAACTTGGGGTGGGGCTGATCGGTCTTGGCGACAAGGGTGATGTTCGCCCCGTCCGCGGCCACCCGCTTGGCGATCTCGAGGCCGATGCCGCGGCTGCCGCCCGACATGATCAGGGTCTTGCCCGCGAGTGGCTTTTCACTGTCCGGCATCACCGGCTCCCATCTGTTCGACCTTCCGGGCCGCACGTCGTCGCCGAGGAATGACTACGAATGCCTTCCAGTTGCTATTACAGTAATACCACCAGTCAACGTCGCGCGCCAGCAGCCGGCGACTCGATCGGCGCCGACTGACTCGGCATTTCACCCTCCTGAAGGAGCAGCACACATGGCCTATGTCATCACCCAGCGTTGTTGCAACGACGCCACCTGCGTCGCCGAGTGCCCGGTCGATTGCATTCGCCCCCGGCCGGACCATCCCGAATTCGCGACGGCCGAGATGCTCTACATCGACCCCGACACCTGCATCGATTGCGGTGCGTGCGCGGATGCGTGCCCGGTCGAGGCCATCTTCCCCGAAGACAGCCTGACCGCATCGCTGGCACGGTTCCGCGATATCAACGCCACCTATTTCCAGCATCATCCGCTCGGCCCGACCTTCGATTCGATCGTGCCGGCAATGCGCCCACCGAAGGATCTGGGCACGCTTCGGGTCGCGATCGTCGGCGCCGGACCCGCCGCGTGCTACGCCGCCGATGAGCTACGGCGCCGCTGCGGAGCCGAGGTCGAGATCTTCGACAAGCTGCCGACACCGTGGGGCCTGGTGCGCGCCGGAGTCGCCCCCGATCATCCGGGCACCAAGACCGTGACACGGTTGTTCGAGTCCGCGTTCCGTGGCGACGCGGTGGGCTTTCACCTGAATGTGGAAGTGGGCAAGCACATCTCACACGAGGAACTCATGGTCCACCATCACGCGGTGCTCTATGCCGTCGGCGCGTCGAGCGACCGCCGGATGGGTGTACCCGGCGAGGATCTGCCGGGTTCGCATTCGGCCACCGAATTCGTCGCCTGGTACAACGGCCACCCCGACTACGCCGACCGCGTATTCGACCTCTCCGGGCCACGCGCGGTGATCGTCGGCAACGGCAACGTCGCCCTCGACGTTGCGCGCGTGCTGACCGTTTCGCCGGACGCGCTGGCCGGGACCGATATCGCCGACCACGCCCTCGCGGCGCTGCGCGACAGCAACATCCGCGAAGTCGTACTGCTCGGGCGGCGCGGCCCGTTGCAGGCCGCCTACACCGGTCCGGAGTTCATGGCGCTGCGCCATCTCGACGGTGTCGACGTCATCATCGACGAGGCCGATCTCGCGCTGGACCCGCTCGACCGTGCGGTCCTCGACAACCCGGACGCCGGGCCGTCCCTGCGATTGAAGTACGCCCTGGCCGAGGAATACGCGGGCGATCGAGCCGACCCCGGGAACAAGCGGATCGTGTTCCGCTACTTGACTTCTCCGACCGGGATTCACGGCAGCGATCGGGTCGAATCCATCGAGTTCGCCCACAACGAACTGGTCGACCGGGACGGACAGCGGATGGCGCGGGCCACCGATCGCGTCGAGCGTCTGGAGACCGGTCTCGTGCTGCGTTCGATCGGGTATCGCGGAGCCGCTGTGGCCGATCTGCCCTTCGACGAGGCCCGAGGTGTGGTGCCCAACGAGCGCGGTCGCGTCATCGGCGCGGACGGGTTCCCGATCGTCGGCGTCTATGTCAGCGGCTGGATCAAGCGCGGGCCGCGCGGTGTGATCGGATCCAACCGCGTCGACTCGGCGGAGACCGTCGAGCACCTCGTCGCCGACTTCGTCGCGGGCAGACTCACCGCGCCCACCGGTGATCGGGTCGCACTCACGGCTCTCGTCGACGAGCGGCAGCCCGATGTCGTCGACCGCGCGGGATGGAAGGCCATCGATCTGGCCGAGCAGGCCGCGGGCACACCGGACGGCAGGCCACGGGTCAAACTCACCGACCACGACGACCTGCTCGACGCGGCACGGACAGCGAAGGTGCCGTCCTGAACGAACCGACCGCCGCTTCGATCGGCGAAGCGGCGGTCGGTCGAGTACTCCGGGCGAGCGCTACTCCCGCGCTGTCGCGGCGAAATGCTGTGGCGCCGAGGCCAACTCGACCAGGTCGATATCATCGGCCGCCAGCGCGGCCCTCGGCAGATACGGGCCGTTCTTGATCAACGTCTGGGCCGCCCGGACGTCCCGGGGCCTGCCGACCCCGAGCACGCCGACCAGGCGATCCTCGGAGAGCGTCAGCGTGAGGAACGGACCGGCATCGATGTCGCCGTAGACGATCGATTCCGTGCCGTGCGCCGGCCAACCCGCGATCTGGAGGTTGCGGCCGAACTGGTTCGTCCAGCACCACGGAACCTCCTCGTAGGGCACCCTCGCCCCCAACACGGTGCGCGCCACAGCAGCGCCGTGGGCTTGCGCGTGGTTCCAGTGCTCGATCCGGTCGGTCCCACCGAGAATCCGATTCGGCACACGCGCGACATCACCGACCGCGTACACCCCGGCCGCCGAGGTCGCGCCGAACTCGTCGACGACGATGCCGTCGTCGACCATGAGGCCCGCGCCCACCGCCAGTTCGGTGGCGGGCGTCATGCCGACCGCCACGATCACCACGTCGGCGACCCATTCCCGGCCGTCCTCGGCGAACACGCGTGTCCGGCCGTTCTCCTGGTGCGCTGACGCGAGCCGTGTTCCGGTGTGCACCGAGACCCCTCGATCCCGGTGCAACCGCTCATAACTCGCCGAGATCTCCGCGGGAACCACCCGTCCGAGCACCCGGTCCGCCGTCTCCAGCACCACGACGTCGGCGCCGAGAGTCCGCACCGTGGCGGCCGCCTCCAAACCGACCAGTCCCCCGCCGACGACGAGGACCCTCGGCACGGTGCCGGTGGCACCGACGCGATCGAGAATCTGCCGCAATCGGGCCGCGTCGTGCAGGTGTCGCAACGTATCGGCGTCGGGCAGCAGCGAATCCAGGCGCCGGGGCCTGCCTCCGGTCGCCAGGATGAGCGCGTCGTAGGCGAGCTGGGCGCCGTCGTCGAGCTCGACGCAGGCCGAGGCGGTGTCGACCGCACGCGCGGTCACGCCCGTGCGCAACTCGATAGTCGCGTCCGCCCAGAACATCTCGGGCTTGAGCCGCGCCTTCTCCACGCCGACCGCGCCCGACAACAATTCCTTGGACACCATCGGTCGCCGATAGGGCGCCGCAGGATCGTCGCCGACCAGCACGATCGATCCGGCGAACCCGCCCTTGCGCAGCGTCTCGGCCGCGGTGGCGCCGCCGATACCGGTGCCGACGATCACCACCTGGCCGCCGTTGCGCGACATCGTCACCGATCGACCTCGACCATGTCGAACTCGGCCTTCTCGGCGCCGCAGTCCGGGCAGGTCCAGTCCTCGGGGATGTCGTCCCAGCGGGTGCCCGGTTCGATCCCGTCGTCCGGCCAGCCCAGTTCCTCGTCGTACTCCCATCCGCAGATGACACAGCGGTAGAGCTTGTACACCGTCGTAGTGTCGGTCATCGCTCACTTCCCCCAGGGCACGGCCTTGACGAAACCACCCGCATCCACCCGCAACTGGCTGCCGGTGATGTATCGAGCGTCTTCGGAGGCGAGGAAGACCACGAGGTTCGAGACGTCCTGTGGCTGGATGTAGGGGACGGGCATGGCCTGCATCGCGGGAAAGGCCGCCTCGGCGTCGGCGCGAGTGGGAGCCTCGAGATCCGGGCGGAAGATCTTGTACATGCCGTCGTTGTGCAGCATGTCGGTGTCGACGTTGGTGGGATGCACCGCGTTGACGCGAATCGACTTCTTCGCGAGCTGGATCGCCAGATCGTTGACGTAGTGCGCGACAACCTGTTTCGCGAGACTGTACGCGGAACCGCCCGGCCCCTGCTTGGTCGAACTGCCCAGCTGCGCGGCGAGGGAGCCCGTGGCGATGATCGACGATCCGGGGCCCAGATGAGCAAGGCTCGCCTGCACCACGTTGAACACACCGACGAGGTCGGTGTCGATGGTGTCCGACCAGGACTGGATGGTCTGGCCGCGCCCCAGCGGGGCGATACCCGCGTTGGCGACCACGATGTCGAGCCGTCCCAGCGCTTCGACCCCCTGGGCGATCGCCTGCCAGACGGCGCCGCGCTCTCGCACGTCGACGATCACCGGATGGAAACGCACACCTTCCTTCTCGACCAGCCTGCCCGTCTCCTCCAGGTCCTCGGGCCGCGAGAGCGGGTAGGTATTGCCTTCGAGGTCGGCGCAGATGTCCAAGGCGATGATGCTCGCGCCCTCAGCGGCGAGGTTCTCCGCGTGTGAGCGTCCCTGCCCTCGCGCCGCGCCCGAGATGACCGCGACCTTGCCGTCCAATTTTCCCACTGGTGACAACCTTTCAGTATTTCGATGGTGAATTGTTCTGCCCGACAAGCAATTCAGGGCTGTCGTGGCAACCGGGAGCCGATGGTCTTGGTCTCCAGGTACTGCTGGAATCCCTCGGTGCCGCACTGGCGACCGACGCCGCTGTTCTTGTAGCCGCCGAACGGTGCGTCGGCGCCGTAGAACATGCCGCCGTTGACGCCGACCGCACCGGTCCTGAGTCGACGGGCGATCCCCATGCTGCGTTCGTCGGACTGTGACAGCACCGCGCCGGCCAGCCCGAAAGCGCTGTTGTTGGCGATCCGCACTGCCTCTTCGTCGTCGGAGAACGGGATCATCACCAGGACCGGACCGAAGATCTCGTCCTGGGCGATGGCCGATTCCGGGTTCTGGGTGACGAACACCGTCGGCTCGACGAAATGGCCGTCCGCCAGATGAGCGGGCAGATCGGCGGGCAGACCACCGCCGGTGACCAGCTGCGCGCCGTCGCGGATCGCCTGCGCGCACGCGTCGAGTACCCGGGCTCGCTGGGCCGCGTTGATGACCGGGCCGACCAGCGTGTGCGGCAGCACCGGATCGCCTACCGGGACCGCCGCGAACGCCGCCCCGACCGCCGCGACCATGTCGTCGAACATCGAGCGGTGCACCAGCATCCGGCTCGTCGCCGCGCAGGCTTGGCCCGCGTGCACGCACACACCGATGGCGCTGCGCACCGCATGCTCCGGTTTCGCGTCGTCGAGCACGATGAGCGCGGACTTTCCACCGAGCTCGAGGAAGGTCCGCTTCATGGTGCCCGCACCCTGGCGAAGCAGAGTGCGGCCCACCGCGGTCGAGCCGGTGAAGGAGATGAGGTCGACCCTGGGATCGGTGGCCAGCAGACCGGCCACCTCGTTGGAGGGGGTGGTCACGACATTCACCACGCCGGGCGGGAAGTCGGTGTGCTCGGCGATCAGGCGGCCGAGTCGGGTGGCGTTCCACGGCGTGTTCGGGTCCGGCTTGAGCACGACGGTGTTCCCGGCCGCCAGCGCCGGACCCAGCTTGTTGAGGATGACCTCGATCGGAAAGTTCGACGGGCAGATCGCGGCGACCACGCCCACCGGTTCCTGAACCACGGTGCGCCTGTTGCGATCACCGAACAGCCCACCGCCTTCGAGCACGCGCTCCCACTCGAAGTCATCGATCAGACCCGCCGGGTACCGCAACGCCTCGGCCAGCGGCCATTCCAGTTGCGCGTTCTGCGTGGTCATCACCGGGCAGCCGACCTCGGCGACGAGTTCGGTGCGTAACAGCTCGATCTCCGATTCCAGCGCGCGCTGGAGTTGTTCGAGACACCGGCGACGCAGGTCGCCGTCGGTCGACCACGTGGTCTCGTCGAAAGCACGCCGAGCGGCGGCGATCGCGCGCAGCATGTCCTGCTCCTCGGCCGCCGCGGTGGTGCCGAGCAGCAGCCCGGTGGCCGGACTGCGGTTGTCGAACGAGCCACCCGACGCCGCTGCCGTCAACTCACCATCGATGAGCATGCGGAACTCGGCCCCGGCAGCTGCCCGGTGACCCCACTCCGGGCTCAGGGCTGTCCGCTCTTCGACGACGTCGCTCACATTGCCTCCCGATGGCCATCCTGGATGAGTAACTGTAATGATTACCGTATAGTACTTCACGACACGTATCAATCGCGGGAGAGGAGCGCCGATGTCCGGTTTGCTCAATGGCGTCACAGTGATCGAATTGGCATCGTGGACCTACGTGCCGAGTGCGGGAGCCGCACTGGCCGACTGGGGCGCGAATGTGATCAAGATCGAGGACACCAGCGGCGGCGATCCGTGCCGCAACCTGACCATCGGCGGTCTCGACGGAACCGGCACCGCGGTGCGCGCCAACTTCATGATGGAGCTCGGCAATCACGGCAAACGCAGCATCGGCGTCGATATCAAGTCCGAACAGGGCAGGCAGATCCTCGGCCGGTTGATCGCCGATGCCGATGTGTTCCTGACCAATTGGCTGCCCGGCCCGCTCGAGCGAGCCGGATTGACCGTCGAGCAGATCCGCGAGTTCAACCCGAACGTGATCATCGCCAGGGGCAGCGGCGCCGGCAGCCGGGGTCCGGAGAAGAACCGCGGCGGGTTCGACGCCGCGAGCTATCTGGCGCGCGGCGGCGTCGCCTACGCACTGACGCCGGCGAACGCCGAATTCCCGATGATCCAGGGGCCTGCCTTCGGCGATCTCCAGGGCGGCATCACCCTGGCCGGCGGCGTCACCGCGGCGCTGTTCCATCGCGAACGCACCGGACACGCTCCGCTGGTCGACAGTTCGCTGCTGGCGCAGGGAATGTGGGCTGTCGCACCGGATATCGCGGCCGCGGACTACTACGACATCGACCGCATTCCGATCGGCGTGGCAGGCACCGCCCCGAACCCCGCGGTGAACCGGTACCGAACCAGGGACAATCGCTGGGTCCAGCTCGTCCTGCTCCAAGCCGACCGCTACTGGCGTGGATTCTGCGAGCGCATCGGCAGACCGGATCTCGGTGTCGATGAGCGATTCGTGCCGCTGGCGAACCTGGTCGTCAACCAGGAGGCCGCGACAGCCGAACTGAGCAAGACCTTCGCCGAGCGCGATCTCGCCGACTGGCAGAAGGCCCTCGCCGACGAGCCGGGTGTGTGGGCGGCGATCGCGAGCCCGCGCGAGGTCCTCGACGATCCGCAGGTCGTGGCCAACGGCTATCTCATGACGGTGACCGACAGCGCGGGCAACGACTACCGAACCGTCGCCGCCCCGGTGCAATTCGACGAACTGCCCGCACCGGCGAGCCGGGCCCCCGAGTACGGCGAGCACACCGAGACGATCCTGCTCGAGCTCGGCCTGGAATGGGACGACATCATCGCCGCCAAGGAGAGCGGGGCGATCCTGTGATCGCCGCCATGGGCCGGGCCGAGCGATGAAGCGCTACCTGAGCTGCCCGTGCGGTGAATTCCTGAGCGGCGCCGACGAAGACGATCTGGTCGCTGTGGCTCGACGACATCTCGCCGAACAGCACCCTGACCACGAATACAGCCGCGAGCAAATCCTGTTCATGGCCTACTGAGGCGACCATGAGCTATATTGTAAGCCTTACTGTAATCATATAAGGAGTGTGATCGTGGATAAGAACGACATGATCCTGATCAGCGTCGATGACCACATCATCGAGCCGCCGGACATGTTCAAGAACCACCTGCCCGCGAAGTACGCCGCCGAGGCGCCGCAATTGGTGCGTACCGACAACGGCGCCGACGTCTGGAAGTTTCGCGACACCGTCATCCCCAATGTGGCGCTCAATGCCGTGGCGGGGCGTCCGAAGGAGGAGTACGGGCTCGAGCCCGACGGCCTCGACGAGATCCGCCCCGGGTGTTTCGACGTCCACGAGCGCATCAAGGACATGAACGCGGGCGGGGTGCTGGCGTCGATGAACTTCCCGTCGTTCCCCGGTTTCGCGGGACGGCTGTTCGCGACCGAGGACTCGAACTTCTCCCTCGCCCTGGTGCAGGCCTACAACGACTGGCACATCGATGAATGGTGCGGCGCCTACCCCGGCCGGTTCATCCCGATGGCGCTGCCGGTGATCTGGGACGCCGAGTTGTGCGCCGCCGAGGTCCGCCGGGTCGCGGACAAGGGCGTGCACTCGCTGACCTTCAGCGAGAATCCCGCCGCACTGGGATACCCGAGCTTCCACGATCCGTTCTGGAATCCGCTGTGGAAAGCCCTCGTCGACACCGACACCGTCCTCAACGTCCACATCGGCTCCTCGGGACGGCTGTCGATCCCCGCGGTCGACTCGCCGCCGGATGTGATGATCACCTTGCAGCCGATGAACATCGTGCAGGCCGCGGCGGACCTGCTCTGGTCGCGCCCGGTCAAGGACTACCCGGATCTCAAGATCGCGTTGTCCGAGGGTGGCACCGGCTGGATTCCGTATTTCCTCGAGCGCGTGGATCGCACCTTCGAGATGCACTCCACCTGGACGATGCAGGACTTCGGTGGAAAGGTGCCCTCGGAGGTGTTCCGCGACCACTTCATGACCTGCTTCATCAGCGATCCGATCGGGGTGCGGCTGCGCCACGAGATCGGCATCGACAACATCATGTGGGAAATGGACTACCCGCACAGCGATTCCATGTGGCCCGACGCGCCCGAGGTGCTCGAGCAGGTGCTCGGGCGCGAGCAGGTGCCCGACGACGAGATCGACAAGATGACCCATCTCAACGCGATGCGCTGGTACTCCTTCGACCCGTTCCAGCACATTCCGCGCGAGCAGGCCACCGTCGGTGCGCTGCGGGCGGCCGCGGCCGACCACGACGTGAGCATCCAGGCCCGCAAGCACAAGAACTCCAGCTCCGAGGACAAGCTCCAGGCGTTCCAGGCCCAGATCAAAGCGGCGACCGCCCAGAACGCGGGCTGACCGCACGACGACGCGGCCACCCTCGGCATCCACGCCAGGGGTGGCCGCCTCCTTCTCCGAAACCGATGAGGTGATGTATTGAGCATTTCGGTGATGCTCGAGATGGTCGCGGCCAGTGAACCGGAGCGGGTCGCGGTCGTCTCCGACGGCACGCGAACGAACGCGGCGGAATTGAGCGAGCTGGCCGACCGGGCGGCCGGGCTGATCGGCTCCTCCGGCGCCGAGCATGTCGCGTATGTGGGAACGGGCGGCATCATGCTGCCGCTGTTGCTGTTCGGATCCGCGCGCGCCGCGGTGGCGTTCACGCCGCTCAACTACCGCCTCAGCGCGGCGGCGCTACGCGAACTGATCGACCGGCTGCCCACACCGCTGATCGTTGTCGACGCCGAATACCTCGACATGGTGGCGGGTTGCGGCAAACAGGTCATCGACTCCGCGTTGTTCTTCGCCGCTCTCCGGACCGCGAGCGGGGACCACGAAGTCCAGGACGCCTCGCCCGATGACGTTGCCGTGCTGTTGTTCACCTCCGGCACGACTTCGCGGCCCAAGGCCGTCGAACTCACGCATGCCAACCTCACCGGCTATGTGATGGGGACCGTCGAGTTCGCCTCCGCCGAACCCGACGACGCGGCGCTGGTGTGCGTGCCGCCTTATCACGTCGCCGGGGTCGGCGCGGCGCTGTCGAATCTGTACGCCGGCCGACGGACGGTGTACCTGCGGCAGTTCGACCCCGCCCGCTGGATCGACCTCGTCCGCGAGGAAGGGATCACCAACGCTACGGTCGTGCCCACCATGCTCGACCGCATCGTCACCGTGCTCCGCGCGCGGCCCGGCATCGAACTGCCGACGCTGCGCACCCTCGCCTACGGCGGATCCAAGGCACCGCTGCCGCTGGTCCGCGCGGCCATCGAGCTGCTGCCCGAAGTCGGCCTGGTCAACGCCTACGGTCTCACCGAGACCAGCTCGACCATCGCCGTGTCGACTCCCGAGGATCACCGGATCGCCCACGGCTCCGGCGATCCCGTCGTCGCCAGGCGGCTCGGCTCGGTCGGCCGAGCCGTGCCCGGTGTCGAGTTGCAGATCCGCGACGCGATCGGCACCGTCCTCGGGCCGGGCGAAGTCGGCGAACTGTTCGTCCGGGGACCGCAGGTGTCGGGCGTGTACGCCGAGATCGGTTCGGTCCTCGATCCCGACGGCTGGTTCCCCACCAAGGATCTCGCCGAACTCGACACCAACGGCTTCCTGTTCATCGGTGGACGTTCCGACGACACCATCATTCGCGGTGGCGAGAACATCGCGCCCGCCGAACTCGAAGACGTTCTCGTCGAACATCCGCAGGTGCGCGAGGTCGCCGTGATCGGTGTACCCGACGAGCAGTGGGGACAGATCATCGTCGCTGTCGTCGTGCCCTCTCCCGGCACCACGCCGGACCCGGAACGGCTGCGCGCGTATGTGCGCGAGAATCTGCGCGGCTCGCGTACACCGGACCGTGTCGTCTTCCGCGACCAGCTGCCCACCACGCCGACCGGAAAGATCCTGCGGCGCACTCTCGTTCAGGAATTCTCGGCCGTCGCATCTACCGCCAAGGAGGCATCGTGATCAAGAGCGGCACCCGGCTGGCGAGCCAGGTCTGTCAGACACAGGTCATCGTCATCAAATCCACCGAGGCCATCGACGGCCTGCGCTGCGGCGGCGTCGCGATGGTGCCGCTCGGCGCGGTGTCCGACACCGGCGCGGTTCTCGATCCCGCGTTTGCAGGCGGTACCGCGGTCGGTAAGCGCTATGTCCACGAAACGGGCGCCGAAATCCTCGTCACGCAGGCAGGCAGCGGCACCCTCGACGTGGACGCGGTGCCGCTCGATCTCAAGGAGGCCAAACAACTTCCGTCCAGTGACTGATCTCGACGTGCGCAAAGGGCGCTCCCGCCTCGATGAGGCCGGAGCGCCCTTTGTCGTCGGGAAGTACGGTGGCCGGCTGGTATTCAGCGCCAGGCGGCCAGCAACTCCTCGGTGGTGGTGACGGTGGCGATCAACGACAACGTGTTGTCGATGATCGCCTCGCCGTATTCGCGCGGAATGCCCGCCACCGCATCGCGTGGCAGCACCACGTCGTAGGCGGCGTTGACAGCGTCCATCACCAGGTTCGGTATCGCGACGTTCAGCGAAACCCCGACCGCCACAATGGTCTTGATGCCGAGATTGCGCAGCACCGCATCGAGGTCGGTGCCGCCCATCGGCCCGAGCCCGTGCTGGCGGCCGAGCACCAGATCGGCAGGCTCCGGCCCGAATTCGGGCAGCAGCCTCGCGCCCTCGCTGCCCGGGGTCACCGCGACGCCGCGGCGGCCGAGGGCGAACAGTTTCGCATTGTGATTGGAGCCGAGGCCGTCGGCGCGTCGCCACACCAGACAGTGCACGACCTGTACCCCGGCAGTACGGGCCGCCGGGAGCAGTGCTCCGATGTTGGGCAGCGCCGTGCGGCCTGCCTCCTGGGCGAGCGCGGGCAGTCCGGCGGCGGCACCGACCACCGCACCCTGGCATTCCTGGGTGATCACGGCAGTGTGCGCGGGGGCCACGAGCTCGGCCAGCGGCCGGGCACTCACCCGGGCACCGCGTGGGCCGCGCCGTCTACGGCGCGCTTCACGACGACACCGTGGCGGCGTCCACCGGCGGAACATCGTAGAACTGGGTGGCCCACTTACGCAGTGACAGATAGGGTTTGGCATCCTTCGGCGAGAGCGGTGGCCGCTCGACGTACTTCTGATAGCGCCAGATGCTCAGATCCTCCCAGACCGTCACCAGGAACTGTTTCTCCACCCGCGCACGAACTTCCGGCGGCGGTACGTCGGAATCGTCGCCCGGATTCTTCGGCCACCAGATCGAGTAGAACAGGTCCGAGCACTCGTCGTCGACCGGTGTGGTGGCGAAGATCAGTCGATGTTTCGACGATCCATCGAACGCGCTGATCGAACCGCCGAGCCCGAACATCTGCGCGTGGATCTTCAACGCCATCTTGTCCGGATCATCGCTGCGCGCGTCGGGCCACCCGGTCAGGAAGTTCCAGGTGTGATCGACCGCGCTGTAGTCCAGCATCCGCGGGGTGACCGTCGCGCCGTGAACGTATTCGAAGTGCAGGCTGTCTGGGCCGTTCTCGAGCACGACCTGCGGGTGCACCGGCTCGCGTTCGGTCTTGCTCGAGAACTCGGGATAGGGCCGGTAGTACTGCGTGGGATCGGAACCCAGCTCGGGAAACATCGTGAGGATGTCGGGCATCTCCCACTGCGGCGCTTTCCCCTCCGGGTGATGCCACATGAACACACACCCGTTCTGCTCGTTGACGGGATATACCTGCAGTTTCAGGCCACGGTTGACCCGGTTCTCGCCGGGGATGTTGCGATTGGTGCCGTCTGGTCCCCACCGCCAGCCGTGGAACGGGCATTCCACACAGTCGCCGACGACCTTGCCGCCGTGGCCGATATGGGCGCCGAGATGCCGGCAATGCCCGGTGAGAATGTGTACCTCGCCCGCCTCGTCACGATAGGCGACCAGGTCCTCGCCGAAGTAGCGCAGTGGCCGGGCCTCGCCGAGCGGGAACTCGGCCGACCAGCCGACCATGAACCAGCCGGTGACCTTCCAGGTGAACGGAACTTTCACAACGCACCTCCAGTGCGGGACGTTTCTTCGAGGCTTCGGCACCGGGTAGCGGACCCGACCGGTTCATGTGGTGACGATCGTCGCGCCCGCGGTCCCGGGGGCGCCGTAGAGCAAGGCGAACCCCGCCTTGGGGGCACCGGCGACTTGACGCTCACCGGCGGTCCCGCGCAGTTGCAGGACCAGCTCGTGGAGTTGACGCATGCCCGAGGCGCCGATCGGTTCACCGTTCGCGATGAGACCGCCGTCGGTGTTCACCGGCAGGGAACCGGAGATCTCGGTCGCGCCCTCGGCGATCAGCCGCTCCTGGTCGCCGTCGGCGCAGAATCCGGCTTCGGCCATATGGATGATCTCCGCGCCGGCATCGGTGTCCTGCAACTGGACCACGTCGATGTCCTCGGGCGCGATGCCCGCGGACTCGAAGGCGCTGCGGGACGCGTAGACCGAGGGCGACACATCCTCCTGCACCGGCGCGTAGGTCGTATTGACCTCGTAGGCACCGTAGGAGCGGGTCCGCACCTCGACGGCTCGCACATAGACGGGCTTGCTCGTGTACCGGTGCGCGATATCGGCACGGCACATGATCACCGCGGCGGCACCTTCGTCCGGCGCGCAGAACATGTAGTGGGTCAGGGGGTAGTTGAACATCGGCGAATCGAGGATGTCCTGCTCGGCGATCGGCTTGCGCCGGAACGCATTCGGATTCAACCCGCCGTTGCGGTAGTTCTTGGCCGCCACCTTGGCCAGCGTCTCCTGGGAGATCCCGTGATCGTGGAGATAGCGATTGGCCTTCATTCCGAAGAACTTCGTGGTCAGGTACTGGCCGTTCTCGCCGTACCACTTGGGCATCCCGACGAGCGTGGGGTCTACAGTGAATGCCCCGCGCGGATGCTTGTCCATGCCGATCGCAATGCCGATGTCATACTTGCCGAGCCGGATCGCGTCGGCACACGCCTCGGTTGCGCTGGCGGAGGTCGCGCACGCGTTGAAGACATTCGTGAACGGAATACCGGTCAGTCCCATCATCCCCACGATCGCGTCGGGATTGGCGACCTCCCAGCTGCCGCCGACGGCGAACTGGACATCTCGCCATTGCAACCCGGCGTCGGCGAGCGCGGCCCGAATCGCGTCGGTACCCATCTGCATGGCGGTCTTGCCGTCGAATCGGCCGAAGGGGTGCATTCCCACGCCGATGATCGCTACCTCGTTGGTCATGTCAGAACTCCTGTCCCTCAGACGGGTTGGAAGGCGAAGGTGATGACCTCGGCGCCTTCGGGGTCGGTGCCGAGCGACACGGTCGTGAGCTCGACGTCCATGCCGAACTCGAGCTTGGCCGGGTCGTTCTCGGTGAGCCTGGCTTCGACCCGGATCACGTCACCGAGCTGCACGAGTCCGACTCCGAACGGAACGAAGGTCTTCGGTGTCTCGTCTCCGAGATAGGGAGCGCCCGGCAGGAATCCCTGCGTCGTCCAAGCCACCAGCGTTCCGGTGCGCGGCAGCGTGATCTGCTCGATCGATGGCAGGCTGCACCGCGGGCACAGGTCCTGGATCGGGAACACCGAGGCGCCGCAGTCGGCGCACGAGCCACCGACGAGCCGGAAGTCCTCGGCCGGCCAGTTGGAAATCTCCGGGGCGATCATTCGTTGCATCTGTGGTTCCTAAACGTCGAATTGGTTGCGAGAGGGGGCAGACCGCAGGCCGCATTCCTCCACGAACGACAGCAGGCCGAGGTGATACGCCGCGGCGCCGAAGCCGACGCTCACGTTGTGCCCGGATCCGGCCTGCTGGTTGTGCGCGAAATGTGTTGTCGCGGTGAAGAATCCTTCGATCTCGGCGCGTGCCGCGGGGTCGGTCCGCCACACCTGCTCGTGTTCGGCGTCGGTCAGCCGTACCGGCACCCGCACCTGCGCGGCGAGCACCGGGAAGTCGGTCGGCCAGTCGTGCACGACGGCTACTTCGTAGCCCGGTGTCCCCACGGTGAGCGAACGCCCGCCCACCACCTCGGGCGGATAGCTTTCCGCCGGACTCCACAGCAGTTCCCGAATCCCGCCCGCTTTGCGGGTTTTGCGGATCTGTTCGATGACCCGGATCGCCTCGGGGCGTTTGTGGACGCCGGTGCCCGCCAGTTCCAGGCCGAGCAGTTCGTCGCCACGATCGTCGGCGGCCATCCGTGCGGCCAGATCGCAGCCGGCCGAATGTCCCGCGAGGAACACCCCCGCGCCGCGCCCGCTCGAGCCGAGGAGCGCGTCGATCGCGGCGTAGCTCGCGTCGACGCGGCGCTGCGGCACGTCGAAGGTCGCGTCCCATGGCTCGGAAGCGCCGTATCCCGGCCGGTCGAGGGCGAGCACGGTGAAGCCGAGTCGTGCGCCGAGCCGCAGCAGCGACAGCCACGGTCGGCCAGGAACATCGAAGGAGCGCGCCGAGGTCGCGCCACCGTGTACCGCGACGAGCACCGCGCGCGGATCGGCGACCTCGGCGCACAGGGCCGACATCCGGATCCCCGCCACGTGGACTTCCCTGGCCACAACGGCATCCACAGCCGTCGGCTCGCGCAGCAGACCGGTGCCCTCGGCGCTCATGCGTCCGCCCGCAGGAGCATGACACCGCTGGGGGTGAGTCCCCCACTGCTGACGACGGCGACCCGCGCATCCGGAATCTGGCGCTGCTCGGCTCGACCACGCAATTGTGTGATCGCCTCGTGGATCAGCCCCATGCCGTGGGTGCGCCCGTGGGAGAGTTGCCCGCCATGGGTGTTCAGCGGTAGCGATCCGTCGCGGGCGATGTTCTTGCCGCCCTGGAGGAAGTCCTTGGCCTCGCCGATTCCGCAGAAGCCCAACGCCTCGATCCAGGACAGGCAGTTGAAGGTGAAGCCGTCGTAGAGCTCGGCGACATCGACGTCATCGGGGCGCAGTGTGGTGCGAGACCACAGGTGCGCCGCCTGACCGAGGACCTGTGGTTCGTGGGTGAGTGTGCTCTGATCCCATTCGAGCCGTTCGATGATCTGGGTGCCGACCGCCTCCACGAACACCGGCGGTTGGGCCAGGTCGGCCGCGGTCTCGCGCGCCGAGACGATCACGGCGACCGCACCGTCGCACGGCACATCACAGTCGTAGAGACCGAAGGGCGTAGTGACCGGTCGGGCGGACAGATAGTCGTCCATGGTCAGTGGCTCCCGGTAGATCGCGGACGGATCGAGCGCCGCGTTGGCGCGCTGATTCAGCGCGATCCAGCCCAGCGTTTCCCGATCGGTGCCGTAGCGACGGAAATGGCGTTGCGCGGTCTGCGCGAGCAGGTGTGCTGCCGAGATGGCGCCGAACGGGGCGAGCCACGGGTCGGTGATGCCGCCGGACGGCGAAATCGTCCCGGCGCGAACGTGTTCGGCGTAGCTCGACTCCCACACCGTGCGGAAGCACAGCACGTGGCGAGCCAGCCCGCTCGCCACCGCCAGCATCGCCGCGATCACCGAGCCACCGGGCCCGAAGGTCTCCGCGCCGCCGTTGTACCAGGTCGGGCGGATTCCCAGTGCCGATTCCACCGCCGTGACCCCTCCTTCGGAGAAGGGCCCGAAATCTCCCGAGCCCGGATAGGTGGACAGGCCGTCGATGTCGTCGAGGCCGAGTCCGGCGTCGGCGACCGCGTTGCGGCAGGCCGTCAGGGTCAAGGTCAGTGGGTCGGTCATGAGCCGTCGCCCGATCCGTGACCTGCCGATACCGGTGAGCGCGACCTTGTCCTCGAACTTCTCCCGCGACGCCATCGGCCGGACGTGCTCGCGAACGGCCGCTGGTTCGATCGGATCCACCGGCAGCGGGACCGGCGGCGACTGCGGGTCCGTGGGCCGGAACAGCGGTAGCCAGGCGGTGCCCGTCTGCTCGAACACCACCTCCATCCGCTGCCCGAGTACGAGATCGGCGGGGTCGCAGCCGATCACATTGGTGGTCAACCGGACCCGCGAGTCCTCCTCGAGCGCGACCTGCGCCACGACGTAGGGCGCGGGCAGCCCCGGAACGGCTAATCGGTGGTTGACGGTGAAGCCGATCAGTGTGGCGAATCCGGAGACCGCGCCGACCTCGAGGTCCTCGCTACGGCAGTATCGGCATACGGGTTGCGGCGGGTGGATCAGCGCCGCACAGGACCGGCACTGCGTGATCCGCAGGCGACCGTCGGCGCCGGAGGCCCAGTAGAACTGGGTCTCCGGCGTGATCGTCGGCGGCGGCCGTCGAGTGGACTCGGCCACGGTGCTCCTTCCGAGCTGAGTCAGCTCGCCGTTGCCTTCGGCTTGGCAGGCAGCGAGTAGTTGGGCCGCCCGAGCCCGAGGATGTGCTGGGCGATCATGTTGCGGAACACCTCGAGCGTGCCGCCGTAGATGCCGCACAGCGGGGCCCAGCGGTAGATGTATTCCATGGCGCCGTTGTCCACGGCGCCTTCGGTGTCCACCGGCAGCGCGGCGGCGGGGCCGAGGATGTCCATCAGGTCCGGCGAGATGTCGCGCATGGTCTGGGCGATGGCGACGCGGCCGAACATGTGCGGAGCCGACAGCGCTGCCTCCATCCGCGCGATGCTGCGGCCGAGGCGATGGGCGACCGCGCGGTCGTCGAGCAGACGGCGACCGTCGGGTCCGGTGCGCGCCGCGATCGAGACCACCTCGTCGACCGAGGTCGCCATCATGGTGCCCTGATGGACGAGGATCGAGACATCCTGCAGGCCGTCGTCGTCGGCACCGACCACACCGTGTTCCTCGTTGAGCGGGCCCATCAGCACCGCCCAGCCGCCGTTCACCTCGCCGAGGCGGTACTTGTCGTCCACGCGGACATCGCTGTAGTAGACGATGTTGGTGCGGTCGCCGTCCACGGTGCGGATGCCCTGGATCTCGATGCCGGGGCTGTCCAGCGGAACCAGGAACATGGTGAGGCTCTTGTGTTTCGACCCTTCGGGGTCGGTGTTGGTGATCAGGAAGACGTACTGGCAGTTGTGCGCGCCGGTGGTGAACATCTTCGAGCCGTTGATCACCCATTGGTCGCCGTCGCGCACCGCGCGCGTCTTGCACATCGCGACATCGGACCCGCCGTCGGGTTCGGTGTATCCCAGGCACAACCGGACCTCACCGCGCTCCAGTGCGGGCAGGACCTCCTTCTGGAGTTCGGCGGACCCGTGTTTGCGGACGGACTTGGAGACGATCGCCGTCGTTCCCCAGGTGACCCAGGGAGTGTGGACCCGGCGCCGCTCGAGGTCCCACAACCGGCGCCGCAGGCGATTGAGCCCGCCTTCCTCCTCGGGGTTCAGTTCCGCGCTCAGCCAGCCGGCCTCGCCGAGAGCCAGGTGCACTCCCTCGTCGAAGTTGTCGCCGGTCTCGCGGTCGCGACGACGGACCTCGTCGGTGACGTGGGTGGCGAGGAAAGCCCGTGCCCCGTCCAGGAATTCCTGGTCATCGGCAGAGAGTTCGACTCGTGAGAAATCCATGTTCTACTCCGTCCTAGGCCGACGCTGCGGCGAAGAGTTCAGCGACCTGCACTGCGCTGGCGCCCAGATCGCCCGCGGCCAGCGGCCAGCCCCTGGCGCGCACCAGATACGCGGACGCGGCCGCTTCCGTCGCGACACCGAGTCCGCCCTGCACCTGCACCGCGGTGGTCGCCGCGCGTGGCGCCTCCTCGGCGATGAAGACGAACGCCGCAGCCGACAGACCGGGCTGCACGTCGGGCTCGTGTTCGAGGAACCACGCGGCGCGGCGGGTCAGATTGCGGGCGGCGTTGACCGTGATCGCGATATTGGCCAGTGGATGGGAAATGCCCTGCAGGGTCGAGATCGGGACACCCATCGTGTAGCGGGTGGTGGCGAATTCCGCTGCTATCCGGAGGGTCTCGTCGATCAGCCCGACCAGTGCCGCGGCAGTCAGCACGCGCCATTCGTCGAGCGCCCGGTCGTATTCGGCGAGCGCCTCGGCACCACTGGCCAGCACGGTCCGGCGGTCGGCGGCGGCCGGGTCGACCCAGGCCATCGGCAGACGACCGATGTTGTCGACCTTGGTGGGCCGGGTGTCGAATCCCAACCGCACGATGTCATCGCCGTCCCGCACGACGATGTCGTCGGCGACCGAGCCCGCGGGGATGAGCCGAATGCCGGTCGCGGAGTCGACGCGGGTGTCAAGCGCGATCAGGCGCTTGCCCTCGACCACGTCGGCACTGTCGCGATCACCCACGCTCAACGCACCGAGGCGAGCCAGCAGCCGCGCCGCGCACAGATGATCGATCCACGGCAGCGGCGCGATCACCCGTCCGAGTTCCTCGGCGACCAGCGACAATTCGACCAGCGTGGCACCGTCGCCGCCGACCGATTCCGGCAGCGCCATCGAGGTCGCGCCGGTCGCGCACAACTGCTCCCACAGATCCTTGTCGAATCCGGTCTCCTCGGCCGCGCGGACGGTGTCGAGTGAACACCGCGAGCGGAAGAACTTCGCGTAGACGGCTTGGAGTTCGGTTTGGTCCGCCGACAGGCTGTAGTCCTGCCGGCGCAATTCAAAACGGTCCATCATCGTATTTCTCCTGATTCCGGCGCGTCAGTCGCCGACGGATCGGTCGCCGAAGAAGAACTCCTGCGCGTTGTTGTAGAGGTAGTTGTCCAGCACATCGGAGGGCAGATCCAGGGCTTCGGCTTCGGGCACGACCCTGCGCATGGCCAGCACCGGCCAGTCCGAACCGAAGATCACCTTGTTCTTGCCCCGCGTGCGCATGAAGTGAACGAGACTGTCCGGCAGCCGTTTAGGCGACCACGCCGAGGTCATCAGGCGCAGATTCTCGTATTTGATGAGCAGCCTGATCGCGGTGTCCCACCATGGATCGGCGCCGTGGATCATGCACAGCCGCAGTTCGGGAAACTGGTAGCACACCCGGTCCAGATAGATCGGATTCTGCACCTCACCGGGAATGGGCGGGCCCGGGATTCCGGTGTTCATGCACAGCGGCAAGCCGATTTCGGCGCACTTGTAATAGAGCGGGTAGTAGACCGCGTCGGTCGGCGGATAGCGCCCGTCGCCCCAGAAGCTCGGGCCGGTCGTGGTGTAGGTGACGGGGAGATCGCGCACCAGCGAGGTGAGTTCGCGCAGCGAGGCGACCGGGCGCAGGAGATCGACGCCGTTGACCGCCAGCGAGAACCGATCCGGTCGTGCCTCGACGAACGCGAGCGCGGTCTTGGACGGTTTCACCATCGAATACATCAGGACGGCCTTCTCCACGCCCTGTGCGTCCATCTCGTCGAGCAAGGCAGTGAGTTCGACCTGGGCGTACATCGAATCGGCGCCCTTGAAATAGTCGTCACGGACTTTGAGCATCCAGGTGGGTTGCTCGAGCTCACCGAAGTGAACATTGACCAGGCAGTCGTTGACCTTGCGCATCGTCATGCTCCGATTCCTTCGGCGGCGGCCTCGCCGGCTTCTTCGACGGCCCGCCGCATCGCCCAGCGGTAGTCCGGCTTGCCGTTGCCGAGCCGACGGATCTCCTCGACATAGATCACGGCCTTTGGCACCTTGAAGCCGGCCAACCGAGATCTGCACAACTGCCGCAACGCCGTCGGGCCCACCCGGTCCGCCGCGTCGATGAGGTCGCCGGAGTCGACGCAGACCAGCGCGACCACCTCGTTGCCCCATTTCGCACTCGGTCTGCCGACCACGAGCGCGTCACCGACAAGGGGATCCGAACGCAGCACCTCCTCGACCTCTTCGACGAACACCTTCTCGCCGCCCGTGTTCACCACAAGGGCGTCGCGCCCGAGCAGTCGCAACGATCCGTCGGCGTCGACGGTCGCCCGGTCACCGGGGATCGCCATCCGTACGTCGTCGATGATGGGGAAGGTGCGCTCGGTGGCCTCGCGGTCGTCGAGGTAGCCCAGGGGGACGCGCCCGGTACGGGCCGCCCAGCCGACCTCGGCCTCGCCCGGTGTCAGGAATCGGGTGCGGTCGTCGGAAACGGCTGTCCCGCCCGGCATCGGGGCGAAGCTGTCGACTTCGTTTCCCTTGGTACTGCGACCGAATCCCATGCCGCCGGTTTCGGATGACCCGTAGCCCTCCACGACGAACGCGTGCGGAAGCAGGTCGAGCAGGTCACGTCGGTGCACGGGGTTGGTCGCCGCGCCGCCGGTGCCGATCGCCATCAGCGCGGACAGGTCGTAGTTCCCTTCGCGCAGCGCGCGCACCAGTGGTCCGGCGTAGGCGTCGCCGACGATCGTCATGAGCGCGGCCCGTTCCTGTTCGGCCACTCGGAGTGCGCTGTGCGCGTCGAACTTGCGCTGGTCGTCGTAGAGCACGACCGTCTGCCCGGCGAGCAGTCCGGAGAACGAGGTCCAGATCCCGGCCGCGTGCGACAGCGGCGACACCGCGAACCAGACGTGACCGGTCATCAGGGCCAGCTGGCGCAGACCTTCGCCCGACTCGTGGTCGGCACCGTTCATCGACGAGACGTACATGTCGCTCTGGCGCCAGAGCACACCCTTGGGCCTGCCCGTGGTGCCGCCGGTGCACAGCATGACCAGATCGTCGGGCGAGGTCTCGATGACCGGTTCGTCGGCGCCGAGCGCCACCGCGTCCTCGTACCCGATCGCCCCCGCCAGCTCGGCGACGTCGCTGCCGTCGTCGACCGACACCAGCAGTTCGACTCCCGCGGGCGCGGCTTGCTCGACCACTGAGCCGAAGGACCGGTGATAGACGATGCCACGTGGCTTGATGTAGGCCAGCAGGTCCCGGATCTCGTGCGCGGTGTAGTGGTGGTTGATATTGACCGGCACGACGCGCGCCTTCATCCCGGCGAGCATCACATCGAGGTACTGGTCGTTGCGCATCACCAGCGCGATCCGGTCCTGACCGCATTCCCAGCGGTCGAGTTCCGCGCGCGGGGTGTGCGCACCGAATCCGCGCTCGGCGAGGAAGTTCGCGAACTTCCGCGTCCGCAGCGCCGTCTCACCGAAGGTACGGCGGCGTTCGCCACACACCGTCACGGTCCGATCCGGCACCGCCGCCGCGACCTCGTCGAACACGGCACTGATCGTCCATTCGGTCAACAGAGCGCTCCGATGTCAGCGCGGGGATTCGATTGTTCTGTCTGCATGGTTCGGTCCTCGATGTCCTAACGGGAGGTGGCGGGAAAGCTTGCCGCAAACCGAATAGATATGACTACTGTATACGTAACAGTAGCGACCTGCGCAAGGCATTGGGCCAGGATTTCCCCGCACCGCCGGATGCGGAACGCGGGCGCCGACCCACCGAATCGGCCGTCGACTTCGAACCTTGACTGTACTCTTTACTGTATATCTAACGGTATGAATCACCGATACCGATCGACCTGGAAGAATCGGGGACGACAGTGACCACCGAGAACACGTCCGTCGACAGCGCCGGGACCGTGGGCGTCGAACACGACGGACCGATTCTGCGTCTCACCATCGACCGTGCGAGCCGACGCAACGCACTGTCCCCCAGCATGATCGACACCCTCGTCGCCACGCTCACCGCCGCCGCGACCGACGCCGAGCTGCGCGTCGTGCACATCACCGGCGCCGGCGCGGATTTCTGCTCCGGTGTCGACTGGGTCGCGACCAACAGTGCGGGCGAGCGCCCACCGACCGGCGATCTGGTCCGGCGCATCCCGCACACGGCCCACCGCGTCATCGAACTGGTGCACACCCTGCATCTGCCGGTGGTGTGCACCGTCCGAGGCTGGGCCGCCGGGCTCGGGTGCAATCTCGCGATCGCCGCCGATTTCACCCTCGCCGACACCGACGCGGTGTTCTGGGAGCCGTTCCTGCCGCGCGGATTCAGTCCCGACTCCGGCTCCACCTGGCTGCTCCCCCGCTTGATCGGGTCGGCAAGGGCCAAGCGGATGCTGCTGCTCGGCGAGAAGGTCGGGGCGACCGACGCCGCCGACTGGGGGCTGATCCACGAAACCACCGCACCCACCGATCTCGACCGGGCCACCGAGGAACTGCTCGCCCGCTTGGCCACCGCGCCGACCGTCGCCTTCGGCCTGGCCAAACAGGCCATCCACCGCAATCTCGTCACGGGGCTCACCGAGGCGATGGACAACGAGCTCTACGCACTCGAACTCGCCTGCCGTACCACTGATTTCAAGGAGGGGCTGGCCGCGTTCCGACAACGCCGTGCTCCCGAGTTCCACGGCCGGTGACACCACCGGGCCGGCCGACATCACTGCCAGAGACTATGAAGAGGTAACCGATGAAGACCAGAGGCGCGTTGATCTGGGACCGCAATCAGCCGTGGTCGATCGAGGACATCGAGATCGGCGAGCCGCGAACGGGCGAGGTCAAGGTCAGGATGGAGACGGCGGGGCTGTGCAATGCCGACCACCATCTCGTCACCGGCGATATCGCCATGGCCGGCTTCCCGATCCTCGGGGGCCACGAGGGCGCGGGGGTGGTGGTCGAAGTCGGTGCGGGCGTGCACGATCTCGCCGTCGGCGACCACGTGGTGATGTCGTTCGTGCCGTCCTGTGGCACGTGTCCGCCGTGCCGTGCCGGACTGTGCAATCTGTGCGACCTGGGTGCGGGCCTGCTCGGCGGCGCGGCTGTCGCCGACGGCACCTTCCGGGTCACCGCGCGGGGACGCGGAGTGCATCCGATGGCGCTGGTCGGCGCCTTCGCGCCCTACGCCGTCGTCCATCGAGCGTCGGTGGTGAAGATCGACCCGTCGATCCCGTTCGAGATCGCCTGCCTCGTCGGCTGCGACATCACCACCGGCTACGGCTCGGCCGTGCACACCGCGCGGATCCAGCCGGGCGAGGATGTCGCGATCATCGGGCTCGGCGGCGTCGGCGCGTCCACGCTCCAGGGCGCGGTGCTCTCCGGCGCGTCACGGATCTTCGTCGTCGATCCGGTCGAGTGGCAGCGCAAGCAAGCCGAGAAACTCGGAGCCACCGACGTCTATCCCGACCTCGCCACCGCCACCGCAGGCATCGCCGCCGCGACCGCGGGACGCATGTGTCACAAGGTGATCGCCTCGATGGGGCGGCGAGACGGTGACGACCTCGAAGCGTGGATGGACCTCACGGCCCGAGCGGGCACCTGCGTACTCACCGCCATGGGCACCACGCTGGCCGCGGAGGTACCGCTCAAGCTGTCGATGCGGACGCTGTTGCAGAAGAACCTGCAGGGCAGCCTGTTCGGCGGCGGGAATCCGCACGAGGACATCCTCGAGGTGCTTGCCCTCTACAAACTCGGCGACCTCGACCTGGACGGCACGGTCACCAAGGAGTACCGGCTCGACCAGATCAACGAGGGCTACGAGGAGATCCACCGCACCCACGATCTGCGCGGCATCATCCGCTTCACCGACGCCGACCGTTAGCCCACACGAAAACGGGGGCCGGACGATTCGTCCGGCCCCCGTTCTGTCGGCGGTTCAGGCTGGTTCAGGGAATGATGACGGTGCGCTGCACCGGCGCCGCGGGGGTCTGTCGCCCGTAGAGGCCCCGCTGCAGCGATCGAAGCAGGACGTTGCGTGTCTCCTCGGGCCGGATCAGTTCGTCGAAACCCATGTGCTCGGCGGAATGGTAGGACGCCTTCAGCTCCATGTCGCGCAGTTCGGCGGCCAGATCGGCTTCGGCATGGGAGGCGTTGCTCAACGCGGCGGCACCCATGGCGCCCATCGTGGCCCCCGGGTAGGCGAACGTGCCCGCCTGACCGTCGAATCCGATCAGCGACATCACCATCGAGCCGAATCCGTAGGCCTTGCGCAGGGTCACATGCAGTTTCAGCGTCGTCGCCGCGGTCTGTGCCACGAACATCCGCGCGCCGCTGCGCAGCACACCTTCCCGCTCGGACTCGCTGCCGGGCAACATGCCCGGGTTGTCGGCGAGGAAGATGATCGGCAGGTGGAAGGAATCGGCGACCATGATGAAGTGGGCCGCCTTGTCCGCGGCCTCGGCGTCGATCGAGCCGGCCAGGACCTGCGGCTGATTGGCCACCACCGCGACCGGGTGCCCGCCCAGATGCCCCAGCGCGCAGATGATCGGCGTACCGCGTTCGGGCTGCACCTCGAACCAATCGGTGCCGTCGAACACGACATCGAGCACGGCCCGCATGTCGTAGCTCTGCACATTGTCCCGGGAGACGATGTCGAGCAACTCCGGTGTCGCGCGCGGCCCCGTTGTCTCGTCGGCGAGGTACACCGGCGGATAGGACCACGCGCTCGGCGGGAAATAGGACAGGTAGCGGCGGATTTCGTCGAGGACGTCCTCGTCGGTCTCGGCGACGTTGTGGACCACACCGCTGGGCAGCGCGACGTCGGGCCCACCGAGGTCTTCCTTCGAGATGTCCTCGCCGGTCGAGACTTTCACGACCGGCGGTCCCGCGGTGAAGATACAGCCCTGCCTGCTCATGATGGAGAAGTCGGCGACCGGGGCGACCAGTGCGCCGTGGCCCGCCGAGGGCCCGAGCACGCCGGTGACCATCGGCACCTTGCCCGAGCATTGCGCCTGGGCGAGCAGGTCGGTGGGTGTTCGGCCGTAGTGGTCGCCGGTCGGCCGGAATCCGGCCCCCTCCAGCAGCATCACCAGCGGAACCTTGTCGCGCACCGCCAATTCGGCCAGCCGATACCGCTTGGAATTGCTGCCGGGTGCGATCGAGCCCGCCAATGTGGTGAAGTCCTCGGCGCCGACCATGACGGGGACACCGTTGATCAGGCCGGAACCGGTCACGATGGCGTCGGCGGCCACGTCGCCGCCGACGAGTGTGCCGAACTCCTGGAACGTCCCGGGGTCGAGCAGCCGTTCGATGCGCGCTCTGGCATCCAGCTTCCCCTTCCCCCGATGTTTGGCGACCCGGTCGGGGCCGCCCATCTCCAGCACGCGCGCGCGGCGACGGCCGAGATCATCGAGGGTCTCGTCCCAGGTGTTGGCAGTTGTCATGTCGGGCCTGTCTTCTGTGATCGGGTACGCCGGAAACGGCGCGGAAACTCGGGAAAGCGGGACTGTTCGCTCAATCGATGGTGAAGCGGATCGGCAAATGCTTGAGCCCACCCACGAAAGTCGTCGCCGTCAACTCCGGCTCCCCCGCCAACTCGATCGATTTCAACCTCGGCAACAACTCCCCCAGGAACTTGCTGATCTCCATCCGAGCCAACCCCGCACCCAGACAGAAGTGCACGCCGTAACCGAACGCCACATGCTTGTTCGGCGTCCGCTCGATATCGAAGCGGAACGGATCATCGAACGCATCCTCGTCACGATTCGCTGACACATACGACAACAACAACGAATCACCCGCCGGGATCGACACCCCGTTCACCACCGAATCCTCAGCAGCAGTCCGCATGAACGCCTTCACCGGCGTCACCCACCGAATGATCTCTTCGACCGCGCCGGGCATCAACTCCGGATTCCGCCGCAACCGATCCAACTGATCAGGATGCTCGATCAACGCCCGCAGACCGCCCGAGATACTGCTACTGGTCGTATCGTGGCCCGCTGTCGCGATGATCGCGTAATACGACACGATGTCCACATCCGACAGTGGCTCACCGTCGATCTTCGCGTTCGCGATCATCGATGCCAGATCATCGGTCGGATTCGCCCGCCGCGATTCGGTCAGCGACTGGAAGAACGTGAACATCTCCACCAACGCGTTCATCGCTTCATCCGGCGGCGTCGACCGCTTCAGCTCCTCGTCATCGGAGCCCATCAACTCCTGGGTCAGCTTCAGCATCAGCGGAAAATCCGACTCCGGCACTCCGAGCAGCGACATGATCACATACAGCGGGAAATTCACCGCGATCTCGGACACGAAATCGCACTCACCACCGGTGTCGCGCATCCGGTCGACATATCGCTTCGCGAGCTCCTCGATCCGAACGCCCATCGCCTTCATCGCCTTGGGCCCGAACCAATCCGCCGCGATCGCCCGCACCACGCGATGCTGCGGATCGTCCATGTGGATCAAGGTCCGGATCCCGATGGCGGCCTGCATCTCGTCGGATTCCGCGGTCATCAACACCGGACGCGGCCAGTTCGTGAACCGGCGATTCGCCCGCTCCACCGCCATCACATCGGCGTGCTTGGTGATCGCCCAGAACGGCTTGTACCCGGCCACCTCCACCCTCGCCACCGGCTGATCCGCCCGCAACGCGGTCAACGCCGCATGCAGCCTCGCCTCGTCGGCATAGGCGGAGGGATCCGCCAAAACGTTCGCAGCCTCATCAACGATCGGCATCCGTATCAGCACCTTTTCCCGTTCCGAGCTGGCAACCCAGCAATCCACCACCTCGCACGCACCCGTACCGATGGCGTTGTCTCGGTCACAAGACTGATTTATAGTTGCCCTTACTGTCAAGCTTTCCATAACAGCGGCGACAGCGGGCCCACGGCGACCACGGGCCGCCCGCTACCTCGACAGTCGCATTGCCGACCTGGATGTCGGTCGTATACCGTATGCCTTACAGTAAGTATTACTCCAAATAGTCGTACGGTGTGACGAAGCCAGAGGTGAGCTGTGAACAGCCCAGTTGAGGACCAATCAGAGACGATCGGGGACGTTCCCGATCCCCACGATCCCTACCCCTTCTTCGCCGCGCGGCGGCGAGCGGGCGGCGTGTTCCACGGGACCGTGATGGACTACTCCAGAACCCCGAAGGAACTGCGCCCCACCGACACCTACGCCGCCATGTCCTGGACCGCGGTGAACAAGGTCTTGCGCAACAACACGGTGTTCAGCACGAAGCTCTACGACACGACGATCGGCGTGTTCATGGGTCCCACCATCCTGGCGATGGACGGGTCCCCCCACCGGGCGCACCGCAACCTCGTGTCCGCGGCCTTCAAGCCGCAGTCGCTGGCCGTGTGGGAACCCGAGGTCGTGCGCCCGATCTGCGAGGAACTCATCGACGAATTCATCGACGAGGGTCGCGCGGATCTGGTCCGCGACTTCACCTTCGAGTTCCCCACCCGGGTCATCGCCCGCCTGCTCGGACTGCCCGCCGAGGACCTACCGTTCTTCCGCGACGCCGCGGTGGCCATCATCAGCTATGCGGGCAATGTGCCGAGGGCGCTGCAAGCCTCCAAGGAACTCAAGGAATACTTCCTCGGTCATATCGAAAAGCGGCGGACCGCGCCCAGCGACGACATCATCAGCAACCTGGTCACCGCCGACATCGACGGTGAGAAGCTCAGCGATCGCGCGATCTATTCCTTCCTGCGGCTACTGTTGCCCGCCGGTCTCGAAACGACCTACCGCTCATCGGGGAACCTGCTGTACCAGTTGCTGAGTCACCCTGAGCAATTCGCCGCGGTCCAGCGAGATCCCGGCCTGCTCCCGCAGGCGATCGAAGAGGGTTTGCGATTCGAGACGCCGCTGACGCTGGTGCAGCGATACGTCACCGAGGACACCGAATTGGAAGGCGTCGCCATCCCCGCGGGCGCTGTCGTCGATGTCTGCCTCGGCTCGGCGAACCGCGACGAGAGCCGCTGGGAACGTTCGGAGGAGTTCGACATCTTCCGCCCGCATATCCCGCACATCAGCTTCACCGCGGGAGCCCACACCTGCCTCGGCTTGCATCTCGCCCGCCTGGAGACTCGCGTCGCCATGGAGTCACTGCTCGCACGCCTGACCGACATCACCCTGCTGCCCGACGACAACCCACACATCTTCGGCCAGCCGTTCCGTTCACCGAGCGCGCTGCCGGTGACCTTCGATGCCGTCCGAGGAGCCCTGTGACCACCCGTAACATCTTCGATCTCACCGGCCGTTCGGCGCTGGTCACCGGCGCGGCGGGCGGTATCGGCGCGGCGGTCGCCGCGGCCCTGGCCGCCCAGGGCGCCGCGGTGCTCGTCACCGATATCGACGGAGCCGCCGCGGCGGTCACCGCCGAGAAGATCCTCGCCGACGGTGGCCGAGCCGCCGCGGTGGCTCTCGATGTCCGCGACCGGGCCGCCGCCGACGCGGCGGCGAGTGCCGCCGCGGCGCTGGCCGGCGGGACACTGCACATCGTGGTGAACAACGCCGGAGCCACCGAGCCCGCGATGTTCGGCGCCACCACCGAGGAATCGGTATTGCGGATGCTCGACATCCACCTGCTCGGCGCGTTTCGCTGCACGCAGGCCGCGTTGGCGTATCTGCCGACCGACGGCACCGGTCGCGTCATCAACGTGACCTCGTCGGCGGGGTTGGTCGGCACGCTCGGACAGGTGAACTACTCGGCGGCCAAATCCGGCATCGTCGGCATGACGAAGTCGCTGGCGCGGGAACTGGCGCGCAAGCAGATCACGGTCAACGCGCTCGCGCCTGCGGCGGCGACACCGATGACCGAGACGATCCGTACCGATCCCAAGTTCGCCGAACAGATGCTGAATCGAATTCCCCTGCGCCGCTGGGCCGAACCGCAGGAGGTGGCGGGCGCCTTCGTCTTCCTCGCCTCCGACGCGGCATCGTTCGTCACCGGTCAGGTACTGCCGGTCGACGGTGGCCTGGTGATGTGACCGCATCGAATCTTCAGGCCCGGGCCCGCACGGCCCGGGCCTGAAGTCGTTGCGCTCGCTAGCCCAGGTCCGGTTCCGGCACGTGGAAGTGTGCGTCCCGCAGACGGAATGCTTCCTTGGTGCCGTGTTCGGCTCTGGTCTTCACGAAATTGAATTCCCCCGGAGAGAATTGCAGATTGGTGCCGTAGGCGTGGAACAGATAGCTGGCCACCTCCTCGCCCTGATATGCCTGGCTCTGCTCGACCATCCGGAACGCCTCCTTCGCGATCACGACACCATCAGCCGGCATCTTCGCCGCCTTCTCGGCCCAGTACCGCGCACGGGCGGTGACGGCGTCCGGGTCGCAGGTCTCGGTGAAGACGCCGAGATGTTCCAACGTTCCCGCCTCGATGATGTCGCCGGTCAACAACATTCGGCGCGCGAGAACGGGACCGAGCCGATGGAAGAACATGTGCAGGCTCCCCAGGGCCGGACCGAGGAACCGGGCCGCGGGCATGCCGATCTTCGCGTCCCGCGCGATGACCGAGATATCGGTCATCAAGGCCATCTCGAACCCGCCACCCAGCGCATAGCCGCTGATCTCACCGACGGTGACCTTCGGGAAGCCCATGAAGTTGTGGTAGAAGCCGAAAGACTTGCGATCCACCGTGAGTCGCCTGCGCTGACTCGGCCTGCTCTTGGCGGGCCGGTCACCGTTGGCCGCCGGTCGCTCGCCGTACCAGCCGTAGGCGTTGTTCATATCGGCACCGGTGCTGAACACCCGCTCGGCACCGCGCAGCAACACGACGGTGATGTCGTCGTCCTCGGCCACTTCGTCGAGGTAGCGCGCGATCCCGTCGCGCATGGCCGCGTCGTAGGAATTGCGCTGCTTCGGGTTGTTCAGGGTGATGGTGGCGATCCTGCGGTCCGGATCCACCTCGTAGAGCACACGGCCCTCGGCGGTGCTGGAACTGGTCATCAGATGTCTCTTCCTTCTCGTTCGAGGGGGATGTGCGCGCGCTGTCCGTAGCGCGCGGTGGTCGGTGTGGCCATCAGACGACCTGCCGCTCGCGCAGGTCGGCCACCTCGTCGGGGCTGTAACCGAGATCGGCCAGGATCTGCCCGGTGTGCTCGCCGAGCAGCGGCGCGCGCCGACGAATCCGTCCCGGCGTGCGCGACATCCGGAACGGCGTTCCGACGATCGGCACCGGCTTCGACGCTCCCGGATAGTCGATCCGCTCGAGGTAGCCCAGCTTCTCGACGTGTGGGTCCTCGAGCACGTCGTGAGTGCTGTGCATCGGCGCCGCGGGCAGTTTGAACTGCTCGAGCGCCGCGAGCACCTCGGCCTTGGTGCGACCACGGCACCAGTCCTGCATGAGGTCGTTGAGGAAGTCGCTGTGCTGCCATCGCAGGTCGTCACCGGCGAAGCGCGGGTCGTCCATGAGATCCTCCCGGCCGATCAACCGGCACCACCGGCGGAACATCGGCTGCCCGGCCACCTGGAGCAGCACCCAGCCGTCGGTGACCTCGTAGAGGTCGCACGGCGCGACCGAGGTCCCCCGATTGCCCATGCGCGGTTTGTCGACGCCGAGCAGGTCGCGCTCGATCAGGAACGCATTGCTCATCATCAGCGCGGTCGGCAGCAACGCGCCCTCGACGTGCTGGCCCTCGCCGGTGGCGCGATGGTGGAACAAGGCCATCATGACCCCGATGGCCAATGTCATCGCGGTGCCGAAGTCGGTGTAGGGGACCGTGGTGCGGATCGGCTGCTCGGGCAGGCCCTGGCGGTGGGTGGCGCCCGACATGACCTGGCCCGCACCGTCGAAACCGATCCGGTCGCTGTAGGGACCGCCCTCGCCGTAGGCCGTGGCGCTGGCCAGGATGATGTCGGCCTTGACCGCGCGCAGGGTGTCGTAGTCGAGGCCGCTGGCCCGCATTCCGGCCAACGGCATGTTGGCGACGACGATGTCGGCGCCTGCCACGAGGCGCCGGGTGATCTCGGCGCCGTCGGGCGTGGTCGAGTCCAGGGTCAGCGACCGCTTGTTGCGGTTGCACTGCAGGAACGTGCCGCCCTCGCCGCCCTCGGTCACCGCCTGGACCCAACGGTCCTCGCCGCCCTCGCGCTTCTCGACTCGGACGACGTCGGCGCCCATGTCGGCCAGGATCGCGCTGCACCACGGGGCGGCGATGAACCGGCCGTAGTCGAGCACCCGCACACCGTCGAGAACGCCCCTGGTCGTGCTCCCCCCGGCGAGCCGGTCGGCTCCCGTGCCGTCCGAAGGTGTGCTCCCGCTCTCGGCCATCGCCACTCTTTCCTCGTCGGTACTTCACGTCACCTTGGCAGAACCATAACGGTATTGTCTACTGTATCTCTAACAGTATGGGCCACGCCCTGTCCCCCAGGAGGAATGCATGCCGTTCGATACCATCGGCTACGAGGTAGACGGGCACACGGCCACCATCACACTGAACCGGCCCGAGGCCCTCAACGCGCTGAGCCCGCACATGATCACCGAACTGCGCGCCGCCTACGACGAGGCCGAGCAGGACGACAAGGTCTGGCTGCTGATCGTCACCGCGAACGGTCGTGCCTTCTGCACCGGCGCCGATGTCAAGGCGATCCCCGGCGACGGCAAGGTCCTCAACGAGAAGCCGTACCTGTCGACCTACGAACAGTGGGAGGCTCCGCAGGAGGGCACCCCGCCCTTCCGGACCATGACCAAACCGATCCTCGTCGCGATCAACGGAATCTGTTGCGGAGCGGGCCTGGACTGGGTGACCACCGGCGACATCATCATCGCCTCGGATCGAGCGACCTTCTTCGATCCCCATGTGAGCATCGGGCTCGTCGCGGGCCGAGAGGTGGTCCGGCTGGCGCGGGTGCTCCCGCGCACCGTGGCCCTGCGGATGGCGATGATGGGCAAGCACGAACGGATGAGCGCCCAGCGCGCCTACGAGCTGGGCATGATCACCGAGGTCGTCGAGCACGACCACCTGCTCGAGCGGGCTCGCGAGATCGCCGACACCCTCAATTCCAATGCGCCGCTGGCGGTTCGCGGCACCCGACTGGCGATCGTCAAGGGCCTGGACGTGCCGATGCACGAGGCCGAGATGCTGGCCGAGTCGTTCCGCGAACGGGTCACCCGCACCGAGGACGCGCTCGAGGGACCGCGCGCGTTCATCGAGAAGCGCACCCCGGAATGGCAGTGCCGATGAGCGCCGACTACAGCACGATCACGCTCGACGTCGACGCCGACGACCGGGTCGCCACCCTCACCCTGAACCGCCCCGAACGACTCAACGCCTTCAACCGCACCATGTGCGAGGAGGTCCGCGACGCGTGGCGCCGGATCAGGCTCGACGACTCGGTCAACGCGGTCGTCCTGCGCGCGGCGGGCACTCGCGCCTTCAGCGCGGGACTCGACATCAAGTCCGCCTACGGCCAACCCGCCGGGATCTGGCACCACGAGGACCCCGGCGAGGCGTTGAGCCCCAAGTGGCAGAAGATGTGGAAGCCGGTGGTCTGCGCGGTCAACGGCCTGTGCACGGCGGGTGCGTTCTACTTCGTCAACGAATCCGACGTGGTGATCTGTTCCGACGATGCCACCTTCTTCGACTCCCACGTGTCGGCGGGGTTGGTCTGCGCGCTGGAGCCGATCGGACTCATGCGCCGGGTCGGGCTCGGAGAGACCCTGCGCATCGCGTTGATGGGCAACGACGAACGGGTCTGCGCCGAGACCGCGCTGCGCATCGGCCTTGTCTCGGAAATCGTGACCCGCGAACAACTCTGGGAACGCGCGCACGCCATCGCCGCCACCATCGCGGCCAAGCCGCCGACCGCGACCCAGGGCACGGTGAAGGCGATTTGGGAATCGCTGGACAAGCCCTATCGGGCCGCGCTCGATCAGGGCCTCATCTACACCCGCCTCGGCAACCCGATCGCCAAGGCGGAGCTCGCCGCGGCCACGGAAGATCGGCAACGCCAGGCCATTTCGACCGAACCGAGGATTCGTTGATGACCGACACCCATGACCATCCACTGAGCGGGCGCATCGCCGGAGTCCTCGACCTGGCGCCGAGTTCACGGGCCCTCGAATTCGACGGGGCCTGGCACACTTGGGGCGAACTCGCCGAGACCGCGCGGCGCGTCAGCGCGCTGATCACAAGGCCGTGCCAGGTCGGCATCCTGTTGCGCAACCGCCCCGAACACGTGGCCGCCTTCCTCGGCGTTCTGCTCAGCGGCGCCACCGTCGTCGTGATCAACCCCGCCCGTGGCGACGACCGCACCCGGTCCGATATCGCCGCGCTCGACCTGCCACTGGTGATCGGCGGGCAGGCGGACCTCGCCGGGCTCGTCGAGTCCGGTGCCGCGACAGTCACCATCGCCGACCTCGACACCACGCCGATCCCCAGCGAGTCGGTCGGCGAGCACGACGCGGGCACACCGTTGCCGGGGATCGCCGTCCGCATGCTCACCAGCGGGACCACTGGGCCGCCCAAGCGCGTCGAGATCACCTACGACATGCTGGCGCGCAGTGTCATCGGCACCGACTTCGAGCAGGCCGCAGCACCGACCGCGCCGCGCGGCGGCGTCGCGATCGTCAATGCTCCGCTGGTACACATCGGCGGCATCTTCCGCATTCTGCAGTGCGTCGTCGACGCCAGACCGTTCGTCTTCCTGCCGCGCTTCGACCTCGACCGCTGGGCGGCGGCGGTGCGGGCGCATCGTCCGGGCGCGGTGTCACTGGTACCCGCTGCGCTGCGGATGGTGCTGCACTCGAGCCTGGGTCCACAGGATCTGGACGGCGTCCGGGTGGTTACCTCGGGCACCGCGCCGCTCTCGGCCGCCGACGCCGACACCTTCCAGGACAAATTCGGCATTCCGGTCCTGACGTCGTATGCCGCCACCGAATTCGGCGGCGGTGTCGCCGGCTGGACGCTCGACGACCATCGACAATTCTGGAATGCCAAGCGCGGCAGCGTCGGCCGGGCCAGTGGCGGCGCCCGCCTGCGGGTGGTCGGCGAGGACGGCACCGCGCTCGGGCCGGACGAGTCCGGCCTGCTCGAGGTCGCACCCGGTCAGCTCGGCCCCACCGCGAGCTGGGTGCGAACCACCGATATCGCCCGCATCGACGCCGACGGATTCCTCTGGATTCTGGGACGTGCCGACCAGGCCATCATCCGAGGTGGTTTCAAGATCCTGCCCGATGATGTGCGCGCCGCCCTCGAGGAACATCCCGCCGTCGGTGGTGCCGCGGTCGTCGCCAGAGCCGACGACCGGCTCGGCGAGACACCGGTCGCCATGGTCGAACTGCGAGCGGGTCGCCACACCGAGCTCGACGAACTGGTCGACTACCTGAGCACTCGGTTGGCCCGCTACGAGATCCCCACCGCCATCGCCGTCGTCGACGCGATCCCGCGCACACCATCGGGCAAGGCGGATCTGTCCGCGGTCCGCGATCACTTCACCGCAACCCCCATCGGCCGACGGCCACCTTCCGAAAGTGGTGATCCGACATGATGTCGACCATCCGAGAGATCAGCGGGCTACTCGACCACATCGGCTTCCGCAAGGCGACCGACCCCGACGGCTCGCTCGTCTGGGAACTGCCCGTCGCGCCACACGTGGTCAACACCTCCGGTGGGCTACAGGGCGGCCTGATCGCGACACTCGCCGACATCGCGGCGGGCACACTCGCTCTGGAGTTCCGTCCACCGAACACCGGCGTGGTCACCTCGGATCTCAGTGTGCGGTACTTCCGCCCGATCACCGACGGCACGGCGCGCGCGGTGAGCAAGGTCGTGCACGCGGGCAAACGGTCGATCGTCGTCCAGGTCGAGGTATTCGACGTCGTAGACGGCGCATTGGCCGCTCTGGCGACCGTCAATTTCGCCACGGTGAGCTTCGCGACCGACCGATCAGCGGCAGCGAACAGCTAGAACCGCAGCCGGTGCACGACAGGCCGGCGTCGGTCACACGATGCGGAGGCCGGATCGGAATCGCCCCGATCCGGCCTCATCGAATCCGGTTGGCACAGAGATGCTCCGGCAGCCGGAACCCGCAGACGTCAACTCCCGGAGTACATGGCGGCCACCGCGTCCGTCCTGGCCTTCAACGCGGCATTACGCGGAAGGTTGTCGACGACGACGATCGCGACCGGAACATGGTGGCTGGGCAGCCGATCCCGCACGTGCGCGACCAGATCCGCTTCCGAGGGCGCCGGCGTCCCACGACGCGGCTGCACCGCGGCGAACGGCACCTGACCCAATCGGCGATCCGGGACGCCGACGACACACGCATCGCGAACCCCGGGATGGGTCAGTAGGGCGGCGCGCACCGTTTCCGGCAGGATCTTGAAACCGCCTCGATTGATCGCGCCGTCGGCTCGCCCGTGTATCGTCACGAACCCGTCGGCATCCACGGAGGCGAGGTCGGTGGTTCGCACCCAGGTGCCACCGAGCGCGGCCACCTCGGCCTCGAGCAGTCCCTGCGCACCGACGCCCACCTCCGACCCGGTCTCCGCGTCGACGATGCGTACCCGGACGCCGGGCAGCGGCACGCCGACGCTGCCCGTCTTGGTCGCGCCGAATCGCTTGTGCAACTGCGGTGTCCACGCGCACACCGAACCGGCGAACTCGGTGGCACCGTAGGCCCACAACAACGGGATGCCGTAGCGACGTTCGAATTCCGCACGCAGTGCCGGCTCGAGCGGGCCGGAACCGCCCGGCAGATACTCCAGGGACGACAGGTCCTCTGGCGGCACCTCGGCTTCCAGCAGCATGCGAAGAATCGTCGGCTGCACGCCGGTCCGAGTGACCCGGTAGGTCTTGACCGCCCGCACCCATTCCTCGACCGTGAACTTCTCCAGCAACACCATGCGTTTGCCGAGGAACGGCGCCGCGAGAAGCTGACAGATACCGATGCTGCCGAACGGCCAGTACACCAATTCCGGTGGATCGTCGGGATCGGCGACGGTCGCCCCGCCGGTCATGGTGCGGACCGTATGTCCCAACGCCGCCAGCGGAATCGGCACCCGCTTGGGTGGGCCGGTCGTTCCGCTGGTCAGGATGTGCAATCCGGGCACGGTTGTCACCTGATCGGCGGCTCGATCGGTCGACCGGTCACCGCGGACGATGGTCTCGACCGAGGGCTCCTCCAGCGCCACCGCGATCCCGACACCGCCCACCCGCTCGCAGGCGGCCACGACCGGCGCCGTCCAGTCCCGCCGATCGGCGATCACCGCGACCGGACGTGTCTGTTCGATGTCGCGAGCGATGCCCGAGGCCGACTGATACGAGTTGATCATCGTGACCGGACGACGTTGAGTGATGAACCCGAGGATCGCGGCTGCGTGCGGCACCCGATTGCGGACGACGATCCCGATCGGGTCCTCGGCGCGCACGCCCGCACGGTCCAGCTCCGCGGTGATCCGATGGACGTAGGCTCGCACGGCGTCACCGGAATACCAGCGCCGCTCGAACTCTATGCACGGCCGCGCGCCGAAGCCCGCGAGCCCCTCGGCGAGTGTTGTCACGAGCTCGGTCGCGGCGGAGCTCTCGTCGTGATCCTGTATCGACATCGGTGGCCCTCCGATTCACTCAGGACCGGGCGGGAGCCGGCGGCCGGTAGAACAGCGCGAGCTGGCCGACACCGGCCGCGAGGCCGAGGCCGACGGCGAGGCCGAATCCCCACCAGCCGTCCACCCGGTCGGTGCCGAAGATCAGCTGGTCGAGGCTGATCCGGCCGGGACCGAGGGTGGCCACACTCACCGCGCCCACCGCCAGCACCAGGTTGTACTCCCAGCCCTCGCCCACGATGAAGAAGCCCTTCGACCTGTGCACCGTCCAGGCGGCGACCAGCATGAGCGCGACGAAACCCGCGGCCGCGAGGGGAGTGAGCAACCCGAATGCCAGCGCGAGGCCGACGCCGACTTCACTGCTCGCGGCGAGGCGCGCGTGCAGGATGCCGGGGCGCATCCCGATGCTGTCGAACCAGCGGGCCGTGCCCGGTATCCGACCACCCCCGAAGAACTTCTGGTAGCCGTGCGCGGCCATGGTGAGGCCGAGACACACCCGCAGAATCAGCACACCCGTGTCGTACGCAGTCATCGCTTTACCGCCCTGTCCATCGAGTTCCGCGCCGTGACCACGATCCTCGACACATCTCCCGTATTACTTACCGCTGGTATTACAGTAATGTTAGACATAACGCGCGTCCGGTCAAGACGGCGCATCGGGCCACGCTTGCCCATGAGACATTTCGAGCACGACGGCGACACTACGCCGCGAACGAGGAGACCCTGCCATGACGAGCGCATCCACCGCCACCAGCGCGGTCAACGCAGAAGACTTCAGCGAAATCCTCGCGCAGACCAAGGATTTCGTACGAAACGTGGTCGTGCGGCGAGAGCGCGAGATCGCCGAACAGAACCGGATGCCCGACGAGATCGTGCACCAGGCCAAGGCCATGGGCCTGTTCGGCTATGCGATTCCCCAGCAGTGGGGCGGCCTCGGACTCGACCTCGCCCAGGACGTCGAACTGGCCATCGAACTCGGCTACACCACGCTCGCGCTGCGCTCACTGTTCGGCACCAACAACGGTATCGCCGGTCAGGTCCTGGTCGGGTTCGGCACCGAGGATCAGAAATCCCGATGGCTCGAACACATCGCCTCCGGCGCTGTCGTCGCGTCGTTCGCGCTCACCGAGTCCGGCGCCGGCTCCGATCCCGCGGCGCTGCGCACCACCGCGTCCAGGTCGGGCGAGGACTGGATCATCAACGGCGAGAAGCGCTTCATCACCAACGCGCCGGTCGCCGACCTGTTCGTCGTGTTCGCTCGCACCCGCCCCGCCGACGAGGACGGCGCGGGCATCTCGGTGTTCCTGGTCCCCGCCGATACCCCCGGCGTGGAAGTCGGCCCGAAGGACCGCAAGATGGGCCAGGAGGGCGCGTGGACCGCCGAGGTGTATTTCCGCGATGTCCGCGTCGGTGCGGACGCGCTCGTCGGCGGCAACGAGGACATCGGCTACCGCGCGGCGATGACCTCGCTGGCGCGGGGTCGTGTCCATATCGCGGCACTCGCGGTGGGCACGGCGCAGCGCGCACTCGACGAATCCGTCACCTACGCCGCGACAGCCACCCAGGGCGGTACCCCCATCGGGCGATTCCAGTTGGTCCAGGCCCACCTGGCGGATATGCAGACCGGGGTGATGGCGGGCCGCGCGCTGGTTCGTGATGCCGCGCGGGCATGGGTGGCGGGCGAGGACCGGCGGGTGGCGCCGTCGGTGGCCAAGCTGTTCTGCACCGAAATGGCTGGGCGGGTGGCCGATTCGGCGGTGCAGGTCCACGGCGGTACGGGGTATATGCGCGATGTTGCCGTGGAACGGATCTACCGTGATGTCCGGTTGCTGCGGCTGTACGAGGGCACCAGTGAGATCCAGCGCCTGATCATCGGCGGCGGGCTGATCCGGAATGCCGAGCGGGCCGCGAGGTAACGGGCCGGGTCGGCCACCGCATCGGTGGTGGCCGACCCGGTCGCCGGATATCAGCTCAAGTCGAACGGACCCTCGGCGATCACAGCTCCCAAGCCGCCGAGGTCGATACCGAGCTCGGCGGTCGCGCTCACGCAGGCCGCGACGTCCTTGCGCAGGAACGGCGCGGCACGTTTCTCGAATTTCGCCAGACCACCGGTGCGCCGGATCGAATCGGCCGCGTAGCTGTTGCCACTGGCCACCGACAGCGCCTGCAGCAGTTGGCCTTCCTCGATGCCCAGCTTGCGGCCGACCTCGGCCGCCACAGCAACCAGTTGCGCGTTCGCGGCGAACAGCGCGTTGTTGACCAGCTTCACGCCGAGCGCGCTACCGAGCGCACCCGTGGCCAGAACCGAACTCGCGTAGGCGGACAGCACCGGACGGACGGCTTCGACGGCCGCCGACGGACCGCCGAGCAATACCGTGAGCCGCCCGGCGGCGATGTCCTCGGCCGACCCGCTGACCGGCCCATCGAGCAGGACCGGACCATCGTGTCGCGCGGCGGCCAGCTCCGTGATCGTCGAGACCGTGCCGGTCGTGTGCGAGACCACCACCGCGTCGGCCCCCGCCGACGCCAACACCCCGTCCGGGCCCGAGAGTACCTCGCGCAACTGATGATCCGAGAACAGGCAGGCGATGATCACCTCGCTGGATACCGCGGCTTCCCGCACCGAGTCGACGATTTCGGCCCCCGCGGCCCGCAGGCGTTCGCGCACCGCGTCCTGGCGCGCGTAGACCACGGTCCGATGACCTGCCGCCACCAGTCGAACCACCATCGGCTCGCCCATCTGGCCCGCTCCGATGAACCCGACAACCTTCGACATCCGCGCCGCTCCTCACTCGCGTTGAACCCGTTCGCTACCGAGAACGATGCGACGAGCCACTGATCGACAGTGCTCCAGTAACGCCAACTGTAACAGCGCCGTCCAGCGCGGCACAGTAGCTTCTTGTGCCGCGAACAGTCGGGCAATAGGGTGACGCGACACGGTACTGTTGCCTTTACGATAAAACATACGATAATAAGTTCTGGCGCGCTGGTACACGGACCTGGGATCGCGATCCCTGTCCCACACTCCAGCGATCGCCCGAGAGCTCGAGGAGAAGACGTGACCGGCCGACACAGCGACAAAGTCGCCTTCATCACCGGCGCAGCGCGCGGACAGGGCCGCGCGCACGCCGTGCGCCTGGCGCGTGAGGGCGCCGACATCATCGCTGTCGACCTCGCGGGCCCGCTGCCCGCGGCGGTTCCCTACGATTCCGCCACGCCGCAGGACTTCGAGGAAACGGTGCGGCTGGTCGAGGCGACCGGCCGCCGGATCGTCGCCGCGACCGTCGACACCCGGGACCTGGACGGGCTGCGCAAAACGGTCGACGAGGGAGTTGCCACCCTGGGCCGACTCGACATCATCGTCGCCAACGCGGGCATCTGCATCCCACAGCGGTGGAACGAGATCACCCCCGAGTCGTTCCGCGATGTCATCGACATCAACGTCACCGGCACCTGGAACACCGCGATCGCCGGCGCCGACCACATCATCGACGGCGGGCGCGGCGGCTCGATCATCCTGATCAGCTCCGCCGCCGGGCTGAAGATGCAGCCCTTCATGGTCCACTACACCGCCAGCAAGCACGCGGTGACCGGCATCGCCAGGGCGTTGGCCGCAGAACTGGGCAAACATCGGATCCGGGTCAACAGCGTGCATCCGGGCGCCGTGTTGACCCCCATGGGCAGCGGGGACATGGTCGCCGCGCTCGGCCGCTCGCTCGAGTCCAATCCCCAGCTCGGACACATGACGACACCGTTCCTGCCGGACTGGGTGGCCCACCCCGAGGATGTCGCCGCCGCTGTCAGCTGGCTCGCCGACGACGAATCCCGCTACATCACCGCCGCGCAGATCGCGGTCGACCTGGGCTCGACTCAGTACTGAACGCCCGTCACGCCGAAAGGATCAACACCATGTCACTTCTCGAGGGCCGTGTCGCGGTCGTCACCGGCGGGGCGCAGGGCATCGGCCTCGCTATCGCGTCGACCTTCCTGCGTGAGGGCGCGCGGGTGGTCGTGGGTGACCTCAATCCCGAGGGGGCACGAGAAGCACTCGGCTCGAATAACGTTCGCGCGGTCCACTGCGACGTGACCCGCGCCGAGGACGTCTCGGCGCTGCTCGCCACCGCGCTCACCGAATTCGGTTCGGCCGACATCATGGTCAACAACGCGGGCATCACCCGCGACGCCTCCATGCGCACGATGAGCGAGGAGGATTTCGACCAGGTCGTGTCGGTCCATCTGAAGGGCAGCTGGCACGGGACGAGGTTCGCGTCGACGATCATGCGAAATCAGGGGCGCGGCAGCATCATCAATATCTCCTCGTTGTCAGGCAAGGTGGGGATGGCGGGCCAGACCAACTATTCGGCCGCGAAGGCGGGCATCATCGGTCTGACCAAGGCCGCGGCCAAGGAGACGGCCCGATACGGCGTGCGGGTCAACGCGATCCAGCCCGGCCTGATCCGTTCCCCGATGACCACGGCGATGCCCGTCGATATCTGGGACAAGAAGATGGCGGAGATCCCGATGTCGCGAGCGGGTGAACCGGAGGAGGTCGCCGGTGTCGCGCTGTTCCTCGCCTCGGACCTGTCCTCGTATATGACGGGGACCACGCTGGAAGTGACGGGCGGGCGGTTCATGTGACCGGCTGGCAGCCACACACCGTCGTCACCGACGAATACGTCGACCCAGCACCGGTCGCGGCGCTGCGCGCGGTTCTCGACTCCGGTGCGCCGCCGATCGGTGTCGGCGATCCCCTCCCGCCGCTGTGGCATTGGGCGGCGCTGGCGCATTGGCCCGTGTCGTCGGAGATCGGAGCCGACGGGCACCCGGCCCGTGGTTCCTTCCTGCCTCCGGTGGATCTGCCGCGCCGCATGTTCGCCGGCGGTGCCGTGGTGCTGCACGAAGCGGTGACCATCGGGTCGACGGTGCGCCGCGAGTCGCGAGTCGTCGCCGTGACGCCCAAGACCGGGCGAACGGGGCCGCTGGTGGTGGTCGATGTCGAGATCCGGCTCTACACCGGCGCGGACACCCTCGCCGTGGTGGAACGTCAGAATCTGATCTACCGCGAGGCCGTGGCGCCCGGCTCGATCGGTCCCCCGACGCCGTCCGAGCCCGAGCCCGCGGGCACTCCCCTGCGCCGCGTGGCCGAATGGGACTGGGAATTGCGCACCGATCCCACCGTCTTGATGCGGTTCAGCGCCGCGACGGCCAACCCCCACCGCATCCACTACGACTGGCCGTACGCGACCGGCGTCGAGGGATACCCGGCGCTGGTGGTGCACGGACCGCTCATGACCCTGGCCATGGCCGAGACCATTCGACGGGAACGGCCCGATCGGGCACCGACCCGGCTGCGCCACCGCAACCTCGCGCCGTTGTTCTGCGCCGAACCGGCCCGCATCCAGCGTCGCGACACCGCCGATACCGACCTCGAACTCGCCGTCCGCACCGGTGGCGGCACCGACCGAACCGTCGAACACACCGTTCTGACCGCCGATTTCGACCATGACGGAGACCGAACCCATGCGTGAAGCAGTGATCTGCGAACCTGTCCGTACCCCCATCGGACGCTACGGCGGGGTGTTCTCCTCGCTCACCGCGGTCGATCTCGGCGTCACCGCCCTGCGCGGGATGCTGGAACGGACCGGGATCGACCCCGATGTCGTGGACGACGTGATCCTCGGCCACTGCTACCCCAGCAGCGAGGCTCCCGCCATCGGCCGCGTCGTCGCCCTCGACGCCGGACTGCCGGTGACCGTCGGCGGCATGCAGATCGACCGGCGCTGCGGATCCGGGTTGCAAGCGGTCATCCAGGCGGTCATGCAGGTCGCCTGCGGCGCAAGCGAAGTGGTGGTCGCCGGCGGTGTGGAGAGCATGACCAACACCCCGTTCTACTCCCTCGACATGCGCTGGGGCGGTGCACGAGGTGGCGTCCGCGTCCACGACGCGCTGGCTCGCGGACGTGAGACCGCCGGTGGCAAGACCTATCCGGTGTCGGGTGGCATGCTCGCAACCGCCGAGAACCTGCGCCGGACCTATTCGATCCCCCGGGAGGAACAGGATCGGCTCGCGGTGACCTCCCATCAGCGTGCCGTCGAGGCCGCGCGCAGCGGTGCCAGCGCCGAGCAGATCATTCCGGTCACGGTGTCCGCGCGCCGGGGAGATTCGGTGGTCGACGCCGACGAGCATCCCCGCGCCGACACCACCCTCGACTCCCTCGCCGCGCTGAAACCGATTCGGGCGCAGATCGATCCGGACTCGACGGTGACCGCGGGCAATGCCAGCGGCCAGAACGACGCGGCGTCGATGTGTCTGGTGACCACCCGGGACAACGCCGAACAACTCGGCCTCACTCCCCTGGTCACCCTGAAGTCGTGGGCCGTGGCCGGGGTGCGACCCGATGTCATGGGTATCGGACCCGTCCCCGCCACCGATGCCGCCCTCGGCCAGGCGGGTCTCTCGCTCGCCGACATCGACCTGATCGAACTCAACGAAGCGTTCGCGGCGCAGGCACTGGCGGTCATGCGGGAATGGAAGTTCGGCGAACGCGATCTCGACCGCACCAATGTGCACGGCTCCGGCATCTCCCTCGGACATCCGGTGGGCGCCACCGGCGGCCGGATGCTGGCCACCCTCGCCAGGGAACTGCACCGGCGCGAGCTGCGCTACGGGCTGGAGACGATGTGCATCGGCGGCGGCCAGGGCCTGGCCGCTGTCTTCGAGCGGGTGGTGTGAGCATGGCCGCGCGCGCCTTCACCTCACTCGATGATCTCTCGGCCGCGATCGGCGACACCGTCGGTCCCGGGCCGTGGTGCACGATCGACCAGGAACGAGTCGACGGGTTCGCCGAGTGCACCGGCGACGATCAGTGGATCCACGTGGACCACGCGCGCGCCGCCGACGGCCCCTACGGCGCCACCATCGCGCACGGCTACCTCACCCTGTCGATGCTGCCGTTCCTCGGTCGCGACCTCTACACCATCGAATTCGGTTCGGCGCGAATCAACTACGGCAGCAACAAGGTTCGGTACCCCTCCGCCGTGCGTGTCGGCACCCGGGTGCGTGCCTCGGCGACCCCTGTCGACTTGTCGGTCGAGATGTCGCGGTGCCTGCTCACCGTGCGTTGGGTCGTCGAGAACGAGGGACAGGACAAACCGGTGCTGGTGGCCGAAACCCTCACGGTGGTGGTGTTGTGACCCGCGCCGAGCCCATCGCATCCGCTGACCCACGCCACGAAGGCGCCGATTCCACCGAACGGATATCCCGATGAAACTCGGACAAACCCACGGCCTCACCGAGGTGCAGACCGAAATCCTCACCACTGTGCGCACGTTCGTGGACAAGGAGATCATCCCGGTCGCGCAGGAACTCGAACACGCCGACACCTATCCGCAAGCCATCGTCGATCGGATGGCGGAGATGGGTTTGTTCGGGCTGATGATTCCCGAGGAGTACGGGGGTCTCGGCGAATCCCTGCTGACCTACGCGTTGTGTGTCGAGGAACTGGCGCGCGGCTGGATGAGCATCTCCGGTGTCATCAACACCCATTTCATCGTCGCGTACCTGCTCGCCCAGCACGGCACCGTGCAACAGCGGCGACATTTCCTGCCGCGCATGGCCACCGGTGAGGTGCGCGGGGCGTTCTCCATGTCCGAACCCGAACTCGGCTCGGATGTGGCCGCCATCCGCACCAAAGCCGTCCGCGCGGAGTCGGGCGAATACACGCTCAACGGCCGAAAGATGTGGCTGACCAACGGATCCACGGCCACGGTGGTCGCCACCTTGGTACGCACCGATGAGGGCCACGAACGCCCGCACGACAATCTCACCGCCTTCCTGCTCGAGAAGCCCGCCGGATTCGGTGAGGTCGCACCCGGGCTGAGCATTCCCGGCAAGATCCACAAAATGGGTTACAAGGGCATCGACACCACCGAGATGCTGCTCGACAACCATGTCGTGCCCGCGGATGCCGTCCTCGGCGGCGAACCCGGTCATGGCTTCAAGCAGATGATGGACGGCATCGAGGTCGGCCGGGTCAATGTCGCGGCCCGCGCCTGCGGAATCGCGCTGCGCGCGTTCGAACTCGGCGCGCGCTACGCCCAACAGCGCTCGGCCTTCGGCAAACCCATCGTCGAACACCAGGCCATCGGGTTCTCGCTGGCCGAAATGGCCACCAAGGTCGAGGCGGCCCATCTCATGATGGTCAACGCGGCTCGTCTCAAGGATTCCGGCCTGCGCAACGATGTCGCGGCGGGCATGGCCAAATATCTGGCCAGCGAGTTCTGCAACGAGGTCACCCAGGCCAGTTTCCGGATCCACGGTGGCTACGGCTATTCCACCGAATACGAGATCGAACGTCTCATGCGCGAGGCGCCGTTCATGCTGATCGGCGAGGGCACCAGCGAGATCCAGAAACGGATCATCGGCAAGGGTGTGCTGCGCGACTATCGGCTCTGAGATCGTCGTGGACGGGTGACGGCCGGACCAGTCGATGGTCCGGCCGAAACCATGGCGGCTCAGACGAAATCGGAGCCACCGTCCACATTCACATTCGCGCCGGTCATATACGAATTGCGGCGCGAGGCCAGGAAGGCGGCGACCGGGCCGATCTCCTCGGGCAGCCCGGCCCTCGGCATCTGCGCGGGGTGCCCGTAGTGGGTGCCGATCGCCTCCATGAGGCGGTAGGGATCGTCGTCCTCGATGCCCGCCGAGCGCGCCCAGTCGGTGAGCGCAGGGGTGACGAAGGTGCCCGGAGACACCACGTTGACCAGGATCTCCTCCTTGGCCAGCAACAGCGACAGGTTCTTCGAGATGCTGGTCACCATCGCCTTCGCTGCGGTGTAGGCAACCAGGGACACCGTCTGGCGCTGGGTCGAATGCGCGGAGAAGTTCACGATCCGCCCCCACTCGGCCTCGCGCAGCAACGGCAGCGCCGCGTTGACGCAGTGCACGATGGCGAGCGCCCCGTGATCGACTGCCTCGTGCCACTGCTCGTCGGACAGGTCCTCCACCGTCCCCTGCACATTCGGGCCGACGGTGGTGATCAGCGAATTGAGTTCACCGCCCCACCGATGCCCAAGTCGGGTGAAGGCCGATTCCACCTGCGCGAGGTCGCGCGCGTCGGCGACGAGACCGACCGCGTCCGGACTCCCCCGATCCACCAGACTCGCGACCGCGCGCTCGACATCCTCGGCGGACCGGCCGACGACCGCGACCCTGGCCCCTTCCTCTGCCAAGCACTGCGCCGTGGCCAGCCCCATCCCACGGCTTCCACCGACCACGACGGTCGCCGCGTCCCGCAATCCCAGATCCATACCGCTTTCCGCCTCACGTCGAGAGAACCGCCGTTCCGGGTCGGACCGCTGCGGACTGTCGTCGGCCCACGGCACGATCGGATGGCTCGAGCCACTACTGTAATGCATTCAGTATGGCTTACGGGAGTTCGGTGGGGACTACCCGACGGCGTTTTCCTCGATGCCGTCGATCAGCTTCCACCGCAACGCGGTTGCGGTGTCGACACGGTCGCCGGTCAGCATCATCCATGCCGCGCGCCAGCGCCCGATCCGGCGCGGGACGCTGACAGTACCGCCGGCCCCCGGCACCAACCCCATCTCGATCTCGGGCAGTCGGAAGTAGGTTTCCGGCGCCGCGATCAGCTTCCCCGCGAAGGCTGTCATCTCGATGCCCGCCCCGATGCACGCCCCGTGTACCCGGGCGCAGACATGGTCGCGCAGTCGGTCGATGATCCGCCACGGCGCGCGTTCGAGTCGCACCTGATACGCGGCCACCACATCGACAGCGGTGCCGAACTCGTCGAGATCGCCACCGCTGCAGAACACCGGCCCCGCGCCGCGCAGGAGCACCCGGTCGATGCTGTCATCGAGTTCGGCGAGACGAAGCGCCTCCAGAAGTTGTTCGCGCAGCGGCGAACTCAGTGCGTTTCGACGCTCCGGATGGTCGAGAACGACCGACAGCAGGTCGGCGTCGCGGTCCAGCCGCACCAGCGGTCGGTCGGGAAAGCGCACCGGCTTCGGTCCGCCCCGTTCGGCCAGCCACCGCTCGAACTCGCTGCCTGCCAGCAGCATCGAGTAGACCGCGGCCTCCGCCCCGAGTCCCGCGGTCGTATCCGGCACCGTCGTCTGGCGCAGCAGTCGCCCCAGCGCCACGCTCGCCTGCGGATTGCGCCGCACCGCTGCCGTCAGGTGCTCCACCGCGGCATCGGGGTCTGGGTGGTCGACGATCATCGGCGAGGTTCCGGCGTCCTCGGCCAGCGTCAGGGTGAGCGCGCGCAGCAGCGGCACCAGGCTCGGCGAGGCCGGTCCCCGCAGCACCCCGATCGACAGCCGCAGCGAACCGGCCAGCGCTTCGGCGACCCGTGCGATCCGCTCCGTCGATTCCCCCGCCCACACGTCCAGCGGAACGACCAGTATCGGGTTTCTCGGCGCGCCCTCCGGGCTGATGTCCAGTTCCAGGGCGTCCAGGGCCAGATCGGTAGCGTCACGGCTCACCGCGCAATAGTGACATGGTGTCCGTCCCGTAGTGACCGAGACCGCGCGACCCCCTCGACCTACTATCGAGCCGTGCAACCTAGGACAGCGTCGGTTCCCGGTCCGCCCGCGGCGGACTGGGCGGCGAGCGGGGTGGTCGCCCTCTCCGGTCGCCCCGACGGACCGATGCTGGTACCGCCGGGGCGCGCGGCCACCATGGCCCGCGAACTGACCTCGACGCTGGCCGCCGTCTCAGGCCAGGCGATCACCGTCGACGGTGCCCACCTGCTGGGCGAACGCGCCGCGCTTGCCGGCCTGCGGCGCCGGGGAACGGTGTCGGCGGGCGGCCGTTGCCGGTTGCTGCCCACCGCCGACGGGTGGGCGGCGGTCTCCTGCGCCCGGCCTGATGATCCGCTCCTGCTCGGCGCACTGATCGGGGACGAGCTCGACGCGGTGAATCCGTGGCCCGCGCTTGCCGACTGGGTGCGCGCCCATCGCGGCGCCGAACTCCTCGAACGCGCCGAACTCCTCGGCGTTGCGGCCGGCCCCGTGCGGCACCGCGAACGCGTGCACTGCCCGGCACCGATGACGCCGAGGCCGGTCGAAGGGCTGCTCGTCGTCGACTTCAGCGCCTTGTGGGCGGGTCCGCTGTGCGCCCATCTCCTCGGGCTGGCAGGCGCGCGGGTGGTCAAGGTCGAGACCCCGGGACGGCCCGACGGCGCTCGCCGCGGAAACCCGGAGTTCTACGCGCTGCTGCACCATGGGCACGAATCGGTGGTTCTCGATCCTGCCGACACTGCTGGACGGTCGGCGTTGTCGGCCCTCGTCGACGCCGCCGACATCGTCATCGAGGCGTCAAGGCCCCGCGCGCTGGCCGGGTTCGGACTCGACGCCGAGGCTGCTGTCGGACGCGGGGCGAGCTGGGTGTCCATCACCGCCGCGGGTCGAGCGTCGAACCGCATCGGTTTCGGGGACGATGTCGCCGCGGCCGCCGGACTGGTCGCCCACGAACCCGGTTCGGGCACACCGGCATTCGTCGGCGACGCCATCGCCGATCCACTCACCGGTCTCACCGCCGCCGTGCTCGCGATGTCCTCGCCCACCGACGGTCGCGGAGTGCTGTGGGACATCTCGATGACCGATGTCGTCGCGAGCACACTGACAACCGATCCGGTGCCGCGCACGTCACAGCGCGGCGACAGCTGGTTCATCGATTCCGACGCCGGACCGATTCCGGTCGCACAACCACTGTCTCGCACCCCGATCGGCCCCGCCGCAGAGTCCGGTGCCGATACCGCGCGAGTACTCGAATCGCTCCGGATCCCAGTGCCGTGACCGATACCCAACTGCCCGCGGCCGACCGGGCCATCATCGTGCGCGACGCGGAGATCGACGGCATTCCAGGTCTCGATCTGCGGGTGCGGGACGGCAGGATCGACGACATCGGGCCGTCACTGTCCACGGACGGGGCCACGGAGGTGATCGACGCGCGCGGCGGTGCCGTCATCCCCGGACTGCACGATCACCACCTGCACCTGCACGCCACGGCCGCCGACGCGGCGTCGGTGCATTGCGGCCCGCCGGCAGTCCGCGACCGCCGCGCACTGGGCACGGCCCTCGCCGAGGCATCGGGAGACGATCATGGCTGGGTCCGCGGCGTCGGCTACGTCGACACCGTCGCGGGCGATCTCGACGCCGTCGCCCTCGACGGCTTGCACGCGACCCGACCGGTGCGAGTACAGCACCGCAGTGGCGCGATGTGGATCCTCAACTCCGCCGCTCTCGCCGCAGCGGGAATCACCGACGCGGCGCATCCCGGCGTCGAATGCGATGCCGATGGCGTCCCGACCGGCCGGATCTGGCGCGCGGACACCTGGTTACGCACACGGCTGCCACCGGCGAGGCCACCGCATCTCGGCTCGCTCGGCTCCACCCTCGCCGAGTACGGCATCACCGGTGTCACCGACGCGACCCCTGATCTGTCGACCGGGTCGCAGGCCGCGCTGGTCGCCGCCGTGACCAAGGGTGACCTACCGCAACGGTTACACCTGCTCGGGATCCCCGTGGGCAGCGCGGCTCCGCTGCCGGAGCGGATCGGTGTCGGACCGTACAAGATCGTCATCGCCGACTCCGGACTCCCCCCGTTCGACGATCTGGTGGAACAGATCAGCGCGGCCCACCGCGGCGGACGGGCCGTGGCCGTCCATTGCGTCAGCCGCGAAGCACTGCTCCTGCTGCTCGCGGCCCTGGATGTGGCGGGCGATTTCCCCGGCGACCGCGTCGAACACGCGGCGCTGGTTCCCGCCGACACCATCGGCGATCTCCACCGTCACGGCCTGCGGGTGGTGACCCAACCGGGTTTCCTGTCCCGGCGCGGCGACTACTACCTCGACCATGTCGAACCCGACGACCTCGACGATCTGTACCGCTGCCGAAGCCTGCTCGCGGGGGGTGTCCCCCTCGCCCTGTCCAGCGACTCCCCCTACGGCCCGCTCGACCCGTGGGCGGTGATCGCCGCGGCCAGTCGCCGATCCACCGAAACCGGCGCGACCATCAATATCGACGAATGCCTCACGCCCGCACAGGCGCTCGCGGGATACCTCACCCCAGCCGAAGACCCGGGTGGGCGCCCACGCCGGATCCGACGCGGGGCGTCGGCCGATCTCGTCCTGCTGCGCGCACCGTTGGAGCAGGTACTACGCGACCCGTCGGCCGATGCCGTCGCTCGCACCCTCTTTGCGCGAGCGCCGGCGCAGCCGTGATCGGCAGCTAGGTGGCGGGTAGCGCAGCCGCCGGAACCGTGTCGGCGACTTCGAAAGACGAATCGTGCCAACCACACGGCAACCCACACGTGCGATACAGCCTGCGCTCGACCAACCCGCTGGAATAGGCGCAGACCGTCTCCGACGCCTGCGCCGCGTAACCGCATCGTGGACATTTCGCGAAGTAGTCGAGCAGGTCGTAGCTGATGGTACGAACCACCTCGCCGGGGATCCGCGCACCGTGCTCGTAGGCCGTGCCGGGTGGCGCGGCCGATCGCGGGTGCGCGATTGTCAGCGCCCTGCGTCGAGAGTCCCTGTACTTCGTCATCGACCGATCACCTCGACACTCACGGAAATCCCAGAGGGAATTACTGTTGCCACGACAGTAGTCGAGAATATTCGAGCCCGAGCGCTGATCAGAGATATACTGTAAACCTTCCCGTATAGCTTATGATCGGCACGTGCCGGATACATGGAACGACCTCATGACTTGCCTCGACCTCCGATCACTGCCCACCGATGCCACGTCGCCGAGTCCGGCCGAACCCCTCCTCGCCTTCGCGGGATCGAATCAACAGCTGCCCCATCGACGCCTCTTCGGCGGGCAACTACTCGGCCAGTTCGTGCGCACGGCGAACGCGGTGAACCCGGACAAGACGGTCAAGTCACTCCATGCGTCGTTCTTCCGGGAAGGCACATCCGACACTCCCGTTCACTACATCGCCGACCCGCTCCACGACGGACGCTCGTTCGGCGCACTGACCGTGACCGCGACCCAGGGCCGCCGCCCGATCGCCACCTGCGCCGTCTCGCTGCATGCCAGCGAAGCGGGCCCGACACACCAGCCGATTCGGCCCACCGCAGCACCGCCCGGTCCCGAAAACCGCGTCCGGTTCGATCTGCTCCCCTGGGACACCCGGTCGGTCACCGATCTCGACGCCCACGACGACGGGCGAGCCGACTACGACCTCTGGATGCGAATCCCCGACACACAGGACGCCGGGACCGCCGCCGCGCTGCTCGCCTATTCCACCGACCTGAACGTCATCGGCACCGCGCTACGCCCGTTCGACGGCATCGACCAGCGCGGCAACGGCACCGCGTTCACCTCGGCGACCACCTCGCACACGGTCTGGTTCCATCGACCGTTCGCCACCGGCGATTGGCTGCTCCTGCGCCACTACAGCGCGATGGTCGCGCACGGGCGCTGCTTCGGACGAGGGGAGGTCTTCACCACAGACGGCACGTTGGTCGCCTCGTTCGCCCAGGAGGCCCTGCTCAGGTTTCACGTCGACGCCGTCCCGGCCACATGAACCACGACTCATACTGTATGCATTACAGTAGATAGGACTGCAGTGATGGAAGGGAACCAGATGACGAACACCGCCGACCCGGCCGCAAGCCGGACCGAGGAACAATTTCGCGATGCGCCGATCTTCGACGCCGACCAGCACATGTACGAGACCCCGGACTCGCTGACGAAGTACCTGCCGGAGAAGTACGCACGTGCGGTGCAGTTCGCGCAGATCGGGCGCCAGACCCGGATCGTGATCAACAACAAGGTCACCGACTTCATCCCCAACCCGACCTTCGAGCGGGTCGCCGCGCCCGGCGCGCACGAGAAGTTCTTCGCGGGCGAGAACTCCGAGGGGCTCACGCTGCGAGAGATGCAGGGGCCCGCGATCGAGGCACCCGCGGCCACCCGCAACCCGGTGGACCGGATCACCGAGCTCGACCGCCAGGGTGTCGTCGAGGCACTCAACTACCCGACGCTCGCGAGCCTGGTCGAGCATTCGGCGGCCGACGATCCACAGCTCACCCTGGCGATCATCCACGCGCTCAACCAGTGGATGGCCGAGCACTGGTCCTACAACTACGCCGACCGCATCTACTCGACCCCGATCATCAATCTCTCCGAGGTCGACGCCGCCCAGCGCGAACTGGAATACATCCTCGACAACGGCGCGAAGGTCGCCTTGATCAAGCCGGGCCCGGTGAACGGCCTGCACGGCTGGCGCTCACCCGCGCTGCCCGAATTCGACCCGTTCTGGCGTGATGTCGAAGCCGCGGGCCTGCCGATCGTGCTGCACGCCAGCTACCCACCGCTGGACGGCTACATTGCCTCCTGGGAACCGCCGCACACCGCGAACTTCATGGCGCAGAGCCCGTTTCGCTGGATGGCGCTGGGGCATCGCGAGATCTCCGACATGATCACCAGTCTCATCTGTCACGGCACCCTGACCCGTTTCCCGAAGCTGCGCGTGGCCAGCGTCGAGAACGGCAGTTCGTGGATCTACCCGCTGTTCCACGACTTCGAGGACCTGCACAAGAAGATGCCGCAGAACTTCCCCGAGCATCCGCACGAGGTGTTCCGCCGCAACATCTGGGTCAGCCCGTTCTGGGAAGGGTGCGTGGCCGATGTCGTCGACACGGTCGGCTGGGACAAGGTCCTGTTCGGTTCCGACTACCCGCACCCGGAGGGTCTTGCCGAGCCGAAGGGCTTCTGGAAGTACGCCGAGGGCATGGACGTCAGGCGCACCTATGACTTCATGGGCGACAATGCCCGCCGCTTCCTCGGACTGCCCATCGCCAACCCTGATCCGAGCGTCGCGACCACGACAACCAGCTGATCCAGACGACTTCAGCCGCCGCCGAATCGGATTCGGCGGCGGCTGTTCTCATCGGGTCGCCTGATGCTCAGACGCGCATGTCATCGAGAAGCGCGGCCAGCAGTGCGAGGCTGTCATGTGCCTCGACGCCCGCGACAGCGCGCGCCACACCACAGCGGGTCACCGCCACCGACTGCATTCGTTCACCCGCCTCAGCGGTACAGACGATGGCGAGCAGCAACTCGGCGATGCCGACCTTGTACAGCGTCCACAGCTGCTCCGGGTCTGCCGTGATGCCCGCGGCGTCGAGCCGGGCGGCGTAGCGCTCGACAAGTCCTCGTTCGATCTCGCGCAGCAATTCCGGCTCCAGCGACGAGTTCGCGAAGTAGGCGACATCGCGCATGCCGCAACCGGTCGTCGAGATCTGCCAGTCCAGGAAGCCCGGCGTCGAGCCTTCGAAGAACAGGTTGCCCAGATGTGGGTCCCCGTGGATCAGGGTCTGCGGTTGGTGGGCCCAGAAGGCGTCGATCTCCCTGCCACGTTGATAGAAGATCCGGATCTGCTCCCGGACCGTCGCCGGGACCAGGTCCGCGGCGTGCCCGGTGAGTGTGCCGAGCAGCCGGCGCCGGATCAGGATCCCGAGTTGGGTTTCCACCTCCGATCGTGCGGCGGTACCCGCCGCACCTGCTGGATCCCGCCAGAAGGCGGCGTGCAGATCCGCCATGGCGTCGACGACGGCCTCCGCTTCGCTTCGGTCGAGCGGATCGCCGACCGTGCGAAACCGCGCGGTCGGCGACAGATCCTCCAAGACCAGCACAGCCCGACCCCGCACCGGGTCGAACCGCGTCGCGTAACAGCGGGGCACCCGGATCGGTGGTGCGTCGCCTAATGCGCGATAGGCGTCGATTTCTCGCGCCCCGAGGCTGAACAGGTTCATCAGGACATGCTGAAAGTAGTTGCGCGGCGGCATTTTCAGGAACAGGGAGGCCGGAATTTCGGCATCCGAGGTCACTTCGATGCGCGCTCGCGCCGCCGTACCGGAATGGGCGTCCACGACCCGTATCCGGTGGATCGTCTCCGGTGCCACGCCGAAGACCTCGGCGAGCCAGGCGGCGGTCACGTCCTCCACGCGCAGTGGTGCGCGCGTACCACCCGTCGGTACAGTGCGATCGAACGCGACCCGCAATGCCTGCCCGGCCACCGAACCGATGGCTCGGGCAGTGAGGACCGAAGCCCGCACTATCTCCCTCCGCCTTCTCGGGCGATCCGCTCGTCGTGGCGACGGACCAGTTCCCGGAACCCGATGGGTTCCCAGCCGGGTTTGGGTTGGACGCTCCATTCGTCACGTGCGGTGGTCTGCCCGGCCGCTTCGGCCTGCCCGCCGAGCGGCGGTGCGTTGAAGTCGGCGGGATACTGGCATTCCAGGGTGTCGTCGGAGTAGCGGACCTTTATCATCTCGTGGCAGATCTCCTGCAGTGACAAGGTCGGCCAGCCGTACCAGATCGCGAGCGCGGGTACGGTGAACGCCCCTTCGACCACCAGCGCCACCAGGCAGATCATGATCCCCCGCTTGAGCCAGCGATGCATGCGCGCGAAAGGTGGCGTGGTGCCCAACGGAAGTTCTTCCGGCGGAGCCGATCCCGATTCGGACGACGGTGTACTCATCGCGAAATTCTCCTTCAGCAGATAAATCGAGTCGAACCGCGGTCAGTCGGCGAATATCTCGCGATTGACCGTATGCAGATAGGGGATTGCCAGGAATGGCGTGATGTAGAAGATGTCGTAGAGCCACCAGCCGAACACCGGCAGCACGACACCGTCGAAGCGGATATCGGCGTACACGGTCATATTCACGATGTAGCCGACCCAGATGACCACACCGAACCAGCAGGTGACCGTCAGCCACTGATGGCCCCACCGCTTCATCTGCAGGAAGGCGATCGCGGCGGCGATCCGCATCGGAAAGACGACGAGCACACAGGCGATTTCCCAGCCCTTCTCGCCAGGCGCGCCCGACCCGCCGATCCACAGCTCGTTGTAGTGCCACCAGTAGCCACCGTCGAAGAAATTGCCCCAGGCGGTGAAGAAGACCCGCGTGACCAAGGTGTGGCTGGCGAAAACGTCGAGCACCCAGCCGATACTGTTGAGGAAGGCGTCGAGAATGACGAGATACCCGATCAGCGTGACGATGAGCGGGCGCACGGATAATCCCTCTCGCTGCGCTCGGCGCTGCAGCCACACGCCGCGCAGAAAGACCGGCAGCCCCACCAGGCCCAAGATGTAGGTACCCATCAGTGCCGTGCCGGCGGTGAGCCAGATATCGGCGCGTCGCTGACTCGCCCGGCTTTCCGCTTCGTGCTCGTCATAGCTTCCGGCGGTCCGGATATCCGCGCTCGGTGGATTCGCCGATCCGGTGCGGCGCTTGACAAATGTCGGCAAATTCACGATTTTCTCCTACCAGTCACTGTTCATCAGCATCTGCACCTGGATGAGGAACATCAGCAGCAGAAACCCATAGATGGTGATTTGGAAGACGATCAGCGCACGCTTACGTCTACGGTCTTGCTCGTTCATGAGAGCGTTCTCCTCGAGGTGATCACACGGGTTCTTCGTCGGCGAGCAAGCCGGCGGTGGCGATCTGGCGCAGGCCGTCACCGATGGCGGCATCGGTGCTCAGCGGCGCCAGCACACAGGCCTGCACGGCATCGATTTCGCGCGCGCCGGCGCCGATGAGTTGGGCCGCCGCCACCAGCACGCGCGTCGACGGTGGCTCGAAATGGAATATCTCGTCCGCGCCACGAATAGTGTTCGCGCAGTGGACCAGTCGGGTCGCAACCGCCGGATCGACGCCGGATTCCGTCACCACCACATCGGCTTCCCGTTCGGGCGGCAGGTAGTCCATGGTGATGGTGACGAAGCGCTGTCGAAATGACGGTTTCAGCACTTTGAGTGAACTGCGATAGGCCGGGTTGTAGGAGCAGACGAGCATGAACGATTCGGGGGCTGCCACCACCTCACCCGCGCGGTCGAGGAACAGCGCACGCCGATGGTCGGCGAGCGAATGCAGCACGGCCAGTGAATCGTGGCGGGCCTCGATCACCTCGTCCAGATAGCAGATGGCTCCGTCCTTCACGGCCCTGGTGAGGGGTCCGTCGCTCCAGACCACGTCTCCGCCGGTGACGAGCAACCGCCCGACCAGGTCTGAGCTGGTGATGTCGTCATGGCAGCTGACGGTGACCACCGGTCGACCGAGCAGCGAGCCCATGTGCTCGACGAATCGCGTCTTGCCACACCCGGTCGGCCCGGTGAGCATGACCGGAAGGCGCTGCTGGAACGCTCGTTCGAACAGTTCGACCTCGCCGCCGCCGGCGAAATAGGAATCAGATGTCATAGGTCGACCAACTCTCGGTGAATATGTGCGAGAACGCGGGGAAGTTCATCCACCCGCCGAATGCGTTGCGAGCGTGTGGGTCCGAATACTTCGGGCAGTGGATCGACGCGAACCGGGCCGATGCCGATGTAGTAGACGGCGATCCCGGCTGCGACGGCCTCCTCGACGGCATGTGCCACATCGGCCCACGCGTAGCGGCCCTCGTACCCTTCGTCGGAGATGAGGCCGTCGCCGATGATGATGAGCTGGCGACGCTGCGCGGGTTGTTCGAGCAGCCGACCGGTCAGGTGCCGCAGTGGCGCGCCGAGGCGGGTGTAGCCACCGGCCATCAGCCCGAGACCGCCGACATCGACGAAGTTCCGGTCGTCGAAGTCCTTCAGGCACCGGACTTCCACGCGGTGACGGGTATTGCCGGTGAACACGAAGATCCCGTGCCGTTCCCTGGCGACCGTCATGGCCCGGGAGAGGGCATCCGCGCAGGCCAGCTCCAACCGGAAGGTCGCGCCGCCGTTGATGCCGAGCGAGGAGCTGCCGTCGAGCAGCACAGCGGTCGTGACATCGCGGGCGCTGGGCAGCAATTCACGAAACACCCGTGGTTGCGGCGTCGCGCCGACCTGTGTGTCGACGTAATGGCTGATGTAGCGGTCGATGTCGATGTCGGACCCGTCCACCAAGCCGCCGCGCATGGAACGATGGGTGAGTTCCTCGAACCAGCGACGCACCTCGGGCGAGGCAGGCGCGATCGGGCTCGACGAGGTGGGTTGGCGGCGTTCCATGACCGCGACGTGGTCGCGCAGAAAACTCATCGTCCACTGGTTCCACTCCGGATACGGAATCCCCGCGCGTTGATCGGCGCGGATCTCGATGTCCTCGTTCTCGGGTCGGCTCGGTGGTGGCATGTTCGAGGCCCGGCTTCCGCCTTCACCACCGACCGGTACCGACCAGACGCGGTAGCTGTCGCTGCGATGGGATGTCCACGGCATGCGGCCATATATCCGCCGCGCCGCCATCGCCACACGGCTCCGCGGCGGCGCGGCCAGCGGCAGACTCCCGAGCAACGGATACTCCCCCAGCGCCCGCGGCGACCGAGCGAGCGCGACGGCGCGCTCGATGATGTCGTCACCGGGCAGGTCGGGATCGATGAACTCGAGTGCAGGCAGCCACCGGCGCAGTTCGGGTACCAGTCCGGGAAACCGCTCGCCGACCCAGGTCGCGGCGACGTCACCCTCCACGATCGAGAGTGCAGCACGCTCACGCGGTGACAACTCGTGCAGCAGATACTGCGCTATCCGGTCTTTGGAAGGCGAACACTGCAGTGCGACACCGCAGGTCATGGTGATGCGGTTCCAGTCGGCCGACGGCGGATACGGCACGTGCACGAAGCTGAGACCCGGGCTCAGGCCGAAGCCGCGCCGCTCGCCGGTCACCAGGCGGACGCCTTGGCGGCGGCGGCCCGACAGCGCAACCGCCGTCACCGCGTAGCTGCGCTCGATCGACGCCGCGGGCCCGGTCGCGGTCATCCTGGATCTCCGCGGGTACACGCCGACGCACGTACAGAACCCATGATCAGAATGTCCCGATATTGCTCAGGATCCAGTACCAGAACGCGATGATGAGAACCACCGCGCCCCAAGCGAGGACAAGTCGGACGATGTCGAGCAGCATGATCGGGATTCCCTATCTGTCGGCGAATGGTGGGTTGCGTCGCGGTCATCGGGGCTCCAGGCTCCGCAGAGTCGCCGTCACGTAGTCGGCCAGCGCCGCTGTACGGACGGCTTTCGAGCCGCTCGTGGTGGTGAGCAGGGCGTAGAGACCGAGCAGGAAGAACACGGCGCTGTGGTAGGACTGGACGACGAGTTGGGCTTGCCCGCGCGCGGCGGCCTGTTCGATCTCCACGGCGACCAGTGCGATCACGGAATGTTCCCGCCAGGTCTCGTCCAATGGTCGGGTCGGCGAGAAGTGCACGGCGAGTAGGTCTTTGAACAGCTTGCTGCCAAGACGCCGTTCCATGGCCGAGACGAGCCGGACGACTTTCGCCAGCACGTCCGCCAGATCGTGGGGCGTACGGAGGTACCGTTCGAGCTCCCCGGCGATGCGCGCCTCCTCGCGCTGCTCGAGTTCGAGCAGTACGTGTTCCTTGGTCGGGAAGTGGAAGTAGAAGGTCCCGCGTGCCACGCCCGCGTCCTCGACGATCGCGGCGATGTCGGCCTCGGCCGCGCCGGCTCTACCGAATTCCGCAACCGCCGCATCGAGCACTCGCTTCCGTGTGAGTAGACGCTGCGCCTGTCGCCCGTGGGGCTTGTCCTGGATTTCGCTCATGCCGCGAGCTAACTCCCGTCATTGACTCGCGTCAATCAGGCGCGCAGAGAGGCACGGCGAGATTCGCCAGAGCCCTTCTCCTGCTTGCTGATCGAGTCAGCTCGAGTGAATCCCGGCTGGTCATCGACCGCGTGACCCAATACTGACACATGTCATTGAAATTCGTCAATAGATCTTCGGATCGCGATCCGGCGGTTCGCGGACACCTGACCACACCCACCGAACTCACCCCAGGGCGACATACCGGAAGGCATACTGTATTCATGCGAATGAGGCTCCCCGGCGCAGGCGGTGCCGGGGAGCGTATGTGCGGCAGGGATGTTGCCAGGCGCGGCTATCCGGCGCGGTTGCGAACCCTCGTGAGCACGGCGGTACCGACGAGCAGCACCCCCACGACAGCCAGACCGATCGGCAGCCACATGAAGAGTCCGCGGATCAGCTGACGGCCGTCCTTCGCATCACCGAGCAGGGCGTCGAGGGTGGTCTGGTCGAATCGGAGCTCACCGGCGAACGCGGTCACCTGGTGCGGACTGTCCGCAGTTTGCGCGTAATAGATCCGCGGGCTGGTCACCAGGTCGACGGTCGCGCCGGTAGCCGGCTCCACCCACATATCGCGGACATTGGCGTAATACTGGTTCATCGTCACCATATCCATGCCGCCCGGCAGGCCCCACTTCGCCGCAGGCAAGGTCAGCTGGGTCTGCTGCGTGATCCCCACGGTCTCGGTCATATCCACCGGTGGCAATTCGGAACGGAAGTGATACAGCCGCATCCCGTCGATGCTGCGGTCATCGTCGATGTAGCGCGCCGTAGTCGGCGTGTGCGCCATGAGTTCGTAGAATCGGTGATCCGATTTCTGTACATCAGGGGTGAAGGAGAACAGCGTCCCGATGCGGGCAGGCTCCGCCGCCGGCGGAGCGGGCGGGCCCGTCCACGTCGGTACCGGTTCGGCGCCGACCAGATAGTTCTGCCGGTCGACCTGCACGACATCGGTCGTGTTGATGAAAACTGCGGAGTCTCCCGCGACGTCGCTCCGCGCCCCGAGGAGACTGCCGTGGATCACGGCCGACGAACTGTCGGCCGATTCGGCCAGCGTCGTTCGCGCGGTAATGGATACCGGGACATCCTTCGATGTCTGCACCGGTGCCGCCGAGAAGAAACTCGACCGATCGATCAACTCACCCTTACCGACGACAACGGTGGTCTGGTCCAGCTCGTCCGGTAGACCGACGACCGAATCCCGTACGTATGTCGGTAGCAATGCGGCGGCGACGAGAAAGGCAACTCCTGTAACGCCTGCCGCGATCCCGGTAAATGACCTCTTTGTCATGAAATCCTCTATCCCTGGCGGAGATGTCGTGGCATCCGATTTCTGCTCATGGATGACCACTGTGATCCAACACACTGAAGATAGTCCAACGGTTGGCCTTACGGGATAGATTGCGATAAGTATTCCTATATCGATTCGAACGCGGACGCGCGGGCCGTGTCCGAGTTGAAACCCACCCGAACAGCCGATGACCGCCGCCCCGTATTCGGAGCGGCGGTCATCGACGGCTATCCGTCACGACGAGAAAAGCGCCGGAACTACTTCGGCTGGAAACGCTGCCCACCGTCGATACGAATGACTTCACCGTTGATATACGGATTCTCGAGCAGATGCTGAGCCAGCAAGGCGTATTCGGCCGGTGCGCCCAGCCTCTTCGGGAACGGCACCGCCGCAGCGAATTTCGCGAGCTTCTCCTCGCCGAGGAAATCCATGATCGGGGTGTGCATCGTTCCCGGAGCGATGCTGTTCACCCGGATGCCGACAGCGCTGAGATCGCGGGCGCCGGTCAGGGTCAACGAGATCACGCCACCCTTGGCCGCCGCGTAGGCCGACTGACCGATCTGGCCCTCGTACCCGGCGATGGAGCTGGTCATGACGATCGCGCCACGCTCACCGCTGTCCTTCGGCTCGAGCTTCGCGATCTTCGCCGCCGCGAGCCGAAGCACGTTGTACGTGCCCGTCAGGTACAGCGCGATGGTGTCGGTGAAACCCTTCAAGGTGTGCGGTGTGCCGTCCCGGTTGACGACCTTCTCCAGCACACCGAAACCACCGTGGGCGATCACCGCGTAGCGCAGCGTGCCCAATTCGTCGGCCGCCGCGAACGCTTCCTCGATCGTCGAGTCGTCGAGCACGTCGGTGCGCACATAGACCGCCTTGTTGCCCAGCTCCTCGGCCAGGGCCTTGCCCTTGTCATCGTTGACATCGGCGATCACAACGGCCGCGCCTTCGGCGTGCAGCCTGCGCACCGTCGCGTCACCCAGCCCACCGGCACCACCGGTCACCAGTACTACTTCACCTTCGAACGACACTGCGTCTCCTCACTTGATGGGTTGATGGTGGACGGGCAGCTCGCTGCCTCACTTGCCCGTCCAGTTGGGGGTTCGCTTCTCGGCGAACGCCTTCGCGCCTTCCTGCGCGTCCTGCGTCCCGAAAACCGGGGCGATGAGCTCCAGCTGCTTCTGCCACATCTCGCCGGTGCTCCACTCGGCCGCCTTGACGATGACCTCCTTGGTCACCGCGACCGCGATCGGTCCGTTGGCCGTGATCCGTTCGGCCAGAGCCAGTGCCCGGTCCAGCGCTTCCCCGGGTTCGGCCACTTCGTTGACGAAGCCCCACGCGGCGGCGTCCTCCGCCGTGAAACTGTCACCGGTCAGAGCAAGTTCGAGTGCCTTCTGGTACGGAATGCGCTGCGGCAGCCGCAACAGCGCACCGCCGCCTGCCACCAGGCCGCGTTTGACCTCGGGAACCCCGAACCGCGCGGTCTTGGATGCGACGACCAGATCCGTGGCCAGGACCAGTTCGGTGCCGCCGGCCAGCGCGTAGCCTTCGACGGCGGCGATGATCGGCTTTGCCGGTGGCTTCTCGGTGAATCCGAGTCCACGACCGGCGACATAGGGGTACTCCCCCGCCGCGAAGGCCTTCAGATCCATTCCGGCGCTGAAGTTTCCGCCGCTGCCGGTCAGGACCGCGACGGACAGCTCGGGACTTTCGTCGAGTTCGTCGACGGCGTCGGCGAGTCCCTGACTGACCGCGAGATTGATCGCGTTGCGCGCGTCCGGCCGGTTGATCGTGATCACCAGCGTTCGCCCGCGCCGTTCCACTAGCACTGCGTCCGACACAGATATCTCCATTCTCTCGGTGAAAGCACTCAGACTTCGATGACGAGGGCGCCGCCCATACCGCCACCCGCGCACATCGCCGCGACGCCGATACCGCCGCCGCGACGCCGGAGCTCATAGATCAGGGTCGCCACCTGGCGGGCACCCGAGGCCGAGATCGGATGGCCGAGGCTGCATCCGCTGCCGGAGAAGTTCACCCGCTCCTCGTCGATGCCGTGCGCGCGGCACGCGGCGATCGGGACCGAGGCGAAGGCTTCGTTGATCTCCCACAGCGCCACGTCATCGACGGTCAATCCCGCACGGTCGAGCACCTTGCCGATCACGTTCACCGCGGCGATGCCGTTGTCCGCAGGCGTCACACCCACGTTCGCCCAAGCTCGCACTGTCGCAAGAACATCCAGGCCCGCACTCGCCGCATAGTCGTCTGCGGTGACTGTCACCGCGGCGGCGGCGTCGTTGATGCCGCTGCTGTTTCCTGCCGTGATCGAGAACCCCTCGATTTCGGGATGCAGAACGGGCAGCGCCGCCAACCGCTCGGCGGTCGTCTCCCTGCGCGGATGCTCGTCGACGGCGAAATCGAGCACCGAGCCGTCGGGCTGGGCGACCTTCAACGGCAGGATCTCGTCGGTGAACTTTCCCTCGTCGATCGCGGCGACGGCCCGCTGATGCGACCGCAATGCCCAGTCGTCCATTTCCTGACGGCTGATGCCGACCTTCTTGGCGGTGTTCCAGCCGACGGTGATCGCCATGTCCATCGTGGGCGCGTCCGGGGTCTCCGGGTGTGACGGCGGGATCCACGGTTCCTTGAATTCGAGCTCGGGCCCCGACCCGGGTACCCGCCACTTCATCAGCGGAGCCGTCGACAGCGATTGCACACCGCCGGCCACGATCACCCGCTCCATGCCGACGCCGATGTGCGCGGCCGCGTTGGCGATGGAGGTGAGACTGCCCGCGCAATGGCGATTCACCGCTTGGCCGGGCACATTCAGCATTCCCGCGGCCACGGCCGCGTGACGCGCGAGGTCGCCGCCGCCGTAGTTCAGTTCGGCGAAGATGACATCGTCGACGTGCGTCGGGTCGATGCCCGAGCGGCGAACGGCCTCGGTGAGGATCTCGATGGCGAGTGTCTCCGACGCCACGTTCACGAGCGCACCCTTGAACGATCGCGCGATCGCGGTGCGGACCGCACTGACAATGACTGGTTTGGGCATGTCTCTCAACCTCTGAGTTCCGGCTACACCCATAGATGCGGCCTGGTGTGTATTGCGATGAATTACAGGTCGTGTATTCGGTCAGTCGATGGTGAAGCGGATCGGCAAATGCTTCAAACCACCCACGAAAGTCGTCGCCGTCAACTCCGGCTCCCCTGCCAACTCGATCGATTTCAAGCGCGGCAACAACTCCCCCAGGAACTTGCTGATCTCCATCCGTGCCAAGCCCGCACCGAGACAGAAGTGCACGCCGTAACCGAACGCCACATGCTTGTTCGGCTCACGCCCGATATCGAAGCGGAACGGATCTTCGAAAACGTCCTCGTCACGATTCGCCGACGCATACGACAACAACAGCGAATCACCCGCCGGAATAGACACCCCGTTGACGACCGAATCCTCAGCGGCAGTTCGCATGAACGCCTTCACCGGTGTTACCCACCGAATGATCTCTTCGACAGCGCCCGGCATCAGACCCGGATCAGAACGCAAACGATCGAGCTGGTCAGGATGCTCGATCAACGCCCGTAGACCACCAGAGATACTGCTACTCGTCGTATCGTGGCCCGCCGTGGCGATGATGGCGTAATACGAAACAATGTCCACATCCGACAGTGGCTCACCATCGATCTTCGCGTTCGCGATCATCGACGCCAGATCATCGGTCGGATTCGCCCGCCGCGATTCCGTCAATCCCTGGAAGAACGTGAACATCTCCACCAACGCGTTCATCGCCTCATCCGGCGGCGTCGACCGCTTCAACTCGTCATCATCAGAACCCACGAGTTCCTGGGTCAACTTCAGCATCAGCGGAAAATCCGACTCCGGCACTCCGAGCAGCGACATGATCACATACAGCGGGAAATTCACCGCGATCTCGGACACGAAATCGCACTCACCACCCGTATCCCGCATCCGGTCGACATATCGCTTCGCGAGCTCCTCGATCCGCACCCCCATCGCCTTCATCGCCTTGGGCCCGAACCAATCCGCCGCGATCGCCCGCACCACCCGATGCTGCGGATCATCCATGTGAATCAGCGTCCGGATCCCCACCGCTGCCTGCATCTCGTCCGACTTCGCGGTCATCAACACCGGACGCGGCCAGTTCGTGAACCGGCGATTCGCCCGCTCCACCGCCATCACGTCCGCGTGCTTGGTGATCGCCCAGAACGGTTCATAGCCGGAGACTTCCGCCCGCGCGACCGGCTTCTCCGCCCGAAGCGCGGCCAACGCGGCATGCAACCGCGGCTCATCGGCGTAGGCGGCAGGATCCGCCAGAACGTTCGCGGCCTCATCAACGATCGGCATCCCTATCAGCACCTTTTCCCGTTCCGAGCTGGCAACCCAGCAATCCACCACACCGCACGCACCCGCGCAGATGGCGTTGTCTCGACCTCAAGACTGATTTATAGTTACCCTTACTGTCAAGCTTTCTGTAACAGATGCCGTATCGGGCATCAGAACGGTGGAAACCCATGGTCGCCCAGCAACGCAGGATCGTCGTCGTCGGAGCAGGGTCCGGCATCGGAGCGGCGACGGCGGCGCACTTCCACGAGCAGGGAGACCACGTACTCGCGGTCGATCTGCACGCGAACGACACACCGGCCACCCAGCACGAACAGTGCGACCTGCGCGACGCGAGCGACATCGCGGCCCTGCTGGACCGCATCGGGGCGGGCTGGGACGCGTTGGCCTACGTCGCGGGCGTGCCGGGAACCGCACCGGCGGCCGATGTCCTCGGGGTGAACTACCTCGGTATGCGGCTGTTCACCACCGGAATGCTGCCGCTGCTGCGCGAGGGCGGCGCGATCGTCACCGTGGCCTCGGTCGCCGCCCTCGGCTGGCAGCAACGGATCGACGATCTCGCGGGCCTGCTGGCCGCGACCGACGCCGATGCCGTGGCGCAGTGGCAGGCGACGCAGGACCCGGCCTATCCCGTCTACAGCACCTCGAAGCAGGCGTCGATCATCTTCGCCAAGCGCCTGGCCCCGACCGCTTGGCAGAAGTACGGCATCCGGGTCAACTCCGTGAGTCCAGGTCCCACCGAGACACCGATTCTCACCGATTTCGAAGCGTCGATGGGCAAGGAAGTCCTCGACTCGGTCAAGGCCACCGTCGGCAGGCACGCGACAGTCGCCGACATCGTGCCGGTGATCGCCTTCCTCGCCGGCCCTGACTCCCGCTGGGTCAACGCCCAGGACATCCACGTCGACGGCGGATTCGTGGCCCCGTTGACCGTCGGCCCGGCCATCGAACTCTGAACCGTTCCCACTCGCCCGTACGGCGCCACAACTCGTGGCGCCGTACGGGCGTTGCGTTCGGAAAACAGGTGTCATGCCGAAACCTCGGACGACACATCGAGATCGGTGCCGCCCGAGGTCGTTCGATCAGAGTTCGGCGACAGCCTGTTCACGAGCCCAGCGATAGTCCGCTTTCCCCGCGGGACTGCGACTGATCGCGGAGCGGAAGACGACCGCCTTCGGCAGCTTGTAGCGGGCGAGCGACTGCGCGGCATGGCCGACCAGCTCATCGAAATCCACGGACGCGTCTTCCACCAGTTCCACGACCGCAACGACCTCTTGGCCCCACCGCTCGTTCGGACGCCCGACCACCAACACGTCGGCGACCGCGGGATGAGAAACGATCGCCGACTCGACCTCCTCGGCGAAGATCTTCTCGCCGCCGGAGTTGATGGTGACGGCGTCGCGACCGAGCAGCTCGATCGTCCCGTTCTCGAGGTGGCGCGCACGATCACCGGGCAGCACGAAGCGCACGCCGTCGATGACGGGGAAGGTCGCAGCGGTCTTGGCCGCGTCACCCTTGTAGCCCAGTGGGGTGAACTGACGTTTCGCGAGCCAACCGAGACCGTCGTGGCCTGCCTGCAGGACGGTGCTGAAATCCTCGGCGACGACCCTGGTGTCCAGACCCGCGGAGAACGTTCCGGTCGAGACGAAGCCCGCCGCCGACACATGATGCAGCTGGGTTCCGGTTTCCGAAGATCCGACACCATCGAGCACCACCAAACCCGGCACTGCCTCGATCCATTGCTGCTTGACCTGCGGGGTGAGTACCGCTCCACCATTGGCGAGCGCGGCCAGCGACGACACATCGGCGATCTTCGATTCCACGGCGGCGAGCAACGGTCTGGCCATGGCGTCACCGACCACGATGGCGATCGCGACTCGTTCGCGCTCGATCGTCCGCACGATCTCGGGCCCGTCGATCCGGTCCACCACCGGGGAGAACACAATGGATTGACCGGTCGTCATGGCGGTCAGCACCGCCCACTGCGCCGCGCCGTGGATCAGCGGCGGCAACAGCATGAGTTTGACGCCGGGGTTCGCGGCGGCCCGCGCACCGATCTCCTCGTAGGAGCTCACCTGCGTGCCGGTGTTGATGTCACGCCCGCCGCAGGCCGCCATGTAGATGTCGTGCTGGCGCCACAGCACGCCCTTCGGCATCCCGGTGGTGCCGCCGGTGTAGAGCACATAGAGATCGTCCGGTGAGGCTGTCACCGGCAAAACCACCGGTTCTGTTGCGGCGATGATCGTTTCGTAGTCGACGGCGCCGTCGAGCAGCTCGTTTCCGGAGTCGTCGGCGATCTGGATGAGGACCCGCAGATGGGGCAACTCGGACCGAATCTCGGCCACCCGCGGCGCGAAGGTCGCGTGGTAGACCAGTGCCGTGGCGCCGGCGTCGGCCAGCAGATGCTGGAGTTCGCTCTTGACGTAGCGGTAGTTCACGTTGAAAGGCGCCACGCGCGCGCGAAATGCCCCGATCAAGCTCTCGACATACTCGTTGCCGTTGTAGGCATAGATGCCGAGCAGGTCCTGGCCGACCTCATGCGGTTCGAGCTCGCGACGTTCGGTGTGACAACCCAGCCCCTGAGCGTGCAGGTAGGCAGCGAGCCGCCGGGACCGGTCGGCCACCTGCGCATAAGTGTGTCTGCGGTCGCCCTGGATGATGATTTCCCGATCCGGGAGCGCCGCGGCGGCGGCATCGGCGGCGCCGACGAGAGTCAATTGCGTCGAGTCGGACCCGGTCGCGGAAGGGGACAACGTAGCTCCTCAGTGATCGTTCGCACGCGCTCACGCGCCCGAAAATTGTGGTGGAAGAAGTGGATTGAACGGCCGGTGGCGGGCGCCTCAGCTGGCGGGCTCGCGTCGCGGCAGGCGTCCACGCACCCGGCGCTGAGTGCGCCAGCGCGCGGCCCGCAACGCGAGATCGATGAACTTCGCCGTCCGGAGATCGAAGGGCGGCGCCGCTATCCCGGTGATCGCGAACGGGAGGTCGGTCCCCGCCACCGTGCGCAGGTGGCTGAACGTGTCGAACCCGGTCTTCCCGTGATAGGCGCCCATCCCGCTGTGCCCGACACCGCCGAACGGCGCGTTCTCGGAGAACATGTGGATCGCGAACTCGTTGCGCGCGATCCCGCCGCTGCGGGTGCCGTCGACGAACCTGCGGAAATCCGTCCGGTCCGGGCCGAACCAGTAGGCGACCAACGGCGAAGGCCGCGCGTTGATGTAGTCGATGACATCGGCGATGTCGGCGTAGGGCCGGATCAACAGGACCGGACCGAAGATCTCCTCCGTCGCGATACGCATGTCGTCGCCGACGTCACGGATCAGCGTGGGCGCGATCTTTCGCGCAATCGGATCGGGCAGTTCCTCACCCGCCGGTGCGAGCGATTCCACCCTGGCACCTCGAGCTCGGGCATCGTCGACGAGGGCGAGCACACGGTCATAATTGGCGGCGTCGACCGAGGCCGTGTAGTCGTCGTTGTCCAGGATCGTGGGGAACATCCCACACAATTCGGCACGGAGGCGGTCGACGAAGCGATCGATCTCGGCTTCCGGAACGAATACGTAGTCGGGACAGACGCATACCTGCCCACCGTTGACCATTCTGGCGCGGGCGACCCGGTTCGCGGCACGGTCGATATCGGCGTCGGGCGCCACCACGACGGGATTCTTTCCGCCGAGCTCGAGGGTCACCGGGACCAGATTCTCCGCCGCGGCTCGCTGCACGAGACGCCCGACACCGGTCGAACCGGTGAAGAAGAGGTGGTCCAGCGGTAGGCGGGTGAAGGCGGCACCGATGTCGGGTCCACCGGTCACCACCGCGAGTTCGTCCTGGTGGAAGTAGCGCGCAGCCAGCGAACGGGTCAATTCAGCGGTGTGCGAGGTGATCTCCGACATCTTGATCATCACGCGGTTGCCCGCGGCGAAGGCCGACGCCGCGGGCACCACGACCAGCTGCAGCGGGAAGTTCCACGGGCCGATGATGCCGACGACCCCGAGGGGTGAGGGATGGACTTCGGTGCGGATGCCGTACAGGCGTGCGAGCCGGTTCGGGCGCACCGGACGCATCCAGCGCTCGGTGTGTGAGCGGGTGTGCTCGAATGCGGTGAGCATCCCCATGATCTCGGCGAACAACGTCCCGGTCCGCGAGCGCGTCCCGAAATCGCGTGACATCGCATCGACGAAGTCGTCGATATTGTCCAGGACCATGGCCAGCAGCCGGTCGATCCGGTCGCGCCGGACTGCCGCCGACGCCGGGCCGTCACACAGGAATGCCTGCCGTTGCCGGTCCAGAATCGCGACCAGCTCGTCCGGATCTGTCGTTTCACCGGTCCGACCGGCCTCACTGAACCCGACAACCTGTGACATCCGCGCCTCCGCACTCACATCGAACCCGCCGCAGCCTTCGTTCGGAGGCAAACAACAGATACTGTTCCAGTAATACCAACTGTAACAGCGTCAGCCCTGCCCGAACAGTGTTTACGCTGCGCTGGATGTGACCCGTGCGGGGTCAGGGCAGAGCCACCCGACTCGCGAGCCAGCGACCGTCGACGAGCTCCATCGTCATCATCACCCGGCTGCGGTCCACCCTGGGATCGGGCGAGGCTGTGTTGGTCACCGTCTGGTCGACGAACAGGATGGCCTCGACCTTCGTCGGGGTCGCCGACTTCACCGCCGCATCGAGCACCGTGCCCTTGCCGGTCGCCTTGTTCTCCAGCAGCAGCTGCCGCAACTGCCCGCTGGAGCGCGTGTAGGTGTCCTTGAACTCCCCGGTCGACCCGTCGAGCACTGCGGTGAAGTCACGGTCGAGATTGCCGGAGTCGACGCTGGTCAACGTGACCGCATACGCTCTGGCCGCTTCGAGTCCGGCCGCGGCCGCGGCGTCGGTGTCGCTCTCCTGCTTCAGCTTCCATCCGAGAATCGCCGCGGTGACGACGGCTACCACGGCCACCAGCACCAGCAGTGGAATGCGGATCTTCTTCCAGATCAATGCCGCGATCATCCGACGGATCGCCCATTTGGACGGCATCACGAATTCGGGCTCAGCCGGCGGGGTCGTCGAATCGTCGACGGACGATTCTGCGGTCGTGTCCACGGACTCGTCCGAGCTCTTCTCCACCGAGACAGCTGCCACAGTGGCTGTTTCGTCGGTGGTCGGGATGGCGGTGGGGTCGGTCTTGGGATTCATCACAGATTCCTCATCGGGGTGGAGCGGGGACCGTCTGGCCGGAGTCGACCAACGGCAACGGCAGGGGCAATGACCAGGGCCCGATCGGGGTGGGGCCGGCCGTTCGATCGGCGGGTTCGCCCGCGGGCGGGCGACCGGGCAGGCGTTCCCCCGGCGGTCGCGGCGCATTGTCCGCGCCGCGGACCAGGACCGCCGGGTTGTCGTCCGAGCAGTGGGTATAGAGATACGGTTCGGAATAGTCACCGACCGACGGTGGTTTCCGCGGCAGGTCGTACACGCACGTGTATCGCGGATACAGGCTGACCAGCCCCCAGAATCCGCCGTCGTGCATCACTGTCGCCAACGCGTCGAGGGCCGATCCGGCGCGCTGGGTCGGGAAGAAGAACTCCTGCATGGCCGGTACCCGGGTATTGGTCACCTGGGCGACCGTCGACAGGCTGGTCAACAGCCCGACCACCGCGGCGGAATTGTCGGCCAGCACGGTGTCCAAGGCGGCGAGTGTTCCCGGCGTCGCATCGAGGAATTCCGCGAAACCGCCGGTCTTCGCTTCGACACCGCGCATGAAGTGCGCGGCGTCGGCGGAGAACCGTTGCAGCCCTGCCGATCCCGTACCCAGGGTCGCGAGCACTGTCTTGCTGTCGTGCACCAGTGCGACGGTCTGCGGAAGCACCGAATCCAGCGTCGACACCAGGAAGATCCCGCCGTCGAGGATGTCGATCAGCTTCTGCGGCCCCTCCGGTCCGACCCCGAGCTCGTCGACCACCGAGGCGAGTTGGGCCGGATCCACCTGCGCCAAGCTCGAATCGAGGGTGCCGAGCATCTGCCACAGCGGGGTGGGCGTGGAGGTCTTGTCCGAGGAGATCTCGGCCCCGTCGCTCAGATACGGGCCGGTCGATCGGGTCGGCCGGAAGTCGAGGAACTGCTCTCCCGCCGTGGACAGGCTGGTGACGTCGACCGTACCGTCGTCGGGCACCCGGATTTTCGCGTCGATGCTCGCGACCGCGACCACGCCGTCCGGTGCGAACTCGACCGAACGGACTTCACCGATCGGCACACCGCGCAAAGTGACGTCCTGGCCGGGCAGCAGCCCACCGGACTGGGTGAGATGCACCCGCACCGCGATGGTCGACGCCGACGGATCGAAGCCGAGCGCACCGAACACCAGGTATGTCGATCCGGCTACCGCCACCATCGCCAGCGCCACCGCCGAGAGCGCGAGCCGATACGGATGCCCGCCGCGCACCCCACCGACCAGCAGCCGGGCGGGCAGATCCGCCACCGCCGACCCGAACGAAGCGAGTCCACCGACGGCGCTCATCGCCCCGGTCCCAGGACCCGCTCACGCAGGGTGAGCAGGGTGTAGGTGAGCGAACCGACGAGCGCGTGCCAATCGCTCGCATCAGGTATCCGGCTGCCGGGATCCGCCTGGTGACCGGGGTCGGCGAGCGCCCCGATCGCGAAATCCTCCAGGTCGACGTTGCCGTGCGCCGAGGTACCGCTGGAGAGCCTGATGACGGTGGGCAGCAGAGCATTCATCGCGGCCAGGCTCGCGTTCGGATTCAAGATGGCGTCGTTGAGCCCCGCGGAGATCTGGTCGAGATTCGCGATCAGCCCGCCGATCTCACCACCGCGAAGGACCGGGAACTTCGCCAGCTGAGCGCTGACATCGTCGACCTGCCGGACGAGTTCGAGCGCCTGCTGGGCATTCGCCTCGATGACCGTGGAGGCGGGACCGGCGGCGCTGATGAACTCGCCGATCACGGTGCGGTTCGCGGCCAATTCGGCGACCAGCCGATTGGTTTCGGCCAGCGCGAGCCGGATGTCGTCGGACCGGGCAGCCAGGGCCGTGACCAGCTGGGTGGACTGATCGAGCAGCCCGCCGAGGTTGTCGCCGCGATCGCCGACCGCGCGCCCGAGACCGTTGACAACGCTGGTCAGATTGCGGATGGCGCCGCCGTTGACCAGCAGCGAGGCAGTGGTCAGCAATTCCTCGACGGTCGCCGCCGCCGAGGTCTCCGGCAACGGGATGGAGTCTCCGTCACGCAGGGCGGCGGTCGAGGGTGTGGCGTCGACCGGCGCGTCGAGCGCCACGTAGACGTCGCCGAGCGGGGTCGCGGTGCGCAGCTGTGCCCGGGTGCCGACCGGAAGCTCGACATCGGCCCGGATACGCAGCGACACCTTGGCTTTGTAGTCGGCGACCGACATCGCGGTCACTTCACCGACATCGGCGCCCGCCAGCCGAACCTTCGCCTTCGCAGGCAGATTCAGCGCGTTCGCGAAGGTGGCGTCGATCGTGTATCCGGACTCGCCCGATCCGGGTGCCGACAGCGGCAGATCGTCGAGCCCCACGCCACATCCGGTCGTGAGCACGGCGACCGCCAGCGCCGCGGTCGTCAGCACGGAATTCTTGGCTCTCATCGAGGCAACCTACTCATCGCTTCCAACATGTCGGTGATACCGAAATCCGGCCCGAAATCCTGCAGAGTCCCTGTGCTGCAGCCCAGTTGGCGGAGGCCGAGGATATTGCACACCTCTTTGACCATCTGCCCGTCGAAGGCGACCCGGTCGAGGAGCGCGTGAATGCGCGCACCGCCCGCCTCCTGGTCGACCGCGTTGTAGCCGTTCGCCAGCAACATCGGCGACAGGTCGAGGAATTCGGCCAGCTGGTCGCGATAGTCGGCGAGGGCCTTGGTGACGGTTGCCGTGTCGGCGACCGCGCTGCGCAACGGCTCCCGATTGGCCATCAGCAGGTCGTCGGCCTCCCGCATCACCGTGGTGATCTGCGCGCCGGTAGCTCCCGATCCGATCTCGAGCTGGGTCAACATCTCACCCAATTGCCCCGAGGCAGCACCGAATTCGCGGATGACCTGGTCGCCGTCGGCGGCTGCGGCGACCAGCACCGACAGCTCCTGCATGATCTGGGTGACCGCGTCCCGCGTCCCCGCTCCCGCGTCGTCACCCAGGCGCAGCGCCCGCGACAACTCGTCCATGGTCGCGCGCAATTCCTGCCCGTTGCCACTGGTGGCCGACGACGCGACGGCGAGCATCCGCGCGATCGGTCCCTCACCGGGCTGTTCGCCGCCGAGCTCACCGGACATGTCATCGGCCATCGAGATCAACCGATCCACACCGACCGGCGTCCTGGTGCGTTCCAATCCGAGCGTCGTGCCGTCGCGCAAAGCATCCCCGCCCCGGTACACGGGGGTGAACTCCACGTGCCGGTCGGTCAGCACCGACGTCGATACCGTCACCGCCGTGGCGTCCGCCGGGATCTTCGCCTCGCCGTCGACCCGCATGGTCACCTCGACATAGGCCCCCCGCGGCACGATCCCGGTGACTTTCCCGACCGGCATGCCGAGGATCGCGACCGTGTTGTCGACATACAGTCCGGCGGCGCTGTCGAAATGGGCCACCACGGTGATGTCGTCCGGGCCGCGTTCCAGCGAACCGCTCGCGCAACCGACGAATCCGAGGACCGCGAGCACCGTGGTGACCCGCACGAGCTTCAGCAGTGTTCTCATCGACAATCTCCGAAATACTGTGGCAACTGAGCCAGCTCGGCGTGTCCGCTCAGGGCGCACATCCACGAGTCGACGAGCACACCGCCGGGCGCGTTGAAGTCCACCGAGTTTCCGTTGCCGGCGGCGTTGGTCAGGTTGCGGACCGCGACAGGCAAGATCTCCAACGTGTTGCGCAGCAGGTCGTCGTGGCGGGCGAGGCTGCCGAGCAGACCGTTGAGCCCGGTGAGCAGCTGGTCGATATTGGCCCGGTCATCGACGATGATGCCGCGGACCTGCTCGACCAGCCGGGTAGTGGCCGACATCAGCAACTCGATCGCTTGTCGCCGGGAAGCTATGTCGGTCAGCAGGTCTCGCCCCACGCCGACGATCACCTCGACATCGGACCGCTGGCTGGTGACCACGGCGGTCAGGTCACGCACCCCGGTCAGCAGTGAACCCAGTTCGTCGCGGCGGCTACCCAGAATGCTCGACAACGTCCTGATATTGGTCAGTACACCGGGAAGGACCGCGGGCACGCCGTCGAGTTGCGTGGCCAGGGTATCCAGCGAGCGGCTGATCTGCGCGGCATCGACCTGCTCGAAGGTGGTGGTGGCGTTCTCCAGCGACTGCTGCAGGTCGTAGGGAACGGCGGTGTGCGACAGCATGATCCGTCGCTCGCGCAACTCACCCGCGCCGGCCGGGCGCAGCTCCACATAGCGGGCGCCGAGCAGTGTGGTCAGTTTGATCGCCGCCGTGGTCTCGACGCCGAGCGGTACATCGTCGGCGATACGCATCGTCACCACGACGCGGTCGTCCACCAGCTTCTGGCCGGTCACCGCGCCGACCTGGACGCCGGCGACCGTGACGCTGTCACCGACGCGTAGCCCGGCGGCCTGGGCGAACTCGGCGTCGTAGCTGCGCTCGCCGACGCCGAGAGTGTTCCAGCCCAGTGCGGTGATCAGCAGCGCGACCAGCACGGCCAGCGCGACGATCCCCAGCATGCGCGGGTTCTGTTCTTCGATCGGCCGTGAGAGCGAGGAGCTCAGCCGCCGGATCCGGGTCGATAGTGTCATGAATTGCCTCACCTACAGATCGGCGATTGCTGAACGGTTCCGGCCGGGGTGGCCATGCGGACGATCGCCGGGATCAATTCCGAGAGCGCGGGGATCACCGTGAAGCCGAGATTGCAGAGGTAGACGTTGAGGTTCGCGCCTTCCTGGCTGACCCGGGCGATCCCCTTCAACAACACGGGCAGGTTGAACCCCAGGTAGGCGAACTGGTCCTTGTTCTGCTCGAAATGCCGGGTGAATCCCGGCTCTCGGCTCATCAGCCGATCGAGTGCAGGCCGGTCCTGCGCGACGACCGTCGCCATCCGATCCGCGACTCCCGACACCTCGGTCAGCGTCGTCATGATTTCGTCGCGGTGACGGGCCAGCCCGTCGACGATGGTCCGGGTTCGGCTCAGCAACGTGCCGAGTTCGGCCCGTCGGCCCGCCAGGTTCTGCACCACCTGGTTGAGATTGGTGATGACCGCGCCGAGCACCTGGTCCGGACCGGCCAAAGACTGTGCCAGCGTAGACATCTGCTCGATCAATCTCGTCAACGAGCCCGCGTCCCCCTGCAGAGCCTGAACGAGCGCGGCGGTGACATTGTCGACCTGCTGCGGATCGAGGCCGCTGAACAGTGGTTCGAATCCGTTCAGCAGCGCCGAGAGATCGAAGGAAGGCTCGGTGCGCTCCACCGGGATCTCCCCATTGCTCGGAAGTTCGGTGTCAGAACTGATTTCGTCACGGGACAGACCGAGATAGCGCTGTCCGATGACATTCTGATAGGTGATGGCGGCGACGGTGTCGCCGTAGAGGCGCTGGGCATCTTGCACGCGAAAACGAACTCTGGCCCGCGTGCCGTCGAGTTCTACCGCGTCGACACGTCCGACGCGCACTCCCGCCATCCGCACGTCGTCGCCGACCCGCAAACCGGTGGCGTCGGTGAAGATCGCCGAATACGGCTTCGTCGAGCCGTCGATGCCACGATTCAAGGTCACGAAGGTCATCGAGATGAGGGCGAACGCGACGACGAGGAAGACGCTGAGTCCGGCCACCGAGCGACGATGCTGGTTCATCGTGGTGCACCTCCTGTTTCGGGGACTCCGGTGGTGAGTAGTTGAGCCAGAACCTGTTCCGCGCTGTTGGCGCCGCCGCCGAGTACCCGGCCGATGAGGTCTTGCATCTCCGGGGTCAGGACGGGTTTCGGAACGGAGCGGGGGTCCAGCGATGCGGGCAGCGGCTCGGCCGAGGTCGTCAGCGGCGCTGTCGCGCAGCTCGGTCCGGCGAGGTCGCCGTATCGGGGGCAGTCCGCCCGCGTGTACGGGGTGTCGGGTGTCAGCCTGATCTGGAATTTGCCGGTCCCGTTCTGGGTCTCCTCGTTCCAGAATTCGGCGAACCACACGTCCGACAGATTCTTGATGCTGCCCACGATGGGGCCGAAACTCGAACTGCCCGCGGCGAACACGTCCAGGACCGGAGTCAGCTGATCGGTGATCGTCACCATCTCGTCGACGTGGCGGTCCAAGCCGCCGTCGACGGTCGACAATGTCGCGGTGCCTGCCGTCAGCAGGTCGTGCAGCTCGGCTTCCTGCTCCACGACGGCCCGCATCGGGACGACCGCGGAATGCAGGACATCGAGGAGATCCGGTGCCGCCGCGGCCAAGCCCTGCACCGATTCGGTCAGCGCGGTGATCGTCGACGGCTCACCCGGCGGTGCGATCTGGGCAGCGAGTTCCCTGGTGATGTGGTCGAGCTGGGCACCGGCTCGAACGAGGTCGGCGCCACGCCGGTCGGTGGCCTTGGCGACCGCGGCGAGCACTCCCACCGTGTCGCTCGTGCTGATCCTCGCCGTCGCCGCCACGATCGTTCGCAGCTTGGTCAGGGCGGTCTGCAATTGCACCGTCGACAAACTGGTGTCCTGTTGGATCTCCGCACCGGCCCGCAACGGTCGTCCCGGACCGTTGTCGACCAATTGCACCGACGACACCGCGAAGATGTTGCTGGGAACCACCCGGGCGGTCACCGAAGCCGGAATGCTCACCAGCAGACGCGGTTCCAGCTCGAGTCTGGCCCGATTGCGGCCACCGTCGATCGATGGCGTCACCTCGGCGACAGTCCCCACCAGCACACCACGGAATTTCACGTCCGAGTTGGGCGGCAGGCCGTCACCCACCTGCTCGAGCAGGGCAGTGATCTCGGCCTTCTCCTCGAAGGACCCGGTCGATTTCATGTACACGACCGTGAGACCACCGACGATCAGCGCGAACGCGACCAACCCCCGCAAGAGCAGTGACAATTTCGACGGTCCGCGTCCGTCCGTGTCGAACAATATCGACATCTCACCCTCCCAGCCGCGCGCTGGCCCCGATGCCCCAAATGGCAATGGTCAGCATGAGATTGACGACGATCATCACCGAGATCGCCGCACGCATGGCGCGGCCCGCCGCGATGCCGACGCCCTGTGGTCCGCCCGCGGCGTAGTAGCCGTAGTAACACTGGATCGTGGTGGTGATCAGTACGAAGACAATCGCTTTGCCCAGCGAGTAGATGATGTCCGGTCCGTTCAAGACGAGCTGGAAGTAGTGGCGATACGTCCCGATCGACAGCCCGCCAGACATCCCGACCACCATTTCGACAGCCACGTAGTTGGCCGCCAGGCACAGTAGATACAGCGGAACGATCGCGACCACCGACGCCAGCAACTTGGTGCTGACCAGATAGGGAATGGACCGGATCGCCATCGACTCCATCGCGTCGATCTCCTCCGAGATACCCATCGAGCCCAGTTGTGCGGTGAACCGGCAACCCGCCTGCGCCGCGAAGGCCAGCGATGCCATGATCGGCGCCAGCTCGCGCGTCGAGGCCGTCGAGGCGACCAATCCGATGGCGGGCTCCATGCCGAGCAGATGCAAGGCGTTATAGCCTTCCAACCCGATAATCGCGCCACCGGCCGCACCAAGGATGATGATGACGCCCGCCGTGCCTCCACCGACGACGATCGATCCATTTCCCCACGCGATGTCGGACAGGGTCCGCATGAACTCGACTCGATAGTTGCGGAGCATCACGGGAATCGATGCGGCGGCGCGCACGAAGAAGGTGAGCATGTGCCCGAGTCGCATGAATGCAACGCCGAGTTTTTTCGAATATGTTGTCACCAGTCTGGTGCCGAACGGGTGATAGGTGGATGCCATTACAAGCCCTGCCTGGGAAACAGCATCATGAACAGCTGGGTGAACAATACATTGACGATCATTAGCAAAAGGATCGACGACACAACCGTCGAATTCACCGAGTTCGCGACACCTGCGGATCCGCCCTTGGTCGTCAGCCCCTTATGGCAGGCGACCACTGCCACGATCGCGCCGTAGACCACCGCCTTCACCATGGTCAAGACCAGATCCCCGACAGTGGCGAACGAGGCGAACGTCGCCACGAAACTCCCGGGCGCACCGCCCTGAGCGAAGACATTGAAGGCATAGCCCGCCACGAAACCGACGAAGCACACCACCCCGGTCAGCGAGACGCCGATGACGATCGCCGCCAGAAACCGGGGAACCACCATGCGCCGGATCACCGAAACGCCCATGATCTCCATGGCGTCCAATTCCTCCCGGATCTTCCGTGATCCCAGGTCGGCGCAGATAGCCGAGCCGACCGCGGCGGCCATCAGCAGCGCCGCCACCATCGGGGCGCCCTGCCGGATGACCGCCAAGCCACTGGCGGCCCCCGCCAACGAGGTGGCACCGACCTGCCCGGCCAGCAGCCCGAACTGAATGGAGAGCGTGACCCCGATCGGCAGGGCGACAAAGATTGTCGGCAGCACTGCCGCCGACGCCATGAAAGCCCCCTGCGCGAGGGTTTCCCGCACGGCCAGCTTCCCCGTAAAGAGGTCGACAATCAGATATTGCACCGTACGAACACCGAGGACGAACTGGCCACCGACAGTATCGATGGCAACACCGGGATGCCGGCCGAGATAACCGCGAAACCATGCGGCGACTTCCCTGCTCGCCGGCATCGCAGACCGCTCCGAGCCCACCGCTCGCCTTTCGCGGCGCTTGTCAGCTGCCGGATCGAATCCGTTTACCATCGGTTCGCGCGTCTCCATTCGGGTAACACCGCCCATTTGCCATCCCGAGTGTGCGTGACATCACAGGGTCAAGTCAACAGAATTCTGGAACTATTTTTCAGTACAATTCAGACATTCGATTTTATGGCATGACAATATGCCCGCCCAGAAAATAGGCGAGCTTTTATTACCGCGTCGGGGCATATTTCCGATCGATAATTAATACGTAGGGAATTCAGGTTTTATGGACTGTCCGATCAGTCGGACACCCCTCCGATCGCGGCGACGTAGGGATATCCGTGCCGTAGCCGCCGGTGTGCGGACGGGGCCCAGCCGCGATGCGAGTTCCGACGAACCATCCCACTCCTCCCGACCGCCACGCGACGACCACCATCCGCCCACCGGCTCTCACAGTTGCCACTCGACATCACCTGCCGGGTCGGCCTCGGACTCACGGGCGGCGCAGGTCGTTCACAGCTGCCCGATACGACGTGAGCAAGCATACTGTATTACTTACAGTTAGTCACGCAGGAGGGCAGAGCTGTCGAGAGGCGCCCGCGGGCCTCGGTGCCCCGACAGGGCATCCGCCCGCCGGGCGTCCACTGGGCGGCGGGTACGAGTACCCGCACCGGTCAATCGAGCCGGAAGTCGGCGAAGTCGAAGCCCGGCGCGACGACACAGCTCACCAGCGTGTACTCCTCGCCCGCCGGGCGGGCGGCCTGACTCACCCCACCGGGGACCACCGCCTGGGGTCGCTGCCCCTGCTCGACATCGGGTCCGAGGACGATCTCCTCACCCCCGATGTTCAGCAGCAGCGGACCACCCCGATGCCACATCCAGATCTCGTCCGAGGTCACCGTATGCGGTGCGGACTCCTCACCCGGCAGCAGCAGGAAGTAGATCGCCGTCGCGCTCGCGCGCGTACCGGAGTAGCCAGCGGGCTCGAATTCCACCGCACTGCGCCAGGTTTCACGGAACCAGCCGCCCTCGGGATGCGGCTGGAGATCCATTTCTGCGGCCAGTTGCGGACGGTCGTCGCTCATGGAGCCACAGTATTTCACCTCGGCGGGTGGTGCGCGCGCATGCTCGCCTCAACCCTCGTCTGTCCGGTCAGCTCTCGGCGACGACACAGAACTCGTTGCCGTGCGGGTCCTGCAGCACAGTCCATGCGAAGCCGGGCAGCGAGTGTTCACCCAGGACCGTGGCCCCCAGGACCGTCAGCCGGTCGACTTCCGCCGCGCGAGCTGTGGTCTGGAAATCGATATGCACACGGTTCTTGGTCCCCTTCGTCTCGGGAACGCGCTGGAACGCGAGGTAGCGCCCCTCCCCGAAACCGACACCAGGTGGGGCAATCATGACGTAGTCCCCCGAGTCGGCGAGGACGGTGTAACCGAGTGCGGCACTCCAGAACTCGGCCAGCTCAGCGGGGTCGTTGCAGTCGATGGTGATACCGCCGACGGTGATGGTTTCGGACATGGACGAAACGCTAGGCCACAGCACCGACATTTTCCGGTGGCACGGGGACGCTTTGCAGCTGTGTTCGACAGGGCGCTGCCACTGATCGACTCGTTCGGTCCTATCAGTCCGGCGTAGACCCGTGATCGGAGAGGTGGGCGGCCAATCCGGTGGGTGTGGGATGCAGGAACATCAGGTGCAAGGGGATGTCCCGATCGAGTTCTGCTTCCAGCGCGGCCATCAATCGGGTGGCGGACAGCGAATCCCCGCCCAGGGCGAAGAAGCTGTCATCGACCCCGACCCGATCCATCCCGAGGACCCGTGCGAACACACCGGCCACGAGCTCTTCCCTCGGCGTCGACGGCGACCGGAAGCGGGCACGCGCCTGACTTACTGCGTTCTCGGTGGCGTTCCGGTCTCCGAGCATTGATCGCCGGTCGGTGCCATCGAGCAGTTCGATGGCACCCACCAGTGGGGCGGTGTAGGGGGTGTAAGATTGGGGGTCCCCCCAAATGCCACAAGCGAAGCAAAGCCCCCGCGCA
>NZ_JBHXNK010000017.1:0-50710 GCF_042719755.1 Nocardia sp. NPDC058519 | reverse complement strand
CCCTGCGGCGGCCGCCCGCTTTTCTCACGGCGTTCTGTGTTTCGTGCCTGTCACCGCGAATGGATCGCGGGTGGGTTCAATCGAGCAGTTCGTTGCCACCGACCGGTAGGTCTGGATCGGTGGTGAGAGTGTCGAGGACCCGCACAAGGCACTCAGCGAAGCTACGCACCGTCGCCGGGACGAACAGATCGGAGAGGTATTTGAGGGTCAGGTGCAGCCGGGTGCCGACGAAGACCGTGAGAGTGAGGGGGTAATGGGTGGCGTCGTGGCCGGTCACGTCGACAATCTGAATGCCGGCGACGTCGGAGGTCTCGAGCAGTCCTACCCGGTCGATCGGGTAGGACTCGAACACGGTCAGGGTGTCGAAAAAGGCCGCGGGGCCTGCTGCGTGTTGGATCTCGCTCAATCCGAGGTAATGGTGCCCCAGCAGCGCGACCTGCTCGGTCTGGACCCGGTCGAGCAATCCGCCGAGGGTTTCGCGGTCATCGAGGGTGATCCGGACCGGCACCGTGTTGATGAACAACCCGATCATCTCCTCGATGCCGCGGATCTGTGGCGGGCGCCCCGACACGGTGGCACCGAACACCACGTCATGGCGTGCGGTCAGGGCGGCGAGCACGATGCCCCAGGCAGTCTGGACGACGGTGTTCACGGTGACTCCCCGCTCGCGAGCGAGCGTCTCGATCCGGTGGGTCTGCGGTTCGGTCAGGGTGAGGTGGGTGTCGCGAGGGATCGCCGACAACTGCCTGCCCCGGTCGGCGGGGACGAGCAGGGTCGGTTCCTCGAGTCCGGCCAGTGCCACCGCCCACACGGTCCGCGACGCGTCCGGGTCCTGCCGTTTCAGCCAGGCCAGGTAGTCGCGGTACGGGTGCACCGGCGGCAGCAGTGCGGGGTCCCCGCCGGTGCTGTAGAGGTTCAGCAGTTCCCTGAGCAGCAGTGGGTTGGACCAGCCGTCGAGCAGGATGTGATGGTTGGTCCAGATCAGCCGGTGCTCGTCCGGGGCGGTGGTGACGACCAGCAGCCGCAGCAGCGGGGCGGTCGCCGTGTCGAACCGGACACCCCGGTCTGCGGTGAGAATCCGGACGAGTTCCTGCTCCCTGCTACCTATCTCGAACCCGGTCAGGTCGATCTCGCGCAGCGGTACCTCGACACGGTCCGGCACAACTTGCACGAATGCTCCGTCCGGGTCCTGGGTGAACGCGGCCCGCAGGTTCGGGTGACGCTCGAGCAGCGTCCGCACTGCCACCCGCAGCCGACCCAGATCCAGCGGGCCGTGGACGTGGAGCACCAGCTGCACCAGATATGCGTCGACCGACTGCTCCGCCAGCAGCGCGTGGAACAGCAACCCGCCCTGCAGCGGCGTCAGCGGCCACACCTCGACCAGCCCGGGGAACCGCGCCTCGAGTACTTCGATCGCCGACTGCTCGAGGTGCGCCAGCGGGAAGTCAGACGGGGTGTGCCCGCCGGACCCGGGTGCGGCCGCGTGCACGGTCACCGCGGTTACCGCCTGACGCCACACCCCGGCCAGATCGGTGACCTCCTCGGCGGTGAGGATCCCGGTCGGGAACGCGAACCGCGCCCGCAGTCGGGGACCCTCCGGGGTATCGGTGACGATCGCGTTGATGTCGAGCACCGCTGCCGCGGGCAGTTCCGGGTCCGGCGGGGCGGTGAGTTCACCGACCCCGTCCGCCGGGGTCCAGCCCGTCCCGCGCAGCTGCTCGGGTACATCAGCGATCCGGCCCAGATAGTTGAACCTGATCTGCGGGTCGGGCAGTTGGCGCAGCGTCGGGCCGGTGTCGGGGTTGAGGTAGCGCAGCAGCCCGAAGCCGATGCCGTGATCCGGGATCGCCAGGAGTTGTTCCTTGACCGCTTTGATCGCCGCCCCGGCGGCCGCGCCCCCAGCCAGGGCGTCGTCGACGTCGATCCCGGACAGGTTCACTCGCACCGGGAACATCGTGGTGAACCAGCCCACCGTCCGCGACAGGTCCGCGCCCGGAACCACCTGCTCCTGCCGACCGTGTCCCTCCAAGGTGATCAGCGTCTCGCGGGCATCGACGCCCCGATCGAGCCGCCACTTCGTCACCGCCAGCGCCAGCGCCGCCAGCAGCCCGTCATCGACAGTGCCGTGGAACCTCCCTGGCACTGTGGTCAGCAGGGTCTCGGTCACCTCCGACGGCAGATCGACGGTGACCGTGTCGACAGTCGGGGCAAGATCCGACGCCGGATCCAGCCGCCGCGACCCCAGCACCGGATCAGGCCCGGTCACCATGGCTGTCCACAGCTCGAGTTCCGCGACCCGCTCCCGGCTGTGCGCGGCCTCGACCAGCCCGTGCGCCCACCTGCGCATGGAGGTGCCGACCGCGCCCAGCTCCGGCTCCGCGCCCGCCGTGATCCGGGACCAGGCTGCCGCGAGAGAGGGGATCAGGATCCGCCACGACACCCCATCGATGACGATATGGTGCGCCACCAGCAACACCCGGCCACCGGAAGTGGCTGCATCACCAGCGGTTTCGGGATCGAACCACACGATCTGCACCATCAACCCGGCGCTCGGGTCCAGTCGGCCCGTCGCCGCGTCCAGCTCGGCGGCAATGGTCGCGGCGAACGCTTCCCCGGTCGTGGATTCGACCGACACCCGACGGATCAAGCGGTCCGCGGGCACTGCCCCGACCGGCCGGACCTCCACTACCCACCCGATCCCGGCTCCTTGGTCCGGGCGAAGCGTGGCCCGGAGCATGTCGTGCTGGTCGAGCACCGCCCGCACCGTGCGGGCCAGCGTGTCACCGTCGAGCCCGGCCGGCGCGGTCAGCAGCACCGCCTGCGAGAACCGGTCGAAACCGGTGCCGCGCTCGAACAGCCATCCCAGGATCGGGATGAGCGCCACCTCACCGACCCCGCCACCGGCAAGTTCGGCCGGCACCGGGCCCGCCCCGCCGCCCGGCACGGCGACCCGGGCGAGCGCGGCCACGGTCCGATGTTCGAATATCTCCCGCACGGTGAAGACCAGCCCCGCGGCCTTCGCTCGCGTCACCACCTGGATCGACATGATCGAATCCCCGCCCAGAGCGAAGAAGCTGTCGTCGACCCCGACCCGATCCACGCCGAGGACCTGCGCGAACACACCCGCCACGAGCTCTTCCCTCGGTGTCGACGGCGCCCGGAACCGGGTTCCCGCCGCGGTGAAGTCCGGGGCGGGCAACGCCGCCCGATCCAGCTTCCCGGCCGGAGACAGCGGGAACTCGTCGAGCACCACCACCGCCGCAGGCATCATGTGATCCGGCAACCACTGCCTCAGAGAGGTTTTCACCGCATCCACGGCCACCACCGCACCGGGTTCGGGGACGACGTACCCGATCAGGCGGTCCCCGCTCCCGTCGTCACGGACGATCACCACCGCCAGCGCGACCGAGTCGCATCGCAACAACGCCGCCTCGACCTCGCCGAGCTCGATTCGGTAGCCATGGACCTTCACTTGGAAATCGGTGCGCCCCACCCACTGGAGCTGCCCGTCCCCGGTCCAGCGCACCCGGTCCCCGGTCCGGTACGTTCGCGCACCGGGCTGTCCGCGTGGGTCAGCCACGAAACGGATCGCCGTCGATCCCGGATGCCGGTGATAGCCCCGCGCCAATTGCACTCCCGACACGTACAACTCGCCGACTACGCCCACCGGCACCGGTTGTAGCCGGTCATCGAGGACATAGACCCGGGTGTTCCACACCGGCGCACCGATTGGCACCGCGGCGGAATCCTCGTCGGTCACCTCGTGGAACGTCACGTCCACCGCCGCCTCGGTGGGTCCATAGAGATTGTGTACCGACCCGGCGGGCATCCGCTGCCGTACCTGCTGCGCCACCTGCGCCGACAATGCCTCGCCCGACGCGAACAGATACCGCAGCTTCGGCAACTCCACGACCGGCTCGGCGACGAAGGCAGTCAACATCGACGGTACGAAATGCACCGTCGTCACCCGTTCGGTGTCGATGATCCGCGTCAGATAGGTCGGGTCCCGATGCCCGTGTGGTGTCGCGATCACCAACCGCGCTCCGGTGTGGAGTGGCCAGAACAACTCCCACACCGACACATCGAAGGTGATCGGCGTTTTCTGCAACACCACGTCGGTGTGGTCGAGCCGGTACTCGGCCTGTGCCCACACCAACCGGTTCACGATCGAGGCGTGGCTCAGTGCCACGCCCTTGGGCACCCCGGTGGAGCCGGAGGTGAAGATCACGTACGCCGTGTTTCCCGGTCGCAGTGGTGAGATCCGGTCCGTATCCGACAGCGGGGCAGTCGAATACCCCGAGACATCGAGGGTGTCGACGGCCAGGACAGGCCTGTTTCCCGCGACCTCGACCCTTTCCCGTTCGCTGGTGAGCACACACACCGGATCGGTCGTGTCGAGAATGTAGGACACCCGATCGGCGGGCTGATCCGGATCGACCGGCACATACCCTCCGCCCGCCCCGAGGACCGCGTACAGGCCGACAACCATGTCCATCGACCGCCGCATCGTCACGGCGACCAGGGTCTCCGGTCCCACACCTTCGACAACCAGCCTGCGGGCGAGTCGGTTGACCCGCCTACCGAATTCGACATAGGACAAGCGTTCGTCGTCGAAAACCACCGCGATGTTCTCCGGCGTGCGCACGACCTGCGCGTCGAACAGGGACACCAACGTCAGATCGTCGCCTACCGCATGGTCGGTGGCATTCCAGTCACCGAGTATCACTTGCCGGTCGGTGCCATCGAGGAGCTCGATGGCACCGACCGGCAGGTCCGGATCGGTGGTGAGAGTGTCGAGGACCCGCACGAGGCCGTCAGCGAACCTGCGCACCGTCGCCGGGACGAAAAGATCTGTCGCATAACTGAAATCGGCAGTCATGCCCGCCGGTGCGCCGTCCTCGTCGAACCGCTCGGCCAGAGTCAGTTGCAGATCGACCTGTGTGGTTCCCGGATCGACCCCGATCATCTCGATCCGGAATCCCGGCAACTCCAGAACCGGCCGGGCCGTGTTCCGGCAGCCGAGGGCAACCCGAAACAGGGGTGCATGCTCCGTCGACCGGACCGGCGCGAGCTCCTCGACCACTCGCTCGAACGGCACTTCCGCGTGGGCGAACGCGCCCAGATCAACATCACGGACCAGCTCGAGCAGCTCCCCGAACGAGGTGCCACCGCGAATCGGGGTGCGCAACACCAACGTATTGACGAACGTCCCCGGTACCTCGTCGAGGACGGCCTCCCCACGCACGGCTACCGCCGTGCCCACCGCGACGTCGGAGCTGCCGCACAACCGCGACAGCAACACCGCGAACCCCGCGTGCACGGTCATGAACACACTCGCCCGGTACTCCCGCGCCATGGCCGCGATCCGCCGGTGCACGTCGGCGCCGATCGAGAATTCGTACCGCGCAGCCCGCAGCGATCGTCGTGCGGGGAGGGGCCGGTCGGTCGGCAACGCCAACCCGGGCAGCGCGGCGAGCGTACGCCTCCAGTAGTTCAACTGAGAGTTCTTCCTGTGCAGGCGTTCTCCCACGCGCGCACTGGTTGCATGGATCGTCCCGACCGCGGTGCCGGCGTCCGTCGCGATGAACTCCCCGAGCAGGTCGACGATCTGCGTGTGCTGAGTGCGTACCTCGTCGTCTCGGTACCGATGTGGATTCGCGCGGATTTCGACGACGGTCTTCGCCGGTGTCGCGTTCTGGTACACGGTGATCAGTCGATCTCCGACCGGTCCCCGGCTGAGGATGTGGATTTGCCCGACGACCGGGCCGACCTTGATCTCGTAGGGAAAAAGCATCACGTTCACCTGCGGCACGGAGAATCGAGCAGCGGTGCCGGTGGCGCCGGCATTGCGGCGGATGTCCTCGATGCCACAACCCTGGTGACGCAACGCGCCGATCAACTCACCCTGTACTCGCTGCACGAGCTCGCCTACCGAGTCCTCGGGCCGCACCCGCAGTCGCAGGGGGACGACGTTGGCGAGCATGCCGCCGGAACGACGCAGCGCAGCGGTTGTTCGCCCTGAGACCGGGATGCTGACCAGGATCTCGTCGCTGCCCGCCATCCGGGACAGGTACAAGGCGATTCCGGCGAGTGCCACGGCTGCCGACGTCGCACCGAACCGGCTCGCGGAGTCCTCGAGGCGCGCGGCTGTGGTGTCCGACAGCGGCGCGCTCTCGACGATGTTTCGGACAGCATCGGGAACTGTCTCGTATTCCGGTGTGCCCCAGTCCGACAGGCCCGCGATTCGCTCCGCCCAATACTCCCGATCGGCGGAGAACCGGCTGGAGGCGCGGTACTTCCGATTCAGCTCGAACACGGTACGCAACTCCATCGCCTTGTTCGGCTCGGCGTCCCTGCCCACGAACGCGGCCGTGTAGAGCTCCGCAGCTCGACTGAACATCGCCGCCGCGCCGAAACCGTCCAACGCGATGTGGTGAACCCTTGCGTACCACAGGTAATCGGAGTCGCCGACCTGCAAGATCGAGATCGTGCCCAAGCGATCGGCAAAAAGGTCGAACGGTGCCGCGCAGTTCTGCCGCATCCAGTTGTGTGCTGCCGCAACCGGGTCGCGCTCGTCGCGGAAATCGATGAAGCCCATCGGGTGAGCGAGCGATTGGTCAACGATTTGGAACGGCCGACCATCAACCTCGATCAGGCGAAGAAAGGGCGACTGGAACTCACGACCGGCCACCGTGGATCTCTCGCGAAGGAGCTCAGGATCCAGTTCTCCGTGCAACTCCACATAGTGGGCCATACAGAACGGCACCTCAGGTGCGAGCTGCTGGGCGAACCAGATCCCATATTGGGCCGGCGAGAGCGGAAAAGCCCCTGGCGGTACTTCCTCGGCGTGAAAGCTGGGCTGCACACGCTTCTGAGGGTGTTCAGAATTCGAGGCAGACCGTTTTTCGAGGAATACCATTCAGGAAAGTCTCCTCCAGTTGGCTCACCGAGTCGAGTTTCCTGTCCGACGATGTGGTGGTCACCGGAGGTTCTTCACGAGACCCCGGCCATACAGGTAGCGGATGAACACGCTGACCAGCCGATTCACGGCATGGAAGGGGAACGGCATCGGGCGCAGCACGTCGACGATGAGGACCACCCGCAGATCGGCCGCGTCGTTGTGGACCTCGTGCTCCCAGCTGTCATCGAAGAGAATGCTTTCCCCGTCACGCCAGGTATGGGTGATGTCCTTGACCCGGATGTTCGGCGGATTGTGGGCCGGCACGACCAGCGGCAGGTGATAGCGCAGGTAGCCGCGATATGGGCCGCAATGGGCCGGGATCGATTTGCCACCTTCCAGGATCGAGAAGAAGGCCTGGAACAAGTCTGGGATGTCGTCGATCACCGCACAGGTCTGCGGGCAGCGCTGCCGGTTGACGGCCGGCTTCTCCCCCATCGCGTACAGCAGAAACACTTTCCAGCGATGCGGCGTCGACGACGAAATGCGCGTTTGCGCGGCGTCGACGACGTGATATTCCGGCAGGTCCTCCCAGTCCGACAGCAATGGCATGAGCTCAGCGCGAATGCTGTCGGCGTTGCGGTCGATCTCCCGTAGAGCCGGGTAGGTCTCGTCGATGTCGAAGAACACCTCGCGGCGGCTTCCGCCGACATGCAGGTCGAGCGCAGCGTTGACGCATCGCAACGGCAGTTGACTGATCGCGAACAGCGTCGGATGCATACAGCGAGTTTATGGCGCGTGGCGGCTATTTCCTCGGTTCCGGGGAGGTCAACTGGCGTTAGGATGAGAGGGGGTGCGAGGAGCAGAGGGATGAGCACCACCAGTGTGATCGTGATCGTCGCGGTGGTAGTCGTTGTGCTCTTGGTCGGCGCCTGGTTGTTGATGCGCAAACAGCGTGAACACCAGAGAGCCGAGGCCCAGGGCATCCGCGACCATGCGGCGGAAAAGGAATTCGAGGTCGGTCAGCGAGAGGCGCGGGCGGAGGAGATCGCCGCCAGGAGCCGCGCGGCCAAGGCAGAAAGCGAGGCCAAAGCAGCGCAGGCCGACCAGCTCGCCCAGCAGGCGGACGTGCACCGCACCGACGCCGCCGATTCGCGAACCGAGCTGAACGAGGAGTGGGAGCGCGCCGACAAGGTCGACCCGGACACGAAGCCAGATCAGTCACAAACCTGATCTGAACCGCCGAACAGCGCTGGCTCCAGTGGAGTCAGTGCCGTTCTTCGAGCCCAACAGCCTCCCGCAGCCGATCCGCAGCCGTTCGAAGCTCGGGATCGTCGAACGCGGATGAAGCCAGCAGCGCGGCCAGCGCCTCGGCGATGACATTGAGCTTCTCTTGCGAGGCCTCGCTCGCGCGGCGGCCGGCGTTTTCGAGTAGCACCACCAACAGCAGTGTGAAAACGCTCGCAACGGTATGGATGGCGGCTTGCCAGGTTTTCAGGTCCGTCCACCACGGCAGGCTGAACAGCCACACCACAACGATCCCGGCACAGATGAAGAAGAACGGCGCCTGACTCACTCGTAGTTCGGCCCGCTCGACGAACCGGTCGAACGGCGAACGGCGATCACCTCCACTACGACTTCGTGCGGCCTCGCTACGTCGCTCCATCACCGGAATTCTAGTCTCCGCCATCGGATAGCGGAGCCCCACGAATGGCCATTCGGGTGGGTGCGCGGAACTTCTGGACGTAGTAATACGCCGTCGAGTAATCTGAGAACCTTCCTCTCCCCTGGGAGAAGATCATTTGCGCTTCGAGCGAAGGATCCCTGTTGACCCTCGAGCATCTGCCGATCCCCCTCGACTGGGACCAGATCACCCCGCAATGGATGACCACCGCACTGAACGTCCACTACCCAGGTGTCCGCGTCGCCACGGTCGAAATCGCACTGCGCGACGACGGCACCAATCGGCGGGCCCGACTCGCCCTCACCTACGACAGTGCGGAGCAGGGCCCGGCCTCGGTGTTCGTCAAGGCCGCCGACCCAGCACACAGGGAACTCATCAAACTCACCAGCGGCATGTTCCACGAACCACGCCTCTTCCGCTGCGGCGCGACCCTGCCCGTCGAGCATCCCACCGTGTTCGCCGCGCTCATCGACGAGGAAGCCGAGAATTTTCTGCTGGTCATGGAAGACCTCGCCCTCCGAGACGCCGACCCTCGCGACGCCACCCGTCCCCTCACGATCGAACAGGCCACGAGCGGAGTCCGCGCACTGGCGCGCCTGCACAGCAGCTTCTGGGGCGAACGACTCGATCGACACCCCGGCCTGGGATGGCTGGAACCATTCGCGCCATGGGACGGAATGGAGATCGCCCCACTCCAAGCCGCGCTGGACTGCCTCGGACCGGAGTGCCCACCCGCGGTAACCAGGCTGAGCATCGGTGAGCTGATCGACGATATCTGGAAGCCCTACATCCGCAGCCTCACCTCCGGACCGCAAACACTTCTGCACGGTGACGCCCACATCGGCAACACCTACCTCATCGACGACACCCACATCGGCTTCCTGGATTGGCAGGTCACCCGCCGTGGTCACTGGTCACTGGACCTGGGCTACTTCCTGCAAGGTGCACTCACGATCGAGGACCGGCGTGCAGCCGAGGACCGCCTCTTGGAGGACTACCGCGATGCTCTGGACCTCCCCACCAGAGAGAAACCGACTCCCGAACAGATCCGTCACGGCTACCGCGCCTCGGTCGCACACGGTCTGACACTGTGGCTGTGCACCGCCAGCGCGGGCGAATTCTGGCAACGCCCCGATATCGCCCTGACGCTGGCCCAACGCTATTCAGCCGCTTACGCCGACCTCGACACAGCCTCCGCTATCGCTGACCTGAACTCGCGGTCGACCGAATATCGAGTGCCCCCAACCAGTTTCGGAATCGACGTGTAGCTTCTGCGCCATGATTGCCGATGCACGCAGCTTCACAGCGGACCAGGTATCCCGCGCGGAGATCCTGGCCGCCATCGACGGTTTCCGGGAGGAACACAAGGCCGAGCAGATCACCGAGGCGCTCGACGAGATCCAGAACTACAACTCCGACGTCCTCTACGTGACAGGGGATCTGCACATCGCGGGGGATCTGGACCTAGGCGCCGAAGGAGCGCTCCTGCTGATCGTCAACGGGAACCTCCGCGTCGACGGCGTGTACACCGACCAGGACGATCCGGAAACGTACCTGCTGGTCACCGGCGATATGCACGCCCGGGATGTGGTCACGGCGGGGTGGCTGGAAGTACACGGCGATCTACGTGTCGGCAGGCTCATCGGCGACTACAACGATTGCAGCGCCTACATCGGCGGAGATGTTCTCGCCGACCTCTTCTACGGCGAGGAGCACTTCTTCACCATCGGGGGTGAGCTGGAAGCCGATGTGGTGGTCGGGCAGCCGCGTCTGATGATCGATGACGAACCAGACGGAATCGACCTCGATGATCCGACACTGCTGGAGCATTTCGACCGGGACCTGCTGCGCACTGTCGAGGACACGGCGGACGACGGCACTCCGATCATCGAAGTGGACGGCATCGAGAACTTCCGTGAGGTGAAACGGCGAGTGATGCAAGGAGTTCCACTCAAGACTCCCTAGGTTCTCGCGTTCGGACTCGCATTGTGTTCGGGCTGAGTGCAATTCTGTAGTTCGGCGGTGGTGTCGCGTTGTATCGATGCATGACAACACAGGAAACCCCGGCCGCCGCGGTAGACGGTTTCACCGCAGACTGGCAGCAATGGCACCGTCAGCAGGAGGAGCGTCTGGCCGACCGGCACGGATTCCTGGCCATCACCAACCTGCACTGGCTCACCGAAACCCCGGAGCGGTTCACCGATGCGCCCGGCACCTGGTCCACCGGTGTCGGCGGTGTGGTCGTCGTCCTCGACGAGGGCGAGGAACTGGTCGTCGACGGGACGCCGGTGCGCGGCCGCTACGAGTTCGGCGCGATCGCCGAGCGCGACGGGGTGAACGCCGTGTGGGGCGATGCGGTGATCGAGGTCGCCCGCCGTGGTGGCAACGACATCGTCCGCCCTCGGCACCCGAACAACCAGTTGCGCACAGCATTTCGGGGCACGCCCACCTACGCGCCGGACCCGAAGTGGGTGGTGACCGGTCGCTACATTCGGTTCGAGCAGCCGCGACCGACCACCGTCGGCGCCTCGGTCGAAGGGCTCGAGCACGTCTACGACGCACCGGGACGGGTCGAGTTCGATATCGACGGTCAACGATTGCGGCTGACCGCGTTCCCCGGCAAGAACCCCGGCGACCTGTCGGTGCTGTTCACCGATACCACCTCGGGAGTCACCACCTACGCCGCGAATCGCATTGTGCAGGTATCTACTCCGGCTGCCGACGGCACGGTCGTGCTCGACTTCAATCGGGCCGTCAACCTACCGTGCGCTTACACCGATCTGGCGACCTGCCCGCTGCCGCCCGCCGAGAACAGGCTCCCCGTAGCGGTGGAGGCAGGAGAGAAGATCCCCTACGAGCGTCAGGGATGAGTACACCGCGGATCAGCACGTCGGCGTTCCTGGTGAGATTCTCGTCGAGCTGTTCGGGCACGACGACCCGGGCGATGACACTGGTCACCGCCGGTTGGGCCGGCAAGCCCAACGCCGGCGCCGAGGGTGGAATCCCTTCGCTGTGAATGGCATCGGATGACCGAGCCCTCCCCCGCCGACGCACGTCGCGTCGCGATCGTGACCGGCGCCGCGTCCGGTATCGGCCGTGCCACCGTCGAGTTGTTCGCCGAACGCGGGCATGAAGTGGTCGCTGTGGATATCTCCGAGCGCGGCCTGACCGGGCTCGGCGATGGCATCGTGACCCTGTCCGGTGATGTCTCCGAGGATGCGGTGAATCAGGCGGCTGTCGACGCCGCGCTGAGCCGCTTCGGCCGACTCGACACCGTCGTCCTCAATGCCGGGACCGGCGGTACCCCGCCGCTCGAGTCCGCCGATGCGGTGCGCGCGGCCGAACGCATCCTCGACGTGAACCTGCTCGGCCCGATCAGCGGGCTGCGGGCGGCGATTCCGGCGTTGCGCCGGTCCGGGGGCTCAGCGGTGTTGACCGCGTCAGTGGCCGGTTTGCGGGGCGATGCGGGGAATTGGGCCTACAACGCGTCCAAAGGCGCGTTGATCAATCTGGTCCGTGCGGTCGCGATCGACTATGCGGCACAGGGTGTTCGGATCAATGCCGTCGCTCCCGGGCTCACCCGCACGGGTATCACTGCCGGAGTGCACCAGGACCCGGCGCTGCTCGCCGCGATCGAACGCCGGATTCCGCTCGGACGGTTCTCCGAGCCTGTGGAACAGGCGGAGGCGATCTGGTTTCTCGCCTCTCCCGCCGCCGGCTACATCACCGGCACCACCCTCGTTGTCGACGGCGGGATCGACGCCAACCTGGGCATATTGCCGCTGCCTGGTCAGCCGTTCTGAACGAGGCTGCCCGGTAAACGCCGATATGCCCCTGCGGCACGGTCACCGCCGCCATGCGCTTGCGTTGCGCCGAATTCACTGCGTGCACAGATGCCGGTCCCGACCGCATCGCGCGAAGGATCAACGCCGCGCGATCAGTAGGGTGTGCCCAACTCGATGCGCTCAGGAGGTTCCGCCGTGGCGGTACACACGCTCGCCATCAACGTGGCAACGGCCGACGGCAAGGCCGATGCCTTCCTCGTCCACCCCGACGACAACGCTCCCCACCCCGCGGTTCTGGTGTTCTCCGACGCGTTCGGGCTGCGGCCGGTGGTCCGCCGTGACGCCGAACGCCTTGCAGCCCTCGGCTTCACTGTGCTCGTTCCGAATGTGTTCTACCGCAACGGTGCCGCACCGGTGATCGACCTTCCCGATTTCATCGGGGCCGACCGACGCGGCGAGATCTTCGGCGCACTGCGCCCACTGCTGACCGCGTTGACACCCGAACTCGTCGTCACGGACGCCGCCGCGTATCTGTCGTGGCTGTCGGATTCCCCACTGACCACGGGCAACCCGGTTGGCCTGTCCGGATACTGCATGGGCGTGCGCAACGCACTGCACACCGCCGCCGCCTACCCCGACCGGGTGGCCGCGGTAGCCGGCTTCCACGGCGGCCGGCTGGCCACCGAGGACCGCACCAGTCCACACACCGTGGTCGGCCGAATCACCGCCGAGGTCTACCTCGCTCATGCCGACGCCGACCCCAGCCTCCCGCCGGAACAGATCGAACGGCTCGACGCCGCCTTCACCGCCGCCGGCACCACCTTCCGCACCGAGGTGTATCCCGGTGCCGGCCACGGCTTCACCCAATCCGACACCGATGTCTACGACGCCGAAGCCGATGCCCGGCACTGGACCGAACTGACCGACCTGTTCACGCGCGCCCTGCGCTGAACTTCTCTCGTAGGACACCCGACGGCCTGCGGCGCAGGTCTATGTGAGGTCCGAGCGTGATCATTTGTCGTTTGCACGGCTATCCGAACCACCGAGACCCCTGAGTGCCGAGCTGTTGCGGGTGGCCGGGGTCTCGACGAGCTTGGCGGCGATGGAACTGCTGATGAAACCGGGGATGGTGGGGGCGAAGAGTCCGAGGTAGGTATCGATCCATTCGTGGCGGGAATCGAGGAAAGGGAAGTCGGTGGGAACCATGTTGCGCACGGCCAGGCTGGGCAGGGGCGCATCGAGTGCGGGGAACCTCGGATTGTGCAGCCCGGCGGCGGTGCAGCCCGGATAGAATTGGCCGAGCATCAGCCCTTTGTCGACGAACCGGGTTTTCTGCTCGTCCTGGACAGCGTCGAGGTCGGCGTATTCGGTGAGGTCGGGGAAGATCGCGAGGATGGCTTTGTGTTTGTTGTCGGGTTCGCGCAGGGGTGGCATGACCGGGAACAGGTCGTTCAGATCGTCGACGATTGCCGCTATGGCCTGAGGGCTGATGTGGCGGCCTTCGACGAATGAGACCCAGAGGTTTTGTTGTGCGATGGTGCGGCCGATATAGGGGCATACTGGGCCTGGTCGGCCGAGGTCACGATGTGTTCGGCACAGATGTTCGCGAATCCATCGGCGCATTTCGGCGGCGCGGGGATGTTCGGCGCCGAGGATTGCCGGATCGGTGGAGAACAGGTTGGTCGGCCGCACGCCGGAGCGCGACCCGATAATTCCGTCGGTGTTCATGATCGCCGCCTATCTGCCGAGGTGAGATCGGACTGTCGGCCGCGATGGGTAGGGATGGAATGGCAGTGCTCGGTGATGGCCAGTCCGATCTCGCGGAGCGCCTCGGGGTCGGTCATGTTCTCGTGCCGGGTGGGAATGTGGTGGTCGGTGATGTGGCCGGCAATATGGTTGCGCATCGCGGTGGTGTCGGCAGGGCCGTCGCCTTCCGGTTCGATGGCGGTGAACAGGAGCAGGTCACCGTCGAAGAGGGCCGGGCGGTGTCTCCAGGTGAGATCGACGAGCCGGGTGTAGTCGTGGTGGAGGATCGCGAGATGCTCAGGCGTCAGGGCGGTGAAGAGTCCGCCCCGTCGGTGCAGTAGCTCGGTCGCGGCCTCGATCGTGAGGTCAGCGGGGGTCTGCGGGTCGTCGAGGCCGCCGAACTCGGTGAGCATGTCCATGATGGCGGGAGTGGGCGGGCGGACACTCCCGGCGGTGACGACATGGGTGTCCATCATGGCCAGGGTCGCGACTTGGGCTCCGGCGCACCGGAGTTGGACGGCGATCGCGTGGGCAATGGTGCCGCCGAGCGAGTAGCCGAGCAGGTGGTAGGGACCGCGCGGCTGAACGGACCGGATCTCCCGCACGTAGCGGGCGGCGAGTTGGTCGAGCGTGTCGAACCGCGCGGCCGGGTCGGTCAGTGTTGGGGATTGCAGCCCGTATACGGGACGTTCGGGGTCGAGATGCTGGACCAGTCCGCTGAAACCCCAGGCCAATCCGATGGCGGGGTGGATGCAGAACAGTGGTGGCCCGGTACCCGTCGCGCGCAGCGTGAGCAGGATCGAGAGTGCCTCGCCGGGGTCCTGGTCACCGAGGCCGCGGCGGCAGGCGTCGATTCGCCGGGCCAGCAATTGCGGTGTCGGGTCGGTGAATATCCACTGGACCGCGACGTTGCAACCAGTTGACGCCCGCAGTCGCGCCACCAATCGGGTAGCGGCCAGCGAGTTGCCGCCGAGGGCGAAGAAGCTGTCATCGACGCCGGCTCGTTCGATGTCGAGGGTCTGGGTGAAGGCGGCGCAGACGGTGGCCTCGAGCGCGGTGGACGGCGGCCGGAACCGGGAGGGTCGCGGGTCGAGCGCCGGGAGGGCTTTGTAGTCGAGTTTGCCACTGGGGGTGACCGGTATCTGTTCGAGGATGTGGATGGTGGTGGGGATCATGTGGGTGGGCAGGCAGGCCGCGAGGTGGGCGGTGAGCACGGTCGTGTCGAGAGTGGCGCCGGGGTTGGCAACGACGTAGCCGACGAGTTGGTCGGTGTCGTCGGATCGGGTGTCGACGATGACAGCGGCATTGGCGATATCGCGATGGCTACGCAGGGCGGTTTCGATATCGCCGGGTTCGACGCGGTGACCGTGGATCGCGAGCTGTAGGTCGCTGCGGCCTTTGTACCGCAGTGTCCGTTCAGCGGTCCAGGTGACCAGGTCGCCGGTGCGGTACATCCGGGTACCGGCCGGGCCGTACAGATCGGGGACGAATCGGGCGGCGGTGGTTACGGGCTGCTTGTGGTAGCCACGGGCCAGGCCCGGTCCGGACAGGTAGAGCTCGCCGACCACCCCGGGCGGGACCGGGCGCAGTCGGCGGTCGAGCACGACGGCGCGGAACCCGCGGATCGGTCCACCGATCGTGATTTCTCGGCCGGGTGTCGTCGAGCGGGCCTCGGCGCAGGCCATGATCGTGGTCTCGGTGGCCCCGTAGGTGTTGACCACCGTCCGACCCGGTGTCCAGTGGGCCGCCAGGTCTGGTGGGCATGTCTCGCCGCCGAGGACGACGGTCTCGACGGTGTCGAGTCCGTCAGGGCACATCGACGCGAGCACTGTGGGGGTGAGCGCGATGTGGGTGACGTGTTCGGTGGCGATCAGTTCCGCCAGTTCGGTGCCCGCGACTATCGGTGGCGGGGCGAGGACAAGCGTGGCTCCGGCGGCAGCGGCGCTGAGCCATTCGAGGATCGAAACGTCGAACGTCGGGGAGGCGGCGGCCAGCACCCGAGATGTCGGAGTGAGTCCGAATCGTTCCCTGGTCTCGGTGGCCAGCTCCGCTATCCCGGTGTGCGTGACGACAACGCCTTTGGGAGTTCCGGTGGAGCCCGAGGTGTAGATGAGGTAGGCCGGGTGTTGTGGCTGTAGTGGGGTTGTGCGTTCGTCGGCGGTGATCGGTTCGGTGTCGCGTGCGGTGTCGTCGAGATCGTCCACTGTCCACCAGCTGATGTCATCGGGCAGTGTCGCGCGCGCGGATGTCGCGGCGAGTCCGATGGTGGCGCCGGAGTCGGTGAGCGTGTGGCTGATGCGTTCGGCGGGGTGAGTCGGGTCGAGGGTGAGGAAAGCTGCGCCGGTCTTGGCTGTCGCCCAGATCGCGATCACGAGGTCGGCGGACCGCGGAATACCAATCGCGACAACGACTTCCGGCCCTGCGCCGAGGTCGATCAGGGCCCTGGCCAGCCGGTTGGAACGTTCATCGAGTTCCTGGTAGGTCAGGTGTCGGCTCTCGAACACGACTGCGGTGGCATCGGAGTTCTGGGCGGGCGCCGCGGTCAGCAGATCGGCCAGTACGACAGGCGTTGTCGCGGGTGCTCCCGCGTAGGTCATCAGCTCGGTTCGTTCGGCCGGTTCCAGTATTTCGATGGCGCCGACCGGCGATGCCGGGTCGCTGGTGACCGCTTCGAGTATCCGGATCCATCGGTGTATGAACGACTCGATCGTCGTGGCGTCGAACAGTTCCGTGGCGTAGGTGAAAGACGCTGTCACACCGGTGTGCTCGTCGTTGTCCGACAGTACGAGCTGAAGATCGAAACGGGATACCTCGTCGGGAAGATCCGCCACGACCGACACGTCGAGACCCGGCAGTTCCAAGTTCACCTGATCGAGATTCTGGAATACCAACATCACCTGGAACAGCGGGTGACGGGACAGGGATCGTTCAGGTGCCAGTACGTCCACCAGTTGCTCGAATGGCACATCGGCGTTGGCAAAGGCATCCAGGTCGACTCGTTCGACACGGTCGAGCAGATCGGTGAACGACTCGCCGAGGTCGATCTCGGTCCGCAGCACCAGCGTGTTGACGAACATGCCGACGACATTGTCGAGCGCGGCCTCTCCGCGTCCGGCGATGGGCGTGCCGATCGCGATATCGCCGACGCCACACAACCGGGCCAACAGCACCGCCAGCGTGCTGTGGAAGACCATGAACAACGACGAACCACATTGGCGCGCAAGCATTTCCAGATCCCGAACCAGCTCCGGATGCAGCGTGTGGTCGATAGTGGCGCCGCGATGGGATGCCGCTGCGGGCCGGGGCCTGTCGGTCGGCAGGCGCAGTTCCTCGTCCAAGCCGTCCAGGGTTTCGGTCCAGAATCGGATCTGTTCGGCGGACAGTGATTCCGGATCCTCGGGCGAGCCGAGAGTGGCTTGTTGCCACAGTGCGTAGTCGGCATATTGGACCGGTAGTGGTGTCCACGATGGGGCTTGTCCGTGGACCCGGGCGGTGTAGGCCGTGGTGATGTCGCGGGCCAGTGGTGTCATCGAAAAGCCGTCTGCGGCAATGTGGTGCACCACGACGGCCAAGACGTATTCGGGTGTCTCGGCGGTGTCGGCGCGGAATAATCGAGCACGCACCGGTACCTGAGCGCTCACATCGAAACCCCGAGTGACCAGCTCGATGATCGTCGTGGACAACCGGCTTCGCGGAACCGGCATCGGGGTGAGCTCGAGATCTACCTCATCGACGGGTTCGATCAGCTGGATCAGCATCCCGTCGTGTTCGGGATACCTGGTGCGCAGGGACTCGTGCCTGTCCAGCACGTCGACCATGGCCGCTCGGAGCGCCTCGATGTTCACTTCGCCGCGTATCCGGATCGCGATCGGCACGTTGTAGGCGCCTGAGTCCGTGTCGTATTGGTTGAGGAACCACATGCGCTGTTGTGCGGGTGCCAGTGGCACAAGGTGGGGGCGTGGTCCGGCGACCAATGCGCGATGGTGTCGTCCCGTCCCGGCGTGCTCCTCAAGTCGCGCTGCCAGTGCTGCGACCGTTGATGCTTCGAACAGCAGTCGCGCCGGGACCTCGGTGTCCACAATCGCTGCGAGTCGGGCGGCGATCCTGGTCGCGATCAGGCTGTTGCCGCCGAGAGCGAAGAAGGAGTCCTCGGCGCCGACGCGGTCCACACCCAGAACCTCGGCGAACAAGTCGGCGATCGTGTGCTCGAGCGGGGTTCCGGGTGCGCGGAACACGGCCTTGTCGGTGAACACCGGATCCGGCAATGCCGCACGATCCAGCTTGCCCACCGGTGTCAACGGAACATGATCGAGGACCATGATCGCGGAGGGAACCATATTGGAGGGCAATCGACCGGCGACGTGCTCGGTCAACACCGCGGTATCGATCGAATGACCAGGCGCGGCAACGACATAGGAAACCAGCGAATCGGTCTCGGAACCGTTGCGGTGGCCGATGGTGGTGGCGAAACCGACGGTCTCGTGCGCGGCGAGCGTGGCATCGATCTCGCCGAGTTCGATACGCAGACCACGAATCTTCACTTGGCAATCGGACCGTCCGAGATGCTGGATCGCTCCGTCGGGCGTGCACCGGACCATGTCCCCGGTGCGATACATTCGCTCGGCGGGCATCCAGGGGCACGCGACGAAACGCCCTGCTGTCAGACCGGCCCGACGATGGTAACCACGGGCCAGCACAGCACCCGCGATATACAACTCCCCCGCCACACCCACCGGGACAGGGTTGAGCCGCTGATCCAGCACCCACTGCGAGACACCGCGAATCGGGCCGCCGATCGTCACCGGCTCCCCCGCCACCAATGGGGCGGTCAGCGTCGCGACGACGGTGGCCTCGGTAGCCCCGTACTCGTTGAACATATTGCGCCCGCCGCACCAGCGCTCGACCAACTCGGTGCCGATGACCTCGCCACCGACCACGAGGTATCGCAAATCCGTCAGCGGCCATCGGGTGTGGTCGATGGTGGACAACGCCGAAGGCGTGATGAGGAGATGGCTGATGCGCTCGCGGTCGAGCAGTTCGCCGAGTTCGTCACCGCCGTAGGTATCGCTGGGTGCGATCACCATGGTCGCACCCACCGCCGACAACAACTCCGCCACCGAAACGTCGAAGCTGGGCGATGCCAAATACAGAGCGCGCGAACCGGATTCGATGCGCAGCGCGTCCCGGTGCGCGGCGGCGAGGTTGGCGAGTCCGGAATGGGTCACGGTAACGCCTTTGGGCACGCCGGTGGTGCCGGAGGTGTAGATAAGGTAGGCCGGGTGTTGTGGGCGCAGTGGGGCCATGCGTTCGGGGTCGGTGATCGACGCGGTGGATGCCGATGCTGCCGTAGCGATGTGGGCGGGGTCGTCGAGGACCAGCCACATGGTTGTGCCCTGAAGTCGGCCGCGGTGTGCCTCGAGTGTCAGTCCGATGGTGGCGCCGGAGTCGGTGAGCGTGTGGGTGATGCGTTCGGTGGGGTGGGTCGGGTCGAGGGGAAGGAATGCTGCTCCGGATTTGGCGGTCGCCCATATCGCGAGCACCAAGTCGATGGAGCGCGGTAGTGCTATGGCCACCAATGATTCCGGTCCTGCACCGAGGTGGATCAGGACGCGGGCGAGCTGGTTGGATCGTTGGTCGAGTTCTCGGTAGGTCAGGTGCTGGTCGGCGAACACGATGGCGGTGGCGTCGGGGTTCTGGATAACCGCGGCAGTCAGCAGATCGGCCAGTACGACCGGTGGTGTTGCGAGTGTTTCCGGGCGGAGTAGCAGGGCGGTTCGTTCGGCGGGTTCCAGTATTTCGATGGCGCCGACGGGTGTTGTCGGGTCGGCGCTGACCGCTTCGAGTATCCGGATCCATCGGCGTATGAACGATTCGATCGTCGCGGTATCGAACAGGTCGGTGGCGTAGGTGAAAGCTGCTGTCATGCCGGTGTTCTCATGGTTGTCCGACAGCACGATCTGCAGGTCGAAAGGGGATACTTCGCCGGGAAGGTCGACTATGGACGCGTCGAGATCCGGTAGGTCGAGTTTCGCTCGAGCCAGGTTCTGGAATACCAGCATCACTTGGAACAGTGGGTGGCGGGATCGGGATCGTTCAGGAGCCAGTGTCGTCACCAATTGTTCGAACGGGACATCCGCGTTGGCGAAGGCATCGAGGTCGATCTGCCGGACGCGATCGAGCAGGTCGGTGAACGACTCGCCGAGGTCGATTTCGGTCCGCAGCACCAGCGTATTGACGAACATGCCGACCGCATCGTCGAGCGCGGCCGCGCCACGTCCGGCGATGGGCGTGCCGATCGCGATATCGCCGGTGCGGCTCAGTCGAGCGAACAGCACCGCCAGCGTGCTGTGGACGACCATGAACAGCGACGAACTATATTGGTACGCAAGTCTTTTCAGTGCCCCCAGCAGCTCCGGATCCAGCGTGTAGCTCGTGGTGGCGCCTCGATGGGATGCCGCTGCGGGGCGGGGTCGGTCGCCCGGCAGGCACAGCTCTTCGGCCATACCGTCCAGGGTCTCGGTCCAGTATCGGATCTGTTCGGTGGATAGTGAGTTCGGGTCCTCGGGTGAGCCGAGGGTGGTTTGTTGCCACAGTGCGTAGTCCGCGTACTGGATCGGCAGTGGTGTCCATGACGGGGCTTTTCCGTGGCTGCGGGCGGTGTAGGCGGTGGTGATGTCGCGGACCAGTGGTGTCATCGAAAAGCCGTCAGCGGCAATGTGATGCACGACGACGGCCAGCATGTGGTCCGGTGCCTCGCTGGTGTCGACGCGGAACAATCGAATGCGTACCGGCACCCGAGTTGTCACGTCGACGCGCTCAGCGCTGAACTCGGTGACCGCCGTGGTGACCTTGTTCGCGTGAACCGGTGTCGGGGTCAGCTCGAGGTCTACCTTGTCGGCGGGCTCGATCAGTTGGACGAGCGCCCCGTCACGTTCGGGGTATCGGGTTCGCAGGGATTCGTGTCGGCACAGCACGTCGACGATGGCTGATCGCAGGGCCCCGATGTTCAACTCGCCGCGAAGGCGGATCGCGATCGGCACATTGTAAGCCGCCGAGTCCGTGTCGTATTGGTTGAGGAACCACATTCGCTGCTGCGCGGGTGCAAGGGGAACGAACTCCGGGCGTGGTCCGGCGACCAAAGGTGGACGGAGTCGTCCTGGCCCGGCGTGCTCCGCGAGTCGCGCTGCCAGTGCCGCGACCGTTGGTGCTTCGAACAGCAGCCGTACCGGAACCTCGGTGCCGAGCATCGCGCCGAGGCGAGCGGCGATCCGGGTCGCGACCAGGCTGTTGCCACCGAGAGCGAAAAACGAATCGTCGGCACCGACGCGTTCCACACCCAGTACCTCGGCGAACACGTCGGCGATCATGTGCTCGAACGGCGTTGCGGGCGCGCGGAATACGGAGTTGTCGCTGAACACCGGATCCGGCAACGCGGCGTGATCCAGCTTGCCCACCGGGGTGAGTGGGATGCGGTCCAGGACAACCACCGCGGCAGGCACCATGTAGGAGGGCAGCGAGTCGCGCACCAGCGCAACCAGTTCCCCGGACGCTATGGGTGATGTCACCGAGACATAGGACACGAGCCTGGGCCCGACAGTGATATCGCGATGGACCACGGTGCGAGCGAAGGTGACCGATGGGTGGGTGAGCAGCGTCGCGTCGATCTCGCGTACTTCGACGCGGTAGCCGCGAACCTGCACCTGATCATCGACCCGGCCGAGGAACCGCAGCCTACGGTGCGCATCCAGGCATACCAGGTCACCGGTGCGATACATCCGCACACCCTGCGCACCGGGGAGGGCATAGGGATCGGCGACGAACCGGCTCGCGCTCAGCGACGGTCGGCCGTGGTACCCACGCGCCACCCCGGGCCCGGCCAGATACAGCTCACCGGGTACCCCGACCGGAACCGGGTGCAGCCGGCTATCGAGCACCAGCATCTGCATGCCGCGCACCGCGCTGCCGATACTCACCTGCTCACCCGCGCGCATCGGAGCGCTCACCGTGGCCGCGACGGTGGTTTCGGTCGGACCGTAGGCGTTGAACACCGCACGGCTCGAACTCGCCCACGCGGCAACCAGTTCCGGCCCGCACTCGTCGCCACCGACCGCGATCACGCCGAGGTTGTCGAGCCCGGTCGGGTCGAGTGTCGCCAGCGCCGCCGGGGTGATGAAGGCGCAGTCCACCTGTTCCACGGACAGCAGCCGGGTCAGCTCGACACCGCCGTAGACGTCGTCGGGCGCGATGATCACCGTCGCACCCGACAGGAAGGCAGGCAACAACTCGAAGACCGACGCATCGAAGCTGGGCGAGGAGAAGTGCAGCGATCGAGTGCCCGCACCCAGTCCGAACCGCTGCGCGAGTTCGGTCCCCAGACAAGCCAATCCGCGATGGGTCACCACCACGGCCTTCGGGCGTCCCGTCGATCCCGATGTGTAGATCAGGTACGCCGGGTGGTCCAGCTGGGGGGTAGCGGTCAACTCCGCGACTTCGACCGCTGCGGCCGACACCGCGGCACACTGCTTTTCGAGGTGCGGCGAGTCGATCGGCAGCCAGTGCACCTCGGCGGGAAGCACCTCCCGATGGCCGGTATCGGTCAGACCGATCCGGACGCCCGCGTCGGCGATCATCGCTTCGATCCGCGCGGCCGGGTACTTAGGGTCGATCGGCAGATAGGCCGCGCCGGTCTTGGCGACGGCCCAGATCGAGGTGATGGCCTCGACGGACCGCGGCAGCGCCACCGCGACCACCTGCTCGGCACCGACACCCTCGGCGATCAGCACCCGCGCCAGGCGGTTGGAGCGCTCATCGAGTTCGCCGTAGGACAGGTCGACACCCCGGAACCGCACGGCCGTCGCAGCTCGGGCACGCTCGACCGCCGCGGTCAACAGCGCGGCCGATGTCGCGGGCGGCTCGGCCGGACCGGACACGACCGGACACAGGTCGGCCCACTCGACCGCGTCGAGCAATGGCAGATCGCCGACCGCACGACCGGGGGTCGTGATCACCGCGGCCAGGATCGCGGTGAACCGGCGGGCTAGGGCGGCGATCGTCTGGTCGTCGAAAAGATCAGTCGCGTAGCCGAATTCCGCTCGCATCGCGCCGGAGGTTTCGGTGATGGTCAGCTGCAGATCGTATTTCGTGATGCCGGTGGTGATCGCCTCGATCCTCGCGCGCAGACCCGGCAGCTCGACCGTGCTGAGATCGGGGGTCCGCTGATACGACAGCATGACCTGGAACAGCGGATGACGTGCCGGGGAGCGTTCCGGATCGAGCTCCTCGACCACGCGCTCGAACGGGAGGTCGGCATTGGCGAAGGCGTCCAGATCGCGGTCGCGGATCTGACCGAGCACGGCGTCGAACCCGGCGCTCGGATCGATCTCGGTGCGCAGCACCACCGTGTTCACGAACATGCCGACCAGCTCGTCGAGTGCTGCCTCGCCGCGGCCCGCGACCGGTGTACCGATCACGACATCGGTGGTCGCGCTCAGCCGCGCCAACAGTATCGCCAGCGCGGCGTGCGCCACCATGAACACACTCGCCCCGCTGTCGGCGGCCAGCTCAGCCATCCCGCGGCGAGTGTCAGCGTCGATGCCGAACGCGTGTGTGCCGCCGCGATGCGAGGGCACCCTCGGGCGTGAACGGTCGGTGGGGAGATCGAGTTGTTCCGGTAGGTCGGCGAGGGTGGCGCTCCAGTAGTCGAGTTGTCGGCGCATCGGGCTGTCGGGTTCGTCCGCGCTGCCGAGCGTGTCCCGCTGCCACAGCGCGTAATCCGCGTAATGCGCCGGAAGTGGCGACCAATCGGGCGCGACCCCGCGCCGGCGAGCGTCGAAAGCGGTCACCAGATCCCGGGCCAGCGGCTCGAACGACCAACCGTCGCAGGCGATGTGGTGCAACACCACCGTCAGGACATGTTCGTGCGGTTGCGTTCGGTAGAGGGCCGCCCGGATCGGTGGCTCCACGGCCAGGTCGAAGCCGGTCGACGCGTCCGCCACCAGCTGTGCGTCGACACCCTCCGGCGCTACCGCGACCGCTGTCAGTTCATCCGACAGCCGCGCCGCCGCGTCCTCGGCCGAGCCGATGACCTGGCTCGGGTTCGCGTCCCCGGAGTCGACGAATGTGGTGCGCAGACTCTCGTGCCTGCGCACCACATCGGCGAGCGCCGCGTGCAGCACCGTCGGCTCGAGCGCACCGGTCAGCCGGATCGCCAGCGGCATGTTGTACATCGCCGAGGAGCGATCGAACCGGTTGAGAATCCACAGCCGCTGTTGCGCGTACGACAGCGGCAACACCTCCGGACGCGCCTGAGCCCGGACGTACGAGAGCAACGACGTCGCCCGGGGGCCGTCGCCGTTGGTGGACTTCATGCCCAGCCGGGCGGCCAAGTCGGCAACGGTCGGCGCCTCGAACAGGTCACCCAGCGCGATTCCCGCTTGTGGCAGTGCGGCATTGATCCGCGCCACCGCGCGTGCAGCGACGAGCGAATCGCCACCCATATCGAAGAAGCTGTCATCGATGCCGAGCTTCGCCTCGGCGCGGCCGAGCACCTCGACGAACACCTCCAGCAGCAGGTGTTCCATTTCGGTGCGCGGGGCTCGGGCGCTGCCTTGCGTTTCGTATCGCGGCGCGGGCAGCGCATCGCGGTCGATCTTTCCGTTGGGTCCCAGCGGCATCGCGTCGAGCACCACGACGGTGCGCGGAACCATGTACTCCGGCAGTGTCCGTCCCAGCGCCACCCGCACCGCACGGACATCGACCGTCTGTCCCGCAGCCGCGACGACATAGCCGACCAATTCGTCACCGCCGTGCGCGGTCGGCCTGGCCAGGCAGACCGCCTGAGTGATCGATTCGTGCGCCACCAGAGCGGACTCGATCTCGCCGAGTTCGATCCGCAGGCCGCGGACCTTCACCTGGAAGTCGGTGCGGCCCAGGTACTCCAGATTCCCGTCGCCGCGCCACCGAGCCAAGTCTCCGGTGCGGTAGAGCCGCGTGCCAGGGCCGTAGGGGTTGGCCACGAACCGGCCCGCCGTCAGCGCCGGACGGCCCAGGTAGCCGCGCGCCAACTGCACACCGGCCAAGTAGAGCTCCCCCGCCGCGCCGACCGGGACCGGCCGCAGCTCGGCATCGAGCACGTACACCGTGGTGTTCCACACCGGCGCGCCGATCGGCACCACCGTGGCATCGCCCTCGCATTCCCACGATGTGACGTCCACCGCCGCCTCGGTCGGGCCGTACAGATTGTGCAACTCCACGCCCGGATATGCCGCACGGAACAGCCGCACCGTCTCCGCGGGCAACGCCTCACCGCTGCACAGCACACGCCGCAGCGCACCCGCACGGGTCGGGCGGTCTGCGACGAACACCGCCAGCATCGATGGCACGAAATGGGCCGTGGTGACGCCTTCGTGGGCGAACAATGTCCGCAGAGAGGCCGGATCGCGATGCCCGCCCGGTGCGGCCAGCACCAGACGCGCGCCGACCTGCAACGGCCAGAAGAACTCCCATACCGACACGTCGAACCCCGCCGGAGACTTCTGCACCACCACATCGTCGGCGCCGAGCCGATAGCGATGCTGCATCCAGCGCAGCCGGTTGTCGATCGCGGCGTGGGTGACGGCGACGCCGTTGGGCTTTCCGGTCGAGCCGGAGGTGAAGATCAGGTAGGCGGGGTGATCCGGCCGCAGCCGAAGACGCCTGTCAGCGTCGGTGATGGGTGCCGAGCTCGCCCGGCTGTCCGCGGCGCTGCGCTCGATGTGGTCTATCTCCAGCTGCCGCAGGTGCGTAGGTAGCTCCACCGGATGTCGGCGCACCGTCAGCACACAGATCGGATTCGCGGCCGCCAACACGAATTCGGTGCGATCGGCCGGATGTTCTGGATCCACGGGCAGGTATGCGGCGCCGGTCTTCACGATCGCGTACATGCCGACGACGAGTTCCAGGCAGCGCGGGATCGCCAGCGCGACAATCGACTCCGGTCCGGCACCCGCCTCGATGAGCACCCGCGCGAGCCGATTGGACTGGACGTCCAGCTCGGCATACGTCATTCGCCTGCCGTCGAATGACAGCGCTACCGCGTCGGGCGTGCGGGCGACCTGCGCGGCGAACAGCTCCGGCAGCGTGCTGGGCACCAGGTCCACGGCAGTCGCCTGCCAGCCTGCCAGCAATTTTCGCCGCTCCGCGTCATCGGAGATGGCCACTGTCGCGACCGCGTCGTCTACTCCCGCGGCGAGGAACCGAGCGAAGTATCCGAGGAAGCGCCGGTGGTGTACCGCGAGGTCCTCGGCTGAGTAGCGATCCGGATTGGCCTCGAAATCCAGCGTCAACCCGCCGTCAGGGGCGTTGTAGACATTGATGGACAGGTCTTCCACCGGACCGGTGGACAGGACGTGTACCGCTGCGACCGCCGAACCGAGCCGGAGCTCGTTGGGAAACAGCATCATGTTGATCATCGGGCCGTAGAAGCCGCGCCGACCGGCCGTCGACCCCCAATCGCGCCGAATATCCTCGTGCCGGTAGCACTGATGGGCCAGGGCGGCGCTCAGCTGTTCGCGCGCGTGCCCCACCAGCTTGAGCACCGGCTCCTCGGCATCGACGAGCACCCGCAGCGGCACCACATTGGATACGAAACCCGCCGACGTGCGTAGCGCTTCGGTGGTGCGCGCCGCCACCGGCAGGCTGAACAGCACCTCGTCGCGTCCGGTGACCCCGGCCAGATACCCCGCCAACGCTGCCACCAGCAGCGCGGGCCGTGACACATCGTGGCGCTGCTTGGCCGCATCGCACAGGCCACGTGTCGCCGCATCGAGCTCCGCCGACTCGACGATGCGGTGTGCGCTCGCGGGGGCAATCCGCGTACTGAGACCGAAAGGCACAGGCGGCACCGGGAATTGAGTTCGCCAGTAGCGCTGGTCCTCGGTGAAGCGCTCGGATCGCCGGTACGCCAGCTCCCCCTCGTAGATGTCGTACAGGTCGGCCGCCATCGGCGAACCAGGTTCGATGCCTGCCAGCGCCGCGTTGTACAACTCCGCCGTGCGCGCGATCAATATGGTCGCGCCGTAGCCGTCGATGGCGATGTGGTGCATTCGGCAGTACCAGAAGATCTCCGTCTCCCCGGTACGCAGCAGCACAAGTCGAATGAGCCGATCGCGCCCGATGTCGATGGGCGTGCAGGAGTCCGTCCGCATCCACGCGTGCGCGGCTGCCTGCGGATCGTCGGTATCGCGCAAATCCAGCTGTTCGAGCTCGAACGGCGCATCCAGATCGACAACCTGTCCGGGCTGATCCCCACAGCCGGCCATGCGCAGGTGCGGGCTCTGTGTCTCGGCCGCGCATCGGCGAGCAGCCCGGTCGAGCAACGCGATATCGAGTTCGCCGTGGATTTCCACATAATGCGCCACCGCCAAGGGGACTTCGGGAGCCAGACGTTGCGCGGTCCAGATATCGGCCTGCCCGGACGACAACGGGAACGGCCGCGTGCTGCGAGGACTAGCAGCGCCACTGTTGCCGATCGGAGTTGCCGATGCGTTCATCAATTACCCCTTCGGTCGAGATGCTCATATCGAAGCGGGGACATCGTGAATCAGCTCGATCACCGACGATCCAGGTTGCCTTCTCATGCGAAACGTCGTCGGCTGGATCAGGCGCAGGCGCGCGGCGTCGTCGTCGTGGATCAGGTCACCTGCGATGGTTAGGCGGTCCGGACCCGCCGGGACGCGCTGATGGGCGTCCATTCCGCTGTCGCGGCACTGGATTGTGACCGGGATTATCCGCCGGTGGTTTCGACGGCGAACCTCGGTGTCATCCGCGCGAGTATGCCCCTTGCATGGACAGATCCTCGCCGTTGACCGTTGTATTCAGCCATGAAGCAACCTGAGGCAGAGCAGAGTCATCAGACATCGAGAACCACCTTTCCTGGCAGGTATACAGCTTCGAAGCTTCCAGGATCTCACCTCGAGCCTTTCCAGCAGGGAAATCCTTGGATCGTTGTTACTCCGCAATTCATCTCCAGTACACAACGGGCTCGGGGCCGATGTGCGGACCGACACCTCCGAATCCTGCTCGCACCTGTTTTGCGCAGGCCCGCTGGAACGTCATCGGCCCGTAGTGGTCGGTCCGGCCGGGCTGGGCGTGGTCGTCGCGCCGGTGCTCGGCGCGGCCGGGTCGCCCGGCACCGCATCCGCACCGTAGAAGACCGGCAGCATGGCTTTGACCAGCACCAGTGCCGACCCCTCGCCCGACGGCACCGTCGCGAGGTTCGTGGCCACCACGATCGTGAGGTCCGATTCGGGGTCATGGCCCATGAAGGTCATGAACCCGGGCATCTGACCGTCGTGTCCGAACAGATGTAGACCGAATCGGACGATTCCGAGACCGTAACCAGCGACATCGGGGGCGGCCGGATCGATCGGCTGGATGCTGTCCATACGAACTCGTTGCGTCTTCTCATCCAGCAAACCACCGTCGACGAGTGCCCGCACATACGTGGCCATGTCATCGACCGTCGATATCGCGGCACCGGCGGTCCACGTCCACGACGGGCTCTCGTCGGTCGCGTTGCTGGGTTGCAGCGTGCCTGCAACCGCGGCGGCTTGTTCCGCGGGCGGCAGGGCGTAGGTATCGATGGTGGAGACATTGGTGCCGAACGCGTAACCCTGCGGGTGCGGATCGGGGATCGTGTGGTCCTCCGCCGCGGGCAGCGAGGTGTGCTTCAGGCCCAGCGGTTCGAAGATCCGCTTCTGGAAATTCTCGGCGGCCGACATTTTCGTGATCTTCTCGATGACAAGGCCGAGCAGAATGATGTTGGTATTGCTGTAATCGAATTTCTCCCCCGGTGCAAAATTAACAGGGTGCGAGAAGGCGATCGCGAGCAACTCCTCCGGTGTCCACACCTTGTTCGGGTCACTGTCGAGCATGGCATTGAATTGCGGGTCGAATGTGTAACTGTATAGCCCGCTTCGCATTTCGGAGAGCTGAGCGATGGTGATGCGATCCCCGTTCGGCACACCCGGCCAATATTTGGCGATCGGGTCCTCGAGCGCGAGCTTGCCCTCCTGCACCAACTGCAGGATGACCGTCGACGTCATGGTCTTGGTGTTACTGGCGATGCGGAAGTAGTCGTCCACCGTCATGGGGTCGTTCGCACCGATGACTCGGGTGCCGAATGTCTCGGTCCAGTCGCCGTCCTTCGGCGATTTGACGACCACGACGGCGCCTGGAATGACGTTGTCCTTCATCAGTTGGGTAATTACCGGCCTGAGGGTGGTGGCGTACGCGGGCTCGGCCTGCGAGCCACTCGGCGTGCGCGTGGCGCTGCCGCCGGAATCCGGCGAGGTCCCGCAGCCCGCGGCGATGAACAAACCCGCGGTCGCGACGAACACTGCGATACTCGTCCGGTGTCCCATAACTCTCCGATCGGCGTTTTGCTCAGGAGGGGTCAGGTGGCGCGGTGCAACTCTAACTCCGCTCCAGACAAAATCGGGTAGAGCATTGATCAGCAAACCGGGCAACTATGGCATGGAGCATCGCGGCCTGCTCACTTCTTCCCACTCGATTCGGCACCACCGGCCTCGTCGGCCGACCGACCCCACGCCGGAGGGTCCACGACGGTCGGTCGTGTATCGGCTGGCGGCCAGCTCGTCCATGCGGCAGCAGTCGCGTGTTCTGCGACGGATTTTCCCCAGTTCCACATCGTTTCGCTCCTCCCCAGAGCTCATCCGCAGGTCTCACCACGCTATCCGGCCGCATCGATTGCGCGCGAACGATTTTCGGTGCCCGGGGAGAGCTATGCGCGCTACTCGCTTTCCGACATCGGGTCGGTCACACCGGCCACCACTCGACGGCTAGCAGACGATCGGTTACGTCGGATGAGCTGCGATTTTCCTCGCCCCGAGGAGGATTCGCGCGGTCCTGGTTCAGCTTGCCCACATTTTAGTTAGCTTATGCTAACCTCACCTCCGTTCACCCGATTCTCCCAGTTGGGAAGGGTGAACCGCATCAAACAAGAACCGCGAGAGGCATGTCGTTGCACGCTTTACCTGGAAAATTTCGATCGCGTTCCGTGCGGCGGATCACCGCGCTGGGACTGGTTGCCGCAGCGGCCGTGTCCGGATGCTCGAGTCGCGAATCGGCGGCTTCCGACAACGCCGCAGCCGGTGCGTCACAGATCCAGCTGACAGATCAGCGCGGCAACAATGTGACGATCGACGGTGACGTGCGCAAGATCGCCTTCGCTGTCATCCCGGCGCCGTCGATCTTCGCCGCGGTGGATCGCAGCTACGACCGGATCGTGGGGATCAACCAGTCGACTCTGGCCGCCAACAAGGGCGGAATGTTCGCGACCATCTTCCCGCAGTCGGTGCAATCGACCGTGGTTTCCGGTCCCAACTTCGTCCCCAATGTCGAGACGCTGCTGCAACTCGACCCGGATGTCGTGGTGCAGTGGGGCGATCGCGGTGCCGATGTCACCGATCCGATCGAGAAGGCCGGGTTCCCGGTGGTCGGATTGAAGTATGGGACGCAGCAGGATCTGGAAACCTGGATCACGCTCTTCGCGCAGATCGCCGGCAAGCCCGACCGCGGCCGGGAACTGGTCGACTGGCATCACACGGAGATCGCCGCCACCCGCGCCGAGGTGGCTGCCGAGACGACTTCGCGGCCCCGCGCGATGATGTTGTCGCGCGTCGGTGATGCGTACTCGACCACCAAGGCGAGCGGATACGACGGATTCCAGTTCGACCTCGTCGGTGCGGACCTGGTGACCAAGGACTTCGTCTCCGACGCGGCTCAGGTGACCCCGGAGCAGATCCTCACCTGGAACCCCGAGGTGATCATGCTCAGCGGGTTCGACGAAAGCACGCCCGCCGAAATCTATGCCGACCCGCGCCTGGCCGGGGTGAAGGCCGTGCAGGACCGGCGGGTGTACAAAACACCGCTCGGTGCTTATCGGTGGCAGGTTTCCAGCATCGAGTCACCGTTGATGTGGCAGTGGATGCACGAAGTGCTCTACCCCAACACTGCCGGTGCCGACCTGCGCAAGAACATCAAGACGAGTTTCGACAACCTGTTCGGCTACTCGATCTCCGAGGAGGAGATCGACAAGGTGCTGCGGTTCGACCTCAACGCGGACTCTGCGAACTATGACCATTTCCGCGGTTGAGATCGACGCCGCGGCCGTAGCTGACGACCGGTCGACGGTCACGCGACCTCGGCAGTGGCGGGCCCCGGCGGTAGGCGTGGCGCTGGTGATCGTCCTTGTCGTAGTGGCGATTACCGCGCTGGCGGTGGGCCGGTACTACGTTCCACCCAACGAGGTCGCCCGGTTGCTGCTGGGACAGGTACTTCCGCTCCGGGAGACCTGGCTTCCCCAGGAGCGCAGCGTGGTGTTCGATATCCGATTGCCGCGGGTGCTGCTCTCGATGGTCATCGGTGCCGGGTTGGCATTGACCGGCGCGGTGATGCAGGCGGTGTTCCAGAATCCGCTGGCCAGCGCGCAGGTACTCGGAGTGTCCTCCGGCGCCTCGTTCGGCGGAGTGCTGATGTTGTTCGGAGGCGTCAGCGGCGGTTACCTCGTCGGTGGCGCCTTCACCGGCGGGGTGCTCGCGCTCGTCCTGGTTCTGCTGATCGCCCGTGCCGCACCGGGATCGCCGCTGCTGATGATCATCCTCGGCGGCACCGTGGTCGGCGCGATGTTCCAGGCGATGGTGTCCTTCGTGACCTACATCGCCGACCCGCAGCAGCAGTTGCCGTCGATCGTGTTCTGGCTCTTGGGTTCCCTCGCCACCGCCACCTACGGCAAGGTGTTGATCGCATCGGTTCCGATCGCGATCGGGGCTTCGGTGGTGATCGCGCTGCGATGGCGGCTGAACATCTTGGCGATGGGCGACGAAGACGCGGTGTCGCTCGGCTTGAAGCCGACTCGGATGCGCCTGCTGCTGCTCGGCTGCGTCGCCCTCATCACCGCAGGCGCGGTGTCGGTCGCCGGGGTGGTCAGCTGGGTCGGGCTGATGGTTCCGCACCTGGTCCGGATGATGGTCGGCACCGACAACAGGATCGTGGTGCCGATGAGCGCGCTGCTCGGAGCGTCGTACCTGACATTGATCGACACGCTCTCACGCATACTCAGCACCGCCGAGATCCCGATCGGAATTCTCACCGCCATGATCGGGGCGCCGTTCTTCGTACTGCTGCTGATCCGTAATCGGCGACAGCTGTGGGGTAGCGATGCTTGAAGCGAAGTCGATGTCGTTTCGCTATTCGGCCAAGGGACCGTGGATCTTTCGCGACGTGTCCGTGGATGTCCGGCGCGGAGAAGTGCTGGCGGTGCTCGGCCCCAACGCCCGTGGCAAGACAACGATGCTCAAGTGCCTGTCCGGACTGGTGGCGCCGACCGAAGGGACGGTCGAACTCGCAGGCAAGGTCGGCTTCGTGCCGCAGAGTCATGCGGTCGTCTTCTCGTTCTCGGTGACAGACACCGTGCTGATGGGCCGAGCGCGTCGGGTCAAGATCTACGGCACACCCACCCGCGGCGACCGTCTCGCCGCCGCGGCCGCACTGGCCCGGGTGGGAATCTCCCACCTCGCCGAGCGCGACTACGCCCGCCTCAGCGGTGGCGAACGGCAATTGGTACTGATTGCCCGGGCACTGGTCTCCGATTGCGACACCATCGTTCTCGATGAACCGGCCTCGGCGCTGGATCTGCGCAACCAGGCGCGGGTATTGACGCTGCTCCGGTCGCTCGCCGACGAAGGTATGGCGGTGGTGATGACGACCCATCATCCCGATCACGCATTGCACATCGCCGAACGCGTGGTGCTGATGGTCGACTCCGGTGATCAGCGCGTGGGCCCGACCCGAGAGTTGTTGACCGACAACGTGTTGAGCGAACTGTACGAACTCGCCATCGTGACCGCCGATGTCCAGACCTCGACGGCGGTGCGCCGGTTGATCGTTCCCGACTTCGGCCGGGGTGTGTCATGACGGTGTTGCGTGCGGTGATGGTGCCGGGTGCCGTCGAGTCCGACGGCTGGCGGCACATCGATCTCTACGACCTGCCCCAGGCCGATCTCACCGAGGTGACCGGGATCTATCTCGCGGCGGACGTCGATCAGGAGTTTCTCGCCGAGATTCGGGAGTTGTTGGGCCGGTTCGTCTTCGAGGGCGGCCGGATGGTGGTCAACGGCCACGTCCAGCGGGTATTTCTCGACGGTCTGACCCGCTGGCGGAAGCTGGAGTTCCGCAAGCCCGCCGATCTCGCGCTGACTCGGGTGTCGGAGCATCCGGTGTGGGCGGGCATCGATCCTCAAGCGCTGCTCTACAACACCGGCACGCCGGGTCGGCTGACGTTCGAGGAGATCTCGCGCATCGGAGTCGCCGGGTTCTATGGTCGCGGCTACTACCTCGACCTCCCCGACGACGCGCAGATCGTCCACACGATCGGACCGACCGCTGGTCCGATCGACTACGCGTATCGGCTCGGTGCGGGACACGTGCTCGTGCACGGCGGTAATGATCTCCTGCAGTTCGCGGGCGCCGATCGCGGCACGAGTTTCCTTACCGGACAGCTGTTGTCGTGGTTGGGGCAACGATGAGCGCGATGCCGCGGGTGGCTTTCGTGCACGGCGGCACCCACGCGCAGTTGGCGACACTCGCCGACCCAGCGTTGGCGCCGTACCGGATTCGGCCTGTGCACATCCGCAAGCTGGAGCCGGTCGCGCTGGCCGACGCCGATGTGGTGGTGGTCAGTGATCGACTGCGCCCGGATCTGCTGATTCCGAGATCGCCGGTGCTGCTGGAGTGCCTGGCTCGGGGCGCGACGATGGTGGTGTTCGGTGAGAACGGTGTCGGCGAATGGCTACCCGGGGTCCAGGAGGAAAGTCGGCCGACCAACTTCTGGTGGTGGCGAACCGGCGAGGATCATCGGATCCGGCTGCGTGCACCGCATCATCCGGCCTGGCCGTACTTCGCGGATCGATCGGTGATCTGGCACTTTCACGGTGTGCTGAAGCCACCACAGGGTGCGGTGAGTCTGGTGGACCTCGAGACCGTCACCGGCGAACGAGACGGTTCGCTGCTCTATCTCGACGAACTCAGCACCCCCGGCCGGCTGCTCGTGACCACGATGGATCCGGTCTATCACCACGGCTCCGGATTCATGCCCGGCGCAACCCAATTGCTGTACTCCGCGATGCAGTGGGCCACGCGGAGCTGAGAGGAGATCGAATGTCGCTACTGGTTCTCGAGGGCACGACCACCCTGGATTTCACCTTCGACGACGTGCTCAAATACCACGGTCCCGGCTACCCGGGCGGTGTGGCACACGGCTACACCGCGATGCGGGTGGCGCTGCCGAACCTGGCTCCGGCGGTGAATCGGCGAGAGGTGAAGGTACGGACGGGATTCCGTGGACCCGGCGGGCGCGATGCCGTCGAGATGGTGCTGCGCGCCGTCACGGAGGGGCAGTACACGGTGACTGCTGACCTGGAGAAGCCCGAACGTGGGGTAATGCTCGAGCGCTATGTCTGGGAGTTCGCCTACCGCGACGACGTTGTGACAGTGCAGTTGCGCGACGACGGCTTCGTCGTCGAGGAGTTCATCGTGCTCTCACGCAAGCCCAACCGAACCGACGACGAGGAGGCACATCTCGCACAGCTCAAGCTGGAGATGACCGACCGGCTGTTGCGGCGGGATCCCCAGGAGGTCTATGAGGTGGTGTGACAGCCCGCGGCAACGCCTGTCCTGACCGATTACACGCCGGGGTCGATAAGGATCTTGCCTTCCACCTGCCCGGCGGCAAGCCGATCGAGTGATGCGCCGAGCTGTGCGAGTCCTACCGGGGTTTCGGCGAACTCGGTGCCGAGCAGCGGGTCTGCCGCCAGGATGTGCAGCGCGGCGGGGAGGTCGGTGTCGCAGACGTGTGCCAGCGTCGTGTCGAGGGTGATCTCGCGGAAGATCATCGAGTGCATGTCGAGGGCGGGCTTGTCCTTGGGAATGCCGACGGCTTGGACACGACCACCGTCGACGACCATCTCGAGTGCCGCCGCCAGCTGGCCGGGCGCCCCACTGGCCTCGATCACGACGTCGGGTTTGCGGCCGTCGAGTGCGTCGACGACATCGGCGGCGATGGATTCCGACGGAGCGAGGGTGCGATCGGCGCCGAGGCGTTGCGCGCGGTCGAGGCGGCTACCGGGGAAGTCGATGACGGTGATGTCGAACTCGCCGAGGTGTCGCAGACCGGCGAGGACGAACGAGCCGATCGCGCCGGCGCCGATGATGATGACGTTGTCGCCTTCACGGGCACCGGACCGGCGGGCCGCATGGATGCCGACGGACAGGGGTTGGGCGAGTCCGGCGTGGTCGAGGGGCAGCCCGGTGGGCAACGGGCGCAGTGTTTTCGTCGGGACCGCGACGAATTCGGCCATGCCGCCGTGGACGTTCAGCCCGAGGGTTCGGTACTGCGTGCACTGGTTGGTTCGGCCTTCGCCACATCGTCGGCACTCACCGCACCAGACGCCGGCGCCACTGGCGACCAGGCTGCCCGCGGTGAGGCCGGAATCCGGGTCGGCCTCGACGATCTCGCCGACGAATTCGTGGCCGGGGATGATCGGACCGAGATGGCCGCTGTGTGGGTGGCGGCGTTGCACGGGAAAGGTTTTCGGCCCGGCGGTCCACTCGGAGGCGTCGGTCCCGCAGATCCCCGATCGCAACACCCGCACGAGTGTTTCCCCATTGCCCGGGGCTGGGATGTCGACTTCTTCGAGTCGGATATCGCGGGGGCCGTAGTAGACGGCGGCTTGCATCGTCGATGGCACAGCAGTGTCTTCCTCGTCGAGATGGTGGATAAGATTCGGGCGCCGAGAGGTGGTCCGGGTCGCCATGGCGACCCAGACCACCTGCTGTCACACCTTGACGGGTTCTCCGTCGCGTGGGTCGGTAACCGGTTGGGCGACAACGTCATCGGCGACGGTGCTGCCGCGGGGCAAGAACATTGCCACCACAGCGGCGAGGCCGAAGAAGCCCGCGCACACGATGAGACCGCCCTGGAATCCGATACTCGCCGCCAGTCCGGCCAGGGCGAACGGCGCCAGCGCCGAGACACCGCGCCCGACGTTGAAACAGAAGCCCGCGCCGGTCGCGCGGGCTCTGGTCGGGAACAGTTCCCCGAGGTAGGAGCCGAACAGACCGAAGAAGGCGGTGAACGCGCCGAACAGCGGTCCCATCCACAGCAGGGCGGTCTCCTGGGTGGTGAGCGCGTAGATCGGCAGTGTCAGCGTGACGCCGAGCAAGGTGATGATGATCGTCCGGTGACGGCCGATGTGATCGGCGAGGAAGCCGAACCCGTTGTAGCCGACGAACATTCCCAGATTGAGCATCGTGATGAACAGTGCGACCGAAGTCGACGGCAGCCCACGCTCGGTGGTCAGGTAGGTCGGCAGCCAGGTCATCGCACCCCAATAGCCGAACAGCGCGAGTGCTGCCATGAGGGTGCCGAGCAGTGTTCGCCGGCGCAGCGAGGAGCCCAGCACATCGCGTACAGAGACGACATCGTCGGCGTTGTCGGCCTTCTGAGCTGCCCAGGTAGCCGATTCCTTGAAGAAGATCGCGACGATGGCGATCGGGAGCACCACCGCGCAACCGGACACCAGGAACATCAGTCGCCAATCCGGCAGGAACCAGCCCGAGATCGTGGCGGCCATCGCACCACCGGCAGGGAATGCGCTGATCACGAACGCGGCGGCGCGACCACGGTGCTTCTCCGGCCACGTCTCGACCACATAGGCCGAGACCACGCTCCAGACCGCGCCGAGCCCGATACCGGCGAGGAACCGCAGCAGCAGGAAGACCTCGTAGCTCGGGACGACGTAGATCACCGCTGTGAAGATGCCGAAGATGCTCAGCGCGGCGAGCAGCGCCTTCTTGCGCCCGAAGTTGTCGGCCACATAGCCGCCAAGGACGCTGCTGACACCGATGCCGACCAGGGTGGCGGTGGCGAGTAGACCGCCCTGGGTGATCGTGATGCCCAAGTCCTTACGGATGGACGGTAGTGCCATGGACAGCAGGACGATTTCCAGCGCGTCGAACAGGTAGGCGAGGAAACACCCACCGAGCACGATCCAACGAGTACGTCGCATCGTTGTACCTCCAGTGTGAACTGCTGGGGGTCGTGCCCGGGCAGCAGTGATCTTCGAATCGCAGGGAACGGGTGTTCACTGCATGGGTGGAACCGGCACCGAGTGATCGCCGGCCAGTGCGTGACTCCGGCGAAAGGCATGGCGGTGCCGTTAGACCCGGACCTCGACGGGTCCGGTCGTGTGTGAGACGGGGCGCTAGCTGCCGTCGTGGGTGGCCAGCACCAGGTCGAACGTGATGCTCGTCCAGCCATCCTGCGGATGCGTCCCGTTAGGGGCGGTGCCATCGACGTGGTGGACGGCCTCGACGACGAGGTTCTCCTTCACCCCGAACACCGCGTCGCAGTCGAGATAGGGGTCGCCCGCGACGAAGATGTGGGTGATCAGGGGCCGGAAATCCGGCGCGGTGACCATGTAGTGCAGATGCGCGGGGCGCATCGGGCCGCGGGCCGTCGCGGTCAGCAGGTCGCCGACCGGGCCGTCGTGGGGAATCGGATACGGCGCGGGCAGTACCGACCAGAATCGGTATTCACCGTCGGCACCCGAGCGCAGCCACCCGCGACCGGCCGAGCGGTCGTCGGTGTACTGGACGTCGTAGAAGCCGTCGGAGTCGGCTTCCCAAACTTCGATCCGCGCACCCTCGATCGGCTCGCCACTGACCGAGCGAACCCGCCCGGATACGTAGCACGGCAGACCCTTCGCGCCCCGGGCGATATCGCCTCCGAGCGCAATCTCCGGTGCGGAATCGACGAAGAACGGACCGAACACCGTCGACTCGGTCGCGCCGGGCTCGGCGGGTTCGTTGATGGCGACCGTGAGCATGGACAGGCCGAGCACATCGGAGAGCAGAATGAACTCCTGGCGCCGCTCGTCGGTGATATGCCCTGCGCGAGTGAGGAATTCGATCGCCGACTCCCACTCGTGTTCGGTGAGCCGGACATCGCGGGCGAAGGCGTGCAGGTGCCGCACGAGACTGTGCATCACCTCGCGCAACCGAGGATCGGGGGTGGCGTCGAAGCTGGCCAGCACCTCCTCGGTGACAGCCTGTTCCTTGTCGACGGCGGTAGCCGGGTCGCCGGTCATGCCGGAGGCCCCGCGGGGTCGGATCCTGCCCATGCGCCGTGCAGGATCGCGCGCAGTCCGTCCGGAGTGACAGGTGTGGGGTTGTCGGCGGGCGCGATCGCGAGGATGTCGCCGATCACGTCGTCGATACCGGACTCGTCCATGCCGAGCTCGCGCAGCCCCGCCGGTACGCCGGCCGCACCACCCAGTTCACGCAGTCCGTCGACGATGTCGACTCGCCTGAGTGCGCGGCCGATCCGGTCGACGGCCTCGCTCGCGTTGGGGGCGTTGTAGGCCAACACGTAAGGCAGCACGATGGCGTGAGTGTGGGCGTGGGGCAGGTCGAACGCCCCGCCGAGGACGTGGCAGATCTTGTGGTGCAGCCCGGATCCAGCGATGGCGAACGCCGATCCGGCCAGGTAGGCGCCGAGCAGCAATTCACCGCGACTGGCCAGGCCGGTCGGGGTGGACGCGATCGTGGCCAACCCGTTGACCAGGTGACGGATGCCGTCTTCGGCGACCGCGCTGGACACCGGGCTGCGCCGTGGCGCCCAGAAGGCCTCGACACAGTGCGCCACCGCGTTGAGTCCGCTGGCGACCGAGAGTTCCACCGGCAGAGAAAGAGTCAGCACCGGGTCGTAGACGACGGTCTTGGGCAGTACCCGCCGATCGGTCCCGGTGGTCTTGCGTCCACGCTCGGTCAGTCCCCAGACCGGGGTGACTTCGGAACCGGCATACGTCGTCGGCACGGCGAGCACCGGCAGACCGGTGGTCAGAGCGACGATCTTGGCCGTTCCCGTAGTCGAGCCGCCGCCCACCGACAGCACTACGTCGGCGTCGGCGTCGACTGCCACCTTGCGGGCGAGCTCGGCGACTTCGGCGGGCACATGGGGACGGACCTCGGAGAAGGTCGCGACCACCCGATCGGCGAACGGAGCGCACAGCTGTGTCGCGGTGTCGTTCTCGGCATCGGTGGCGATGAGCAGAATGCGGCGGGCACCGAGCAGATCGAGCTCGGCGAGCAACTGGGTGCGCGCGGCGCCGGCGCCGAAGACGACCCGGCCGGGCAGACCGTCGTAGGTGAACTGTGTCATCAGATCGCCCCCGAGATGACCGTCGGCCCGTAGCCGAGAAGCAGCCACCGTTCGCCGTCGCGCACCCAGACCGCGAGTGCGCTGTTGGCCAGTTGCTTGCGCACCCCACCGGCGGTGATGTCGGCGCGCATCTCACCGGAGACCAGCACGGTGTCGCCCGCGACGACGATCCGGTGCACGGGGTGATCGATCCGGTGGTAGACGTAGAAGCCGGTGCGCAGTTTCTCCAGGTAGCTGTCGAGGGTGTCGACCACAGCGTTGGAGTGCGTGTAGAGCAGCTCGGGGTGCGCGAACGCGGCGAAGCCGTCGATATCGCCTGCCACCACCGCGGCGTAGCGTGCGTCCTCGAGCGAGCGGATGGTCGATTCGATCTCGGCGGTAGCGAGGGTATCGCTGGTCATGAAAGCGCTCCTGTCTGTGGTGCGGTGGAAAGGGTTTCGCGCAACATCACGCCGTTGCGGCGGCGCAAGACGGTGAGGACCTCGGCCATGTCTGCCTGACCCAGCCCGGTGGCCACGGCGTCGTCGAGTACGGCGAACGCGGCTTCGGACCCGGGCAGGATCAGCCGGTGGCGGTGGGCCAGCGCGAGAGCCAGGCCGAGGTCCTTGCGGATCAGCGATACCGGCGCCGCGACCGGGGTCGCCTCCGGCGCGAGATAGGCCTGCTGCTTGTAGCCGACATAGGGCGCGCCCGCCGCGCTGTTGCGCAGGATGTCGTAGAACGTGGCTGGGTCGAGGTCACCGGCTTCGGCGAGCAGAAGTCCTTCTGCGACAGCCTGACTCAGCCCGGCGAGGACTGCGTTGACCGCGAGCTTTGCCGTGGACCCCGAGCCGACCGGTCCGGCATGGAACTGGGCGGTGGTCATCGCGGCCAGTACCGGTTGTGCCCGCTCGAACTGTTCGGGCGTGGCACCGACCATCGTGGTGATAGCAGCGGTTTCGGCCATCGACACACTGCCCGACACCGGCGCGTCGATCACCGCGAGGTGCGGCAGGTCGGCGAGTTCGCGGACGATCTCCGGGCCCACGGTGCCCATCACGATGTGCAGGTGGTCAGGCCCGACGTTGCGCAGTCCCTCGACGACCAGGCCTCGAGTGGATTCGCCGTCGGGCAGCATGCTGATCGTCAACGCGGTGGCAGCCAGCGCGTCGGGGAAGTCGACGAGGCTGATCCACTGTGGCGCCTGCTCGACGTGTGGGTCGTAGGCGAGAACGGTGTGCCCGGCCGCGGCGAGGTGGGCCGCCATCGGCCTGCCCATGCGGCCCAGGCCCGCGAATCCGATCAGCACGGCCCCTCCCCCGCTACCGAGGTCGTCGTGGCCAACCGGCGAGCGGTCGTGGGAGGTGGTGGAAAGCAGGTCGACCGAAGCCGCGCAATCGGGTAGGACACGAGTCTCCTTCGTCGTCGATGACGGGGAACGGGGCTGAAGCCACTGTGAATATGTTCAGTATCATTAAACATATAGAGAGTGATGTCAACCACGGCACAACGTTTGTCGCATCGAACGGGACGCGCAGCTCGTGTCCAACTCACGAGAAGAGGCACCTCAGGCATCAGAAGTATGTTCGAAACACCACGTCGAGATGGGGCTACCAAGGTTCACCGTGCGCCGTAGATAGTGTTCACCCATAGTGAACCCGTAGTGTTCACTGATAGTTGATTTTGTTTCGGCGAGTGGACAGGGGTGCGCTGATGCAGGACAGGATCGGGCCGGCGTTGAAGCAGGCGCGTCTGGATCGGGGTTCGAGTCTGCGCGGGTTGGCGGCCGCGGCGGGCATCTCCGCCAGCCAGCTCTCACAGATCGAGAACAACAAGTCCCAGCCGTCGGTGAGCACCCTCTACGCTCTCGTCAACCATCTCGAGGTCTCCCTCGACGATCTGCTCGGCATTCGGTACGGCCGCACCGAGCCCACCGCGGAACCAGCCGGACATTCGGGCACGAGCCGGTCCACGGGGGTAGTTCAACGCGCCGCGGACAACCCGGTGCTCGAGATGGCCAACGGCGTCCGGTGGGAAAAGCTCGCGGTCGATCCGAACGCTGGTGTCGACGCCCTGCTGGTCACCTACGAGCCGGGTGCCGCGAGTTCGGTGGACCGAATGCCGATGCGCCACTCCGGAACCGAGTACGCCTACCTGTTCACCGGAGAGTTGACGCTGCTGCTCGACTTCGACAGGTACACCATCGGCGCGGGCGACTCGCTGTGCTTCGATTCCACCCGGCCACACATGTACGTCAACCAGTCGAGCGAACCCGCGCGGGGCGTGTGGTTCGTCGCGGGCCGCCACGAGTCCGGTCCCACCCGGGCATGGGTCGCAGCACAGCTCGGTGAGACCGACACCGAATCGCCACTGCGCGTGACGAATGCGGTCGACGCACTGGATCTGCTCGGCGCCTCCGCCGTGCGACCACCCTCGGCCGAGCCCGGCCGCGACGGCTAGTCGCGACCGGTCCCGGGCGGATCAGAGGCGTTCGAAAACAGCCGCCAGCCCTTGTCCGCCGCCGATGCACATGGTTTCGAGGCCGTAGCGGCCCTCGCGGCGGGTCAGTTCGTGCAGCAGGGTGGCCAGGATTCTGGCGCCGGTGGCGCCGACCGGATGACCGAGGGAGATCCCCGAGCCGTTGGGGTTCACGCGCGGGTCGTCGGGTTCGACCTTCCAGGTCCGCAGCACGGCCAGTGTCTGCGCGGCGAAGGCCTCGTTGAGTTCGATCACGTCCATGTCGTCGAGCGTGAGATCCAGTCGTGCGAGCGCTTTCTCGGTCGCGGGCACCGGTCCGATGCCCATGGTGGACGGCGGTACTCCCGCGACCGCCCACGACGCCAGTCGAGCCATGGGGCGCAGCCCGAGTGCTTGTGCGCGCTGCGGTGTCGTCACGATACAGACGGCCGCGCCGTCGTTCTGACCACTGGAATTTCCCGCTGTCACGGTGGATTCGGGATCGACACCGAGACGGATCGGGCGCAGCTTCGCCAGCGTGTCGAGGTCGGTATCGGCTCGTGGGTGCTCATCGGCGCGCACCAGCAGCGGTTCCCGTTTACGTTGCGGCACAGCGACACTCACCAGCTCCGCCTCGAAGCGGCCATCGCGTTGCGCGTCGACGGCACGCTGGTGCGACTGCACGGCGAGCGCGTCCTGGTCCGCGCGGCTGATGGCGAACTGCGCACGCAGGTTCTCCGCGGTTTCGATCATGCCGCCATCGACCGGAAAGTTCCTGCCACCAGCGGTGATTCGAGCGCGGGCGAGGCGGTCGTGCAGGACCGGACCGTCACCGCGGATACCCCAGCGGATGTCGGTGGCATAGAACTCGGTGCGGCTCATGGATTCCACGCCGCCCGCGAGGACGAGATCGCTGCCCCCGGATTGCACCTGCATGCAGGCTTGCAGCACCGCTTGCAGGCCGGATCCACAGCGCCGGTCCACCTGGATGCCGGGCACGCCGATGCCGAGGCCCGCGTCCAGCGCGGCGATGCGGCCGATCGCGGGTGCCTCGCCGTTGGGCGAGGACTGGCCGAGGATGACGTCGTCGACGGTCGCGGAGTCGAGTCCGGTGCGGGTGATCAGTTCGGTGATCACGGTCGCAGCGAGGTCTTGCGGGGCGATGTCCTTGAAGACTCCGCCGAATCGGCCGACCGGGGTTCGCAGGGGTTCGCAGATAACAGCTTCGGGCATAGCTCTTCCTCGTAGGTGTCAGGTGTTGGATCGGATCCGGGTGAGGTCGTGCTCGATCGCGGCGCCGGTCTCGAGCAGGGCGGGGATCAGAACGTCGCGGACTTCACCGAGCGTGTAGCGGGCGGCCTGGGTGGAGATGTTCACCGCGGCAACGACTGCGCCGTGCTGGTCACGCAGGGGCGCGGCCATCGACCGCAGTCCTTGCTCGAGCTCCTGATCGACGACGCAGTAGCCGTCTGCGCGGACCTGCGCCAACTCGGCACGCAGTTGCCGTTTCGTGGTGACGGTCGTGTCGGTGAGGGGTGTCAGGTCGACCTTCGCCAGATAGTTCTCCAGCGCGTCGGCGTCGAGGTCGGCGAGCAGAACCCGCCCCATCGAGGTGGCGTAGGCGGGGAAACGGGTCCCGATGTTGATCGACACCGTCATGATCCGGCTGACGGGTACACGGGCGACGTAGACGATGTCGGTGCCGTCCAGGATGGACACCGAGGTCGACTCACGAACCTTCTCGGCCAGCGCCTCGAGGTGCGGGCCCGCCAGGTCGGGCAGGGTCAGGCTGGACAAGAAGCTGTACCCGAGCTCGAGCACGCGCGGCGTGAGCCAGAACTGGTTTCCGTCGGAGCGCACATACCCGAGTTCGACGAGGGTGAGCAGGAAACGCCGTGCGGTGGCCCGCGTCAGGTCGGTGGCGTGGGCGACCTCGCTGAGGGTGCGTCGTGGATGCCTTGCATCGAAGGCCCGGATGACGGCAAGGCCGCGCGCGAGGGACTGCACGTAATCCGGCGACGGTTCTGTCATGGCGGCCGTAACTCCTTCTCCCACTGGGCCCGATGGCGTCCACCCGCGGCGAACGTCTGTACACCGAGCCGGGCCCGAGGCTACGTCGCGGGGATCGGACACAAGGCTCGGCATGCACGAAAACGGATGTTCATTATGCGAACAGACGTACGCATAATGAACAAGCTATGCCCACAACTCCAGCCAACGCAAGCGTTCGCCATACGAACAGAAGTGCGCAATGCGAACATGCCGTCTAGTATCGCCGGTGTGATGGACAAAGTCATTGCGACGGCAGCCGAGGCCGTCGCCGATATTCAAGACGGCGCGTCGTTCGCGGTCGGCGGGTTCGGTCTGGTCGGGGTGCCGCAGGTACTCATCGACGCCGTACTCGCCCACGGCGCCACCGATCTCGAGGTCGTCAGCAACAACTGCGGCACTGCGGGCGTCGGATTGGGCGTGTTACTCGAAGCACACCGGATCCGCCGCACCACCAGCTCTTACGTCGGCTCGAACGCGGAGTTCGCGCGTCAGTTCCTCTCCGGCGAACTCGAAGTGGAACTGACGCCGCAGGGCACCCTTGCGGAGCGGATGCGGGCGGGCGGTGCGGGCATTCCGGCGTTCTACACCCCCGCGGGCGTCGGCACACAGGTCGCCGACGGTGGTCTGCCGCTGCGCTACGACGGCGACGGCGGGATCGCGCTGGCCAGTCCCGCGAAGGAGACCCGGGTCTTCGGCGGGGTGCCCTACGTGCTCGAACATGCGATCGTCACCGATTTCGCGCTCGTGCACGCGTGGAAGGGCGACCGCCACGGCAACCTCGTCTACCGCCGCAGCGCGCGCAACTTCAATCCCCCGGCCGCCACGGCAGGCCGGATCACCATCGCCCAGGTCGAGCACCTGATGGAACCGGGCGAACTGGATCCAGACGAAGTACACACCCCCGGCATCCACGTGCAGCGCGTGGTGCACGTGGGCACAGTCGAGGTCGGAATCGAGAACAGGACGGTGCGGGCATGACCTGGACACGCCAGGAGTTGGCGGCCCGAGTGGCCAGCGAGTTGAGTGACGGCCAGTACGTGAACCTCGGCATCGGTATGCCGACGGTGGTGCCGAACTACCTGCCCGACGATGTCACGGTCGTTCTGCATTCGGAGAACGGCGTCCTCGGCGTCGGACCGTACCCGACCGACGAAGAAGTCGATCCCGAGCTGATCAACGCGGGCAAGGAGACGATCACCGTACTGCCCGGCGCCTCCTACTTCGACTCCTCCCAGTCCTTCGGGATGATCCGCGGCGGCTGCGTCGATGTCGCCGTTCTCGGCGCGATGCAGGTCAGCGCCAACGGCGACCTGGCGAACTGGATGATTCCGGGCAAGATGGTCAAGGGCATGGGTGGCGCGATGGACCTGGTCCACGGCGCGAAACGGGTCATCGTGATGATGGAACACCGGTCCCGCAGCGGTGAACCCAAGATCGTCGATCGCTGCACCCTGCCACTGACCGGGCTGGGTTGCGTGCACCGCATCATCACCGAGATGGCGGTGCTGGATATCGGCCCCGACGGGCTGACACTTGTCGAAACCGCGCCGGGAGTCAGCGAATCCGACGTTCGAGAGGCCACCGGAGCAGATTTCACGGTCGCGCTCGCTACCGCGCCTGCCCGGTGAGATCCGGTGTGAAGCCCACATCGAACGGGGGTGTGGGCTTCACGGGATCGGACGACAGAGCCACGGTGGTCCCCATCAGCCGCGCCGTTCCCGGGCGCGAGATCAGGTCGGAAACCTGCGCGGCCAGCACCATCAGATCCGATCGCGGGCCGCGACATCACCGATGGTCAAGCCCTCGATGCCGTGCTCGGTGACTTGCTCGAGGGTTGCCTGATCTCGCGCCCGGGAATGGCGCCCCGACCGCTGCGACCGACACTTCCGGATCAGCGCAGATACGCCGCGATCCAGTTGCCGAATTCGGTCGCGAGATGCCACTGGTGCTCGGTGACATACAGGCCGGGCACGGCCGCGGGGAACGCGACCTTCAGCTGACTGCGGAACCCACCACCGGGTTCGTCACGGAACTGATGACACACCCCGCCGATGAGTTCACCGTCAGAGAGGGTGGCAGCTCCGGCGACCGAGAGCGGGTAGGCCGGGTCCACGGGGGCGACTACCTTCGACGGGTCGGTGTAGGTGACGAGGAACCGGCTGGCGAGCACCGCTCCACCGGTCACCTCGATGACCTCCTGCCGCCCGTCGGGCAGGGTGGCGATGATGTAGTGGTCCGGGCACGCGCCGGTCCAGAACGCCTGGTCGTTGTTCACCCGCGCGCGGTCGAACGTGTCGATGAAGCCCTGTGCGCTGCCGCGATCGCTGGCGATCTCGACCGTCGCCACCACCCAGCGTCCACCCGACGCCGCGAGCGTGGCCCGGGTGGCGGCCTCGGAGGCGACGAGTTCGCCTGCGAGCAGCTCACGCAAACCCTGGGGACCGATCAGCACGCGAGCCCGTGCCAGCGCCGCGCGGGCGGCGGGAATGTCGTCGACATCTACCGCGAAGCGGGCGAGCAGCGAGTCGAGCTCACCGGTCAGCAGGCCGATGTAGTCCTTGCGTATCCGCGCCGCGGCGACCGACAGCCGCCGCCGTTCCCACTCGACGACCTTGCCCTGGTCGACCAGGTGACCGTCGATGTATGTCCGCAGCCCGGCTGCCGACGCATCAGGGGAGGCGAAGACGGTCCCCGTACCGGCGTAGGCAACCGCCGCGGTGGCGGCCGTCGCCCCGGCGGCACGGACGATGAAGCTTCTCCTGGTCAGCATTGACCAATTCCTTTCAATCTAACGCTAGTAGCTCTTGCGATAACACAGCTTCCGTTGCCCTCGTCACGATGTCAACAGGTTGCGCATAATTAACGCCACAGACACTTGCGTTTCCAGTTTCGAAAGGGCAACCTTAACGCAAGTCGTAATAGCTTTAATGAGAGGTGGTAGCCGCCATGGACGATCCCATCGAGATCCGAGCGTTCCTCGCCGAACAGAGCGTCACGCGCCAGCAGGTGCGCGCCTGGGAAGCGCGGCGTGCCGAAGCGGTGCTGAAGAAGTTCGCCAGGCGCCTGGGACACCGCGGAACAGCCGAACTCCTGCCCGATTTCACGATCGGCAGAGCGTTCGACGCGCCCCTCGATGTCCAGCGCGCCGCCCTCACTGCCATGAAGACCGAACTGGGCCACGCGGGAATCTACGCACTGCTCAAGCGCGAACTGGCCATCTCCGAGCGGATGGCACGGGTCGGCATCGCCGCCAGCCGGGGCCGGGTCAAGTACTCGGTCACCCGACTTCACGTCCCCCACTACTCCGCGCAGCGATTCGCCGACTGGTTCAACAACCTGACCATCTCCAACATCGAAGTCGACATGGTCGACGCCACCCCGGACCACTACCTGCTGCGCGGCCTGCCCAACGGCTTCAGGAAGTCGTCGAAACGACCGGCGGCTCACCCACGGCGTCGCGGTTCCTCGTCGACTACAGCAGAACCGAAACACTGACCATCCCCGCCGATCCCGACTACCCCATCCAGATCGCGGGCCAGGCCCAGCTCGACGACGGCCTGGTCATCGGCGGCGTCCGCCACCAGTTCCGCGACCGTGACGGCACTCTCGAAGCCCTGCTGACCTGCCAGTTCCCGGGTAGCCTGCCCGCCAGGCTCATCCACCAGCATCAATGGCACCTGGCCAGCGAGTTCAGCAACTGGATGATCGCCGCGGCCCCGATCGCGGCGACCGCCTGACGTCGGCACCCAGGTACATCCCGGCCAGTGCAGTCGCCCTGCACGCTCGGCCGCGAGCACGGTGGGGTAGGTACGAGATGCTCGAGTTGTTGCAGCACATCGCTGACCGGGACGAGGTTACGGGATCGGTTCCCAACTGCTCCAGGGTCGAGGGCCGACTCGTCCGCGTAGGCAATCGAGCCGATGCAGAGCTTGCGCAGCATGCTCAGGTTTGGACCCGGCCGACTGCACGGCCATGCACGTCATCCGCAACTCACGGATATCACGCAACAACGCGAACCCGGGCCAGGTTGTGACGTCGTAACCGTATGCGCGCCAAAATGACTCGTATCGCTGCTCCGGGATCCATCCGAACGAGCTGTGCTTGATCGCGGTCGAAGTCAGATCCCACTCCGGTGGCCCGATCGAAGCACGCTCCAAATCGAGGAACGTGGTCACTCCCGCCTCAGTGGTGACCACGTTGCCTGCCCACGCATCGCCATGGATCGGACCCCGCGGTTGACCCGGCGCCAGCTCCTTCCACCCTGCTCGCAACTCGGACAGCTGGTCACGCAGCCACTGCCTATCCCCCGGCGTAAGAGTACTTCCGGCATCGATGCGTTCGTCGAGTCGGACGAAAGGCTGTACCTCGCTGAGGAATTCAGGTGCCGACAGGCCGTGGAGAGTGCGCAATGCCGTAGCGATCTCCTGTTCGGTACCCGGTCGATGCGGGCCGAGCTCGCGCCAGAACGTGACCGGCCGACCGTCTACGTCGACGAAATCAGCGCGGCTGCCTGCTGGTTCGACGGCAGCGACACCGTTGGCCTGAAGCCATCTCGCGACCATGAGCTCCCTGGATGCCGCCTCGGCCTGTCCGATGCGGGCTACTCGCACCACCACCTGTTGGTCGGCCAGTCTGTATATCCCGTTCTCGGCGACCTTGATAGGCACCAGACGCGGGTTCTCGAATCCCGCAGTGGCGCAGGCTTCCCGCGCCACCTGCTCGATTTCCGGTTGACTCACGCTGGTGTCGCCGTGAGGTCGACTCCGGCGCGGCGGGCATACCGGTGTAGCTCTTGAACGTCCTGGGCTGCGCGACGTGAATGCAATGCGTTTGCGCGTGTGAGGGCCGCTGATCCGATCGAGCGCGCCTCGTTTGGGTCGCCGGTGGCCATGACCAGCGATGCCAATTTGATCGATGACATCGTGCGTGAGCGGGCCGCCAGGTCGGTGTGTCCGCGGACGGCCGTGGACAGACGGTCACGTGCCTCGCCAGTGAAGCTGCCCTTCACTGCGATATCGAACAGCGCATGTCCGGTGTCGCCTGCGTGCTGGGCGCGGTCGTAGTAGCGCATCCAGACCGGATCGTTGGCCGGCGAGGAGTTGGCGAATTGTTCGTCTGCGTGGCCGACAGCAGTGAGCACCGCCTGTACGTCACCGAGCTTTGCGCGCACGCGCGCCTCGGCGGTGTACAGCATCGCCCGCTCCGTCGCTGTCAGGCTCGGCGCCAACGTGAGTGCCTCCTGGATATGGGCCAAGCCGTCGTAGTTCTTACCGGTCCAGATGGCATGGCGCGTCATCGAGGAGAGCACTTTCGCGTGCAGGTGCACCGCGTCGACCTCTTTGGCGCAGTCGCGCGCGAGGCCGAACATCTGCTCGGCGTCGTTGTGCGCGCATGCGTCGAACGCCATGAACGCCGCGGTGTGGGCAAGCGAACCAACGGCCAGGTACAAATCGGCTCGGTCGCAGGGCGCGCACTGGGCGTCGAGGTAGCCTTCGGCAATTCGTAGCTGGGTCGCTACGACCTCGCGCACCAGCGCGCCGCCGTAGGTGGCATCCCACTTGGCGAACAGCTGCGCGGCATCCCGGATTTGCGCGATCTCGACGGCGCCCACCCGGGCAGGGATGGGCGTGGCTCTGGTCTCGTCCAGCAGACGCAGCACGCTGCCGGGTGAGACCACGGCGGCGGCGGTCGCCGCGGCCACACGCAGAAATCCTTGGCGGTCCACCTCGTCCACGGTATCCCTGTGCGGAAGGCGGAACCACAGCAGTTCCTCCGGGATGCGCAGAATCGTTGCCCACCTGATCAGCTTCGACATGACCTCTGGCGCGTCGCCGGTTTCGATGCGGCTCAACGTGGCTTGGGTGATGTCGAGCCAGTTCGCGACATCGAGCTGCGTGATCGAGGTCTGATGCATCGGGTGGGTGCGGAACGCGTAAATGACTCGACCCATGTGCCAGGACCCGAGGGCGTCTCGCATGTGGTCGCTGGCCCAGAATTCGGCTGGCAACATCGGCGGGCCGACAGAAAGCAGCGACGTTCGCGCGCAGCTGCTGCACGAGGTGCCGGTGTTGTATCGACTCAGTCGGCTCCCGCACGACGTGCAGTGCCGTTCGTTCTCGCTCGTTCGCGTCATCCGCCCCGCTCCAGCGATCTCGCCGTCCCCAAACGATTTCCCGGACCGTACCACCGGTGATACCCAGCGTGTATACGACCACTGTATGTGCGCAATCGTCTGATATCCGTTGCGCGTATAGCGCTTTGGCGCCCGTCACCGCGATTGTCGTGGTGTCCGCAACGAAATCTGCGAAAAGGGGCGACATGGCGCTATCCCTGCTGGTGCCGATCCTCGGACCACCCGCGTCCGGCAAGACCACACTCACCCTCGCACTCGGCAAAGATCCTGACCGGCATGTGTTTCGGCTCCGCGAACATACTCAGCCACCCGAAAAGCCTTCGACCTCCTGGCCGCGAGCAAATACCTGTTGCGTCGTGCCCTCAATGCCCTCCCCGACAACCCCGACCTCACGCCGCTGTGCGAGCACTACGACATCCTCGACAAAATCGTGCTGCACGACGACACCGAATCCGGCATCCGATTGCGGCTGCACATCTTCGGGCCCGGCTACCACGACCGCCCCCACAACCACCGCTGGACCTACGCCAGCAACGTCCTGCGCGGCGAATACCGCCACCGGATCTACGGCGAAGCGAAACTAGTGTGTCACGCCTGAAATGAGCCAGATAAATTGTTAGCCTGTTTGCGTGTCGAATCGTGGGCCTTCTGCTGTTGAGATCGTTGTGTCCGACGCCGAGCGTGCGGAGCTGGTGCG